>NZ_JAPJIU010000003.1:0-353613 GCF_026241915.1 Stenotrophomonas sp. RIT-551 | reverse complement strand
GCAGGCCGGGCTGCAGTGCGGCGCTGAGCGGCCGGGGCTGTACCCGCCGCCCGTGGCGCGGGACAATCCGTGGCCGTGGGCAGCGGTCCGTTACGGCTGCGGGCGTTGACATGGAGTTGGCCCCGCGTGGATTAAATTGCTCTCCCCCTACCGGCCGGCCGACCGCTGCCTGCCGTTCCCCCTGCTGCTGCGATGCCTTTCAGTTCAAGGTTCGGTGACCCGATGATGTCTGTCCTTCCCTGGTCTGTCGCGCGGCTGCGCGGCGCGCGTGCCCCGGCCGTGTTGGAGCAGCGCGCATGAGTGCAGGGGTGGGGCGTTTTCCCGGCAGCACCGGCCCGATGGCCGAGCAGGTGCGTGGATGGAACTGGCAGGCGACGCCGGTGGGCCCGATCGACCAGTGGCCCAGTGCGCTGCGCAATGCGGTCAACCTGATCCTGGCCTCGCCCGAGAGCATGTACGTGGTCTGGGGCGATGACCTGACATTCTTCTTCAACGATGCCTACAGCCCGATCCTGGGGCCGCGCCTGGAGGGGGCGCTGGGGGCGCCGCTGAGGCAGCTGTGGGCGGATGCGTGGGACGCCGTGCGCGCACCGATCGAGACTGCCTTCGCAGGCGGGTCCTCCCGCTACGAGAACCTGCCGGTCTCCATGAGCCGCCAAGGCGTGCCTGAAGAGACCTGGTGGACATTCTCCTTCTCGCCGATCTTCCTGGACGATGGCAGTGTCGGCGGCGCGTTCTGCGTGACCAACGAGGTGACCAGCATCATCGTGGCGCAGCAGCGCCTGGCCAAGGAGAACGAGCGCCTGATCGCGCTGTTCGACAAGTCGCCGATGTTCATGGCCTTCCTCAGCGGGCCGGAGCATCGCGTCGAGCTGGCCAACCCGGGCTACCAACGCCTGGTCGGCAACCGCCACGTGCTCGGGAAGTCGATCCGGGAGGCGCTGCCGGAAATCGTCGACCAGGGTTTCATGCCGTTGCTGGACGAGGTGTACCGCACCGGCAAGCCGTACATCGGCAGCGAGATGGTCTACGACGCGCCGTTCCCGTCCGATCCCTCATCGGCCCGGCGCCTGCTGGATCTCGTCTTCCAGCCGGTGGCCGGCGAAGACGGCAGCACTGCCGGCGTGTTCGTGCAGGGCCTGGATGTCACCTCCCACATCGAGCTGCAGCGCACGATGCGGCAGGTGGAGGCGCGCAATCGCCAGATCATCGACAGTGCCAGCGACTACGCGATCGTCGCCTCGGACCTGCAGGGCAACGTGACCCTGTGGAATGCCGGCGCCGAGCACATCTTCGGCTGGACGGAGGCCGAGATGCTGGGCCAGAAGGTGGAGCGGATCTATACCCAGGAGGACATCCTGGCCGACCGCCTGCGCCACAACCAGAGCGTCTCGATCGCATCGGGCGGGGTCAGCGGTGAGCGCTGGCTGGCGCGCAAATCCGGCGGGCGGTTCTGGGCCAGCGGCGCCATGACCGTGCTGCGCGATGAAGATGGCGCCGCGCTGGGCTTCGTCAAGGTGCTGGGCGACCGGACAGAAGAGCGCCGCGCCAGCGATGCACTGGCCCATAGCGAGCGACGCCTCGGCGCGCTGGTGAGCGCCTCCTCGCAGTCGCTCTATGCGGTCACCGCCGACTGGCGCGAGATGCGCCAGATTCTGGCCACTGGACCGGTCGCGCAGGACGACAGCCTGCCCGCGCTCAGCGACTGGAAAGAGCGCTACGTACATCCGGAGGATCTGGGCCTGCTGGAGCAGGCGATCGCCCGCGCGCTGGCGCAGCGGGAGCCGCTGGCGCTGGAACACCGCAGCCTGCTCGCCGATGGCAGCGTGCGCTGGGTGCAGATGCGCGCGGTGCCGCTGCTGGACGGCAACGGCGAGATCACCGAATGGTTCGGCACTGCCTCGGACGTGACCGAGCGGCGCCTGGCCGAAGACCAGCTGCGCGAGCTGACCTTGACCCTGGAAGAGCGGGTGCAGGCGCGCAGCGCCGAGCTGCAGGTGGCTGAAGAGCGGTTGCGGCAAAGCCAGAAGATGGAGGCCGTGGGCCAGTTGACCGGCGGCCTGGCGCATGACTTCAACAACCTGCTGACCGCCATCTCGGTCGGCCTGGAGCTGCTGGAGCTGCGCATCGATCAGCGTCGCTACGATGATGTGGGCCGGTACCTGGAGATGGCGCAGTCCAGCGCGTCGCGCGCCACCGCGCTGACCCAGCGGCTGCTGGCCTTCTCCCGCAGGCAGACGCTGGCGCCGACGCCGGTGGTGGCCGATGCCCTGGTGCGCGGGATGCTGGACATCATCTCGCGCACGCTGGGGCCGTCGATCGCGATCGCCACGCAGCTCGATTCGGATCCATGGTCGGTGCTGGTGGATGTGCCGCAGATGGAGAATGCGCTGTTGAATCTGTGCATCAATGCCCGCGATGCCATGCCCGAGGGCGGCCCGCTGATCATCAGTGCGGCGAACGTGACGTTGCAGGGCGAGGCTGCGGCAGCGCTGGATACGCCCCCGGGCGATTACGTGCGGCTGGCCGTCAAGGACGCCGGAACCGGCATGGAGGCGGCGGTGATCGAGAAGGTCTTCGAGCCGTTCTTCACCACCAAGCCGATCGGGCAGGGCACCGGCCTGGGCCTGTCGATGATCTATGGCTTCACCCGCCAGTCCGGCGGCCAGGTGCGGATTGATTCGCAGGTCGGCCAGGGCACGACGGTGGAGCTGTACCTGCCACGCTTCATCGGCGAAACCGCGGCCAATGCGGTGCAGGAGACCGAGCAGGATGCGCCCGCCACATCCACGCCCAGCGTCGGGACGATCCTGGTGGTTGAAGACGAGGGGGCGATCCGCGCGCTGCTCAGCGAGGTGCTGGGCGGCGCCGGCTATCGGGTGCTGGAGGCGCCGGAGGGCGGCCAGGCGGTCGAGCTGCTCCACTCCGGGCAGCCCATCGACCTGCTGATCACCGATGTTGGCCTCACTGGCGGGCTCAATGGCCGGCAGGTCGCCGATGCAGGGCGCCAGGTGCGGCCCGGGCTGCCGGTGTTGTTCATCACCGGCTATGCGGCGTCGGCGGCGGTGGGCGCCGGGCAGCTGGAGGAGGGGATGGAAGTGCTGACCAAACCCTTCACCACTGCCGAACTGGAGCGGCGTGCGCGCGCGCTGTTGGCGACTGCAGGCAGCAGCCAGTGACGGTGTTGGCTGCGCTCAGAGCAGGGACCTGACCGAGCTCACCAGCTGTTTGAGCGTGAAGGGTTTGCGCAGCAGTTTGATGTCCTCGCCGAGAAAGTCCGGCCGGGCCCCGGCCGCCCCGGCATAGCCGGTGACCAGCAGGATGGGCATGGCCGGGTGCAGCGTGGTGGCGATCGTGGCCAGGTCGCGGCCGTCCATTCCGGGAAGCCCGACATCGGACACCAGCAGGTCGAACGGGCCGTCATGCCTGAGGCACCCCAGAGCGGCCTCGGCGTCGGCAACGTCGAGGACCTCGAAGCCATCGTCGTTGAGGATGTCCTTGGTCATCTCCCGGATGGGCGCATCGTCTTCGACGAGAAGCACGCGGCATCGTGGGTGGGAACGGGCAGCAGTCATTGCGGGCGCGGATCCTCGTGGCATGCTGCCACCTGTGCGGAGCTCCACCTTAGCGCCCGCGCGCGTTAGCCGGCCGTGCATCGCGCGCCAGCCCGGCGTCATGATCCCCGGGAGGCGCCGATGACGGCAGCCTCCTTCATTACCCTCGGTCCAAGGTCTCACCGCCCTGGGCGGGGCTCTCGTCCTGCAGGGAGGCCCGGATCGAGCGGGCCAGATCGGTGCGGGTGAACGGTTTGGCGAGCAGCGCGATGGTCCGGCCGACCGTGCCGCTTGCGTCGATATCGCGCGGATAGCCCGAGGTGAACAGGACCCGCAGCCCCGGTTTCCGGCCGATCGCCTGCTTGGCCAGTGCCCAGCCGGACATGCCCGGCATCACGATGTCCGAGAACAGCAGGTCCACGCTCACGTCCGGCCGCTCCAGCAGGCGCAGGGCGGAGGGTCCGTCATGCGCTTCGAGCACGCGGTAGCCCAGCTGGCGCAGGGTATCCACGGTGTAGGCACGGACATCGTCATTGTCCTCGGCCACCAGCACCGTGGTTTCCTCCTCCACCTCGTAGGCGTTGGCTTCCTGCGCCTCGGCCTGGCGGGTGCCGGGCAGGGCCGAGGCCGAGCGCGGGAACAGCAGGGTGATCGTGGTGCCGCTGCCTTCGATGGAGTCGAGCAGCACATGGCCACCGGACTGCTTGGCGAAGCCGTACACCATCGACAGGCCCAGCCCGGTGCCGCGGCCGACCTCCTTGGTGGTGAAGAACGGTTCGAACACCCGGCCCATCACCTCGGCGGACATGCCCTGGCCGCTGTCGCGCACCCGGATCATGGCGTATTGGCCGGGCGGCACATCCGGGTGCTGCGCTGCGTAGTCCTTGTCCAGATGGATGTTGTCGATCTCGATCGTCAGGCGCCCGCCCCCGGGCATGGCATCGCGGGCATTGACCGCCAGGTTGAGGATGGAGGCCTCCAGCTGGTTCGGGTCGATCTCCACGCACCAGATATCCGGGCTGTGCAGCATGTCGATCTGCACCAGCTCGCCCAGTGAACGCTTGAGCATGTCCTGCATGCCGCGCATTTCTTCGTTCAGGTCCACCGGCATGTTCTTCAGCGGCTGCCGGCGCGAGAACGCCAGCAGGCGCTGGGTGACGTTGGCCGCGCGCATCACGCCCTTCATCGCGTTGTCCAGCGAGCGCGAGGAATTGCCCGCAGCGTCACCCAGGCGGTCGGTCAGCATCTTGGCGTATTCGATGTTGCCGGCGATCACGGTCAGGATGTTGTTGAAGTCGTGCGCGATGCCACCGGTCAGCTGGCCGACGGCCTCGATCTTCTGGCTGTGCCGCAGCGCCTCTTCGGCCTGCCGGCGCGCGGTGGTTTCCACCGCTTCGGAGACGACCGCGGTGATCCGCGCCTGATGGTCGAACAAGGGGCGGAAGGAGAAATCGAAGGTCCGCTTGCCGGTGGGCAGGCGCAGCTCCAGCTCATGACGAGAGGCGGTGCCGGCCGCCGCCTCGAGAATGGCCGTGCAGACCACGCCAGGTACCCCGGGGGTATCGGCGAACCAGGCAGACTCGCAGTAGAGGCTGCCGCGGACGTCTTCCTTGTTGGCGAGGATGGCCGCCAGCGACGCCGAATTGGTGTCGATGATGTGGCCATCCAGGGTCAGCAGGTTCTGGTGCTGGAAGCTGGATTCGAACAGCGCCTGCAGTCGGCTTTCACTGCGGTGCAGCGCCGAGGTCCGCTCGTCGACCTGGCGTTCCAGGGATTCGTTGTTGGCCCTGAGCAGCGCCTGCGCGTGCTTGAGCTCGCTGATGTCGCGCGCCATCGCGTAATAGCCGAGCACCGCGCCGTCCGGCGCCAGCTCGGGTACGCAGTCCACCTGCGCGTGGCGGGGCGTGCCATCGCTGCGCAGCGAGAGCAGGTCGAAGCTCACCTTCTCACCGAGCAGGACCCGGTCCAGGTGCTGCTGGATGCTGTTGAAGGTGTCCTCGCCGATCACCTCGCGGGTGTGCCGGCCGATCAGGCTCTCCGGCGTACGGCCGTGCCACTCGACATAGGCGTTGTTGGCGAAGCGGTAGCGATGGTCGTGACCGAAGTAGGCGATCAGCGCCGGCAGCGAATCGGTGATCAGCCTCAGCCGCTGGTGGCTCTCATGCAGCTCGGCCTCCACGCGCTGCAGCCGGCGGCGCTCCTGCGCTTCGCCGATGGCCCGGAGCACGGCATCGGGCAGGCGCTGCAGGCGTGACTTGACCACGTAATCGCGCGCACCGCGCTTGAGCGCCTGCACTGCGAGTTCTTCGGTGAGCGTGCCGGAGACGAAGATGAAGGGAATCTGGGGGGCGATCTCGCTGGCCAGGGCGAGCGCGGCGTCACCATCGAAGCCCGGCAGGACGTGGTCGGCCAGGATCACATCGAACGGCGTCGTGGTCAGGGCATCGAGCATGCCCTGGTGCGACCAGGTGCGCTCGGCGGTGAACGGCACCCCGGCGCGCTTGAGCTGCGCGGTGATCAGTTCTGCATCAAGTGCACTGTCTTCGACCATCAGGATCCTGATGGTCTTTGCTGTGGCGGCCTCAGCCATCGTGTCTACTCTTCCCGCCGAACAGCGTGCCGTGCGGTGGCGGCTGGTTGGTGATGCCCCAGAACATGCCCAGGCCCTGGATCGCTTCAAGGAATTCCTTGAAGTCCACCGGCTTGACCACGAACGCGTTGACGCCCAGCTCGTAGCTGCGGATCAGGTCCTGCTCTTCGCGCGAGGAGGTCAGCATCACCACCGGGGTGCTGCTGAGCGCACGGTCGGTACGGATTTCCTTGAGCACTTCCAGCCCGTTGAGCTTGGGCAGTTTCAGGTCCAGCAGCACGACCACCGGGCCGCCATGCATGGCCCCTTCATAACGCCCCTGGCAGCGGAGATACTCCAGCGCTTCCACGCCGTCGCGCACATGGGTCACGTCATTGAGCAACTGGCAGCGGGCGAGCGCGGCCATGGTCAATTCAGCGTCTTTCGGGTTGTCTTCTACGAGCAGGATCGGTCGCAGATCTCTCATAGGTGGTCTCCAGTAACAAAGGGAATGGTGAAATAGAATGTCGCGCCGGCGCCGACCTGGCCTTTCGCCCAGGTCCGGCCGCCATGGCGGGTGATGATGCGGTGCACGTTGGCCAGGCCGATACCGGTGCCTTCGTACTCATCGACGTGATGCAGCCGCTGGAACACGCCGAACAGCTTGTCCACGTAGCGCATGTCGAAACCACAGCCGTTGTCCTTCACGAAGAAGATGTCCTCCGTGTCGTTGCGTTCATGCCCGACCTCGATGCGTGGTTCGGGCGTGTCGCGGGTGAACTTGATCGCATTGGCCAGCAGGTTCTGCCAGACCAGCCGCAGCATGCCGGGGTCGGCCTGCACCTTGGGCAGCCCCGCGATCTGCCAGTCGATGGCGCGCCCGGCGTACTCCATGTCGAGTTTGTGGCGCACGTCTTCCACCAGGGCGGTCATGTCCATCGCGATCTGGCCCATCGTCGAGCGGCCCATCTGCGAGAAGCTGAGCAGGTCATCGACCAGGGTCCCAGCCGATTTTGCCGACTCCACGATGGTGTCGAGAAATCTCTTTTCTGAATCGTTCAATCTTTCGCCGGCCGAGGACCACAGCAGTTCCGAGTAACCGACGATGTGCCGGAACGGGGCGCGCAGGTCATGGCTCACCGAGTAGGAGAACGCTTCGAGTTCCTTGTTGCTGCGCAACAGCTGCTCGTTCAATGCCGCCATCTCTTCGGCCTTGCGCAGCACGATATCCACGATGGCCGTGCGCAGTTCCAGCGCAGCATCGCGGTCCACGTCGTTCCAGGGCAGCGACTGCTGGCGCACGGTCTGCTTCCAGCCCTCGAAGGAAGTGCGCGGCGACAGGGGCTGTCCGGTCTCTTCCTTGCGCGGGTCGCCGCCCCAGCGCACGGTGCGGACCACTTCGGGACGGAACCAGATCACGAAGCTGTCGTGGATCTGCGAGATCGAGATGGCCAGCACGCCGCTGGCCACGCCGGCGAAGGCTTCGGCCTCCTTCCAGTCCAGCGGCAGGGTATCGGTGCAGAAAATGTCGCCCTCGATCTGTTGCGCGGTCAGCCATTGCACCAGCTGCATCACGTGGCGCTGGCCGGGGCACTGGCCATGCAGGATGCACTCGCCACGGTGCACGATTGCCGCGCCGGTGGACTGGGTGAGCGCGAGCAGGCTCTGCTGGTCGCGGCCGAGTGCGGCCATGAAGTCGGTGTCACCGGCCATCCGCCCGAGCAGCCGGACCTGGATCGCGCGGCGTGCGATGCGCTCTTCGACCAGGACCGCGCGCTGTTTCACCGCGATCTGCAGCGACAGGATCTGACCGATGAACTCGCAGGCCGTACGTACGTGGTAGGGCACCCGGCGGGCGACCTGGTTGTGACAGGAAATCAGGCCCCACAGCTCGCCCTCGGACAGCACCGAGACCGACATCGAGGCGCCCGTGCCCATGTTGCGCATGTACTGCAGGTGCACCGGGGAGACGCTGCGCAGCATGGCCGGGCCCAGATCGATGGGCGCCGCATCGGCGAGGGCCGGTACGCGCACCAGCGGCACGGGGGTGTAATGGCTGTCGGCGATCAGGCGGACGCGGTTCTGCCGGTACAGATCGCGCGCCTGGGCGGGGATGTCCGATTCCGGGAAGCGCAGGTCGAGGTAGGAGGGCAACACGTCGTTGCGGTCCTCGGCCACCACCGCGCCGTTCCAGTCCTTGTCGAACTGGTAGATCATCGTGCGGTCGAAGCCGGTCAGCTCGCGGATATGCGTGGCAGCGAGTTCGCACAATGCCTGGGTCGTCGGCGCGTGCTCGATGGCGGCCATGAAGCGGCGGATCGAGGGATACAGGTCCTCCAGCGAGCCCGGTTCGCCCGGCACCGGGGCCTCCAGCTCGATGATGACGTCATCACCGATCCGGTGGGCCACGGTGTGGTGGTTGCCCGCCGTGCCCACCGGGTGCGCGCCCAGGAAATGCGAGGCACCCTCCTGCAATGCCTCCAGCACCGGCCTGCATGGCGCCAGAGTGCCGGCCAGCACCTGCTCCAGCGGCTGGCCCAGCGGATCGCCAAGCGCCTCCAGCAGGCCCGGCTCGGCCATCGCGCGGGCGTTGACCGTCAATGTCGTGTGATCGAGGACCAGGATCAATCCGTACGGCTGGATGGCACCGGGGGTACGGATCGGCTCACGCGCGCAGCTGGACAGATCCAAGGCGCTTGCGCCGGAATTCCTCGAGGACATTCATTGACTCCTGATCTTTACCAGTACTGGCCACCGCACGAATGGCACGGCTGCGCCTGGTTGTCAGGAGCACACACCGTCACCTGCGACGCGGCGTGCCACAGTTCCCTTATTTTTGCATAGGCGGGGGCCCGGATCTGTGAGGATGCGACGGTGTTCCTTGCGCTTCGCGCGGATCAGTCCCAGCGGTAACGGAGGGTGGCTGACCACAGCCCCCCCGAGCCATCGACCGGTCCGCCATTGGCATACCGGTAGTATTCGTTCGCGGCAAGCAGCGGCTCGGGCAGTCTGGTGACTTTGCGGTCGAACACGTTGTTGGCGTTCAGCGCCACGTCCCAGCCGCCGGGCAGGGTGGCCCCCAGCTGCAGATCGGTGATCCAGAGGCCGCCGATGTCATAGGCGATCTCGGCCTGGCCGGCATACGGCCCACTGCTGGCGACCGTGGTCGGCGAACCATAGCGCTGGATGTCGCCATAGCGGCTCTGGCGCAGGCCGACCCGGTAGCGGCCCAGGCTCCAGTCCAGGCCCAGCACCTGCCGGGACTTGGGCGCCTTGTAGAGCAGCTCGTTCTGCGATCCGGTGCTGAACACCGGCACATTGAAGGCGGCGAGCACGGCGGGGGTGGGGGCCAGGCCGGTGATCCTGGCGCGGTTATGGCTGCTGGCCAGCGTCCAGCGCAGGCTGCCGCCGCGGCCCAGATCGACGCGGCCTTCGAGCGTGGCTTCCACGCCATCGGTGCGGGTATCGGCGGCATTGATGAAGTAGCGCACCCCATCCTGTGCGCCGAGTCCCACCGAGGTGACCAGCACGCCGGAGCCGGGATACAGCCCCTCGCGGAAGGTGGTGGACAGGGCGATCCGGTCATCCACATCGATGCGGTAGGCATCCACCGTCAGTGATGCGCCCTGCCATGGCTCGGCCACGATGCCCAGGCTGAGGCTTCGCGAGGTTTCCGGGCGCAGCGGCTGCGCACCCAGTGCAATGGCCTGCGGCGAACCGGCCTGCAGGATGTGGTCGGTGTAGAAATTGCCGTTGGAGGTGTTGCGATACGCCTGCGCGGCCAGTGACGGCGCCTGGAAACCGTTGCTGATCGTGCCGCGCAGGGCGAGCCGGGGATGCAGCGCGAAACGGGTGGACAGGCGGCCGGTGGTTTCGCTGCCGAAATCCGAGTAACGCTCATGCCGGCCGGCCAGGTCCACGCGCCAGCGCGAGCCCAGGTCGGCCGCGACGCCGAGGTACAGCGCACCGCTGTTGCGGCTGACATCGACTGCGTCCTCGGGCCGGTAGCCGGGCAGCGCCTGCGAGCCGCCCAGGCCGATCCCCAGCACCGTGCCCGCGTAGGGACCGTCGAGCACCCGCTGCCCGCCATGGGTGTAGGACTGCACGTCGCCCGCGCCGATCCGGTAGCGCTCGTCGCGATACTCCGCCCCTGCACTGAGTTCCAGTGGCGCGGCCAGCCACGCCGTCTGCAGCTGGCGGCGCAGATCCAGGTTATGGGTCCAGGCGCTGTAGCGCAGGTCGCCGATGTAGAAATCGGTCTGGCTGTCCAGGCCGTAGGTGGGGTTGATGCTGTTGTGCAGGTTGATATCCATCGCATCGCGCCCGTAGCCGCTGCTCAGGTCCCAGTCCCACTCGCCGAACTGGCCGCGTACCCCCAGCGTGAGCGCGCCGTCGTTCTCGTCGATGTGCTCGGTCGGTGCAAAGCCATCCGGATCGATCGCGCGTACTACCTCATTGCGCAGCGGTTGGCGGAAGTTCTGCGGTGCCCAGGCATCACGCTGGGCCAGGGTCAGCAGCCCGTAGGCCTCTACCGTGGCAGCCAGTGGGATGCTGGCATTGGCCGTGGCGGTCTTCGTGCGGAACGCGCGGATGCCCCGGTTGCGCCAGGCATTGTTGTCGCGCGTGGCCTCGCGCGGATCCGGCGTCGCGCCGGGTGGCAGCGTCGGGTTGCTGGCCTGGTTGCCGCCGGGGCGGATCGCATTGCCGGCCGCGTTGCGCGGAAAGTAGTACAGGAATGTATCGCGTGCGGGGCTGGTGTAGTTGGTGGCTTCCTGGTCGTCCAGCTGCGCCGCCAGGTGCAGATAGCCGCCGTCGCCCAGGCCGAACCCGGCATCGGCCTGCACCACGCGCGCGCGGCCATCGCCGGCGAAGTAGGTGCCATCGCGGTAGGAGACGTTGCCGCCGCGGGCAGCCTTTTGGGTGACGATGTTGATGACCCCGGCGATGGCGTCCGAACCGTAGATCGCCGAGGCGCCATCGCGCAGCACTTCGATGCGTTCGATCGCACCGGTAGGGATCAGGGCGAGATCGGCGGGCGCCGCGCCACCGAAGCCACCCGCGCCCAGCAACGCGGTGGCGTGGCGGCGCTTGCCGTCCACCAGTACCAGCACGTGGCTGGCATTGAGGCCGCGCAGCTGCCCGGCACGCACCATGCTGTTCAGATCCCCGGTCTCCAGCGGCAGGTTGAAGCTGGGCACGGTGGTGTTGAGCACATCCAGCAGGCTGCTTGCGTTGGCGGCGCGGATGTCCTCGGCGGACAGGACATCGATCGGCGCCGCGCTTTCGCGCACGGTGCGGCCCTGTGCACGGGTGCCGGTCACGGTGACCGTATCCAGGGTGGCGGTGCTCACGCTGGTGGCAACCTCCACCTCGGCTGCGCCGTATGCGGCGAGGGGCAGGGACAACGCGGACAGGACGGCGAGAACCAACGGCAGGCGATGGTGCGTGGACAGCATGGAAGATCCCCAGGAGAAGGAGGGCCGATGCACAGCGGCATGCGGCAGGCAGGCGAGGGCGGATGGACCGGATCAGCCGGTGGCTGGCGTACCCGTGCAACAGCACTCGGCAGCGGTGGCGGCACGTCCGGTGCCGGTCATGGCGCACCGCCGGCCGCGGCAGCCCAGCGGGCGAGGTCGGCAGGATGCAGCGGGCCGTTGTGGACCTGCAGCACGGTGCCGTGCGCATCGATCAGCACCGAAAACGGCAGTGTGCCGATGCGGTTGCCGAACGCGGCGGCGGTGCCGGGCGGCCCGTCGCCCTCCGCCAGTTGCGGGTAGGTGAGGCGCAGCTGGTCGCGCAGGGCCTTGGCCGATTCCACATCATCGAGCGCGACACCAACCACGTGCACGCCGTTCGGCCGCGAGGTCTGCGCCTGCGAGAAATCCTGCAGGTCGGGCAGTTCCTTCAGGCACGGGCCGCACCAGCTGGCCCAGTAGTTGAGCAGCACCGGGCGGCCGCGCCATTGCGCCAGCGACGCCGGGGCGCCGTCGAGATCGGTCCAGTGCAGGACCGGTGCCGCCTGGCCGGCAGGCGCGGCCGTGGTGGGCGGGGCGGCGAACGATGCCATGGGCAGCGCGATCATCAGCACGGTAGCCAGCAGCGCCAGGCGGCGCAAAGCGGAAGAGGTCATGGAGGTGAGGCCGTCGAAGAGGTCGCGCGCGACGCGAAGCGGTCGTCGGTGAGGGTGTGCAGGAACTGCTCGATGTCGTCGATCTCCGCCTCGGTCAGGTGCAGCGGATCGCGCAGCTGCGCGTCCCGGCCGATCGAATCGGGGATGACCTTGCCGGGGTCGTCGTAATACACGATCACTTCGCGCAGGCTCTTGAACATCCCGTTGTGCATGTAGGGCGCGGTCAGCGCGACATTACGCAGGCCCGGCACCTTGAACTCGCCCTTCTGCGCCGGATCGCCGGTGATCCCGCCGCGGCCTTCGTCGTTGAACTCGCGGCCGTTGTAGATGCCGATGTTCTTGAAGCGGTCCGAGGTGAAGTCCTCCCCGGCGTGGCAGCTCACGCATTGGGCCTTGGTGATGAACAGCAGGCGGCCGCGCTTGGCCGCGTCGCTGATCGAGTCCTCCTGGCCCAGCGCGTAGCGGTCGTACGGGCTGTCCACGGTGTTGAGAGTCTTCTGGTAGGCGGCCAGGGCGCGGCCCAGCGTGCGCGCGCTGGGAGCGGTGCTGTAGGCATCCTGGAAGCGCGCCACCCACGCAGGATCGGCACGCAGCCGCGCCACCGCGTCATCCACCGGCAGGTCCATCTCCAGCGGGTTGGCGATCGGCGCGAGCGCCTGTTCCTCCAGGGTCTCGCTGCGGCCATCCCAGAAGAAGCGGGTGCGCCCGGCACTGTTCATCACGCTGGGCGTGTTGCGGGTGCCCAGGCGACCGTCCACGCCCAGGCTGAGCGCGCGGTCATCGGCGAAGGCGCGGGCCGGCTGATGGCAGCTGGCGCACGACACCGTGCGGTCACGCGACAGGATGGGATCGAAGAAGAGCTGTCGGCCCAGCTGGGCGCGCGGGTTGTCGGACAGATCGCCGTCGTAGGTCGGCGCATCGGCGGACAGCACCGGCGCCAGGAACGCGCCGCCGGCCAGTGCCGCAAGCAGGGAGAGGGACAGGGCAGGGCGTAGCATGGCGGGCACCGCGCTCAACGCGCGGCGATCTCCTGCTGGACCAGCTCGCACAGGCCGCTCTCTTCGAAGCAGACCTGCGCGCGCAGGGTGCCGTTCACCGGCGTGCCGCCCGCCGCCACGGGCAGGCGCAGCTGCCCTTGTTCGCTGAAATAGGTGTAGCGGTAGTCACCGGCGAAACTGCGGCCGTGGCCTTCGCGGGCATCGACCGAGCGCAGCGGGCCCTGCGTCTGCGCCCCGTCCGCCAGGATCACCCGCGCCGCGCGCGGGCCGATCTGCGGTTGCTCGAAGTCCGAGGCGTACAGGATCCAGCCCGGTTCGATGCGGGCATCGATGACCAGCTCGCGGGACCCGTCGGGCGCGGCCTCCAGCCGCGGCTGGAGGGCGACCTTTGGCGTATCGGCGGCGATCGCGTTGCCACCGCTCAGCAGCAACGCAATGCCCAGGGGAAGGATGCCGTACCTCACTCCTTGCCCCCTTGCGCCTCGGTGGTGATGCGCAGCTGCACTTCGTCGGCGATGTTGGGCAGGAACGCATCCAGCCCGAATTCGCTGCGGCGGATCACGCCCGTGGCGTTGAAGCCGATGGTTGGCACCTTGCGGCTGGGATGCTCGCCCACCTTGTTGAGGGTGGCGTCGAGCACGACCGGGCGGGTGACGCCATGCAGGGTCAGCTCGCCGGTGATCTTCAGGCGGCCGGCGCCCTGGGACACGACCGAGGTGCTGCGGAAGGCAGCCTGCGGGAACCTGGTGACATCGAAAAGTTTGTCGCTCTTCACGATCTCGTCGAGTTTTGGCACGTGGGTGGCCAGCTCGGCCAACGGCAGCTCGACCTGTACCTGCGAGGCGGCGGGCCTGGCGGCGTCGTAGACCAGTGTGCCGCTGCTGATCGCGGCGCGGCCGGTCGGGAACGAAAAGCCGTTGTGGTTCCAGGTGAACAGCACATCGGTATGGGTCGGGTCGAGCTGGTAGGTCACCGGCGCGGCGATCGCCACGGCAGGTGCGATGGCAGCGGTGAGCAGGGTCAACAGCACGGTGGTGCGCATGGGGCAGGTCTCTTTGTGGTGGCCCGCAGCCGCCCGCGGCATCGCGGGGAGGCCGGGCGTGCAGCGCAGGAGGGAGGACCGCGGCGGGCAGGCAGGCCGGCCGCCGCGGAGGGTTACGGGGCGACGGCCAGTGCCGGCGTCGTGGTTGCGGTCGCGGCGCTTGCCGCATACGGATCGGGCTCGGCAATCAGCCCGTCGAGCAGGCTGTTGAAGCGCGCCACATAATCCTGGTGATACTCCCCGGTCACGGTGCCGGTGTAGCCGGTGTAGATCTCGCGGACCTTGCCGTCACGGCCGATGATGATCGTGGTCGGGAAGGCGGCCATGTAATTGAGGCCCTTGAGTTTCTCGGTAGCGACTTTCTTGTCGGCGATGCCGCCGAACACGATGTCGTAGCGGATGTCGAAGTAATCCTTGAACGTGGTCAGGGTCTTCTTGAAGTAATCGAAGTTGTCTTCCTGCTCGAAGGCGACCGCCACCGCCTCCACGCCACGGTGCTGGTTCTGCTTGAACCACGGGGCCAGGAAATAGGTCTGGTCGGTGCAGTTCGGGCACCAGGTACCAATTACTTCAACGATGACCACCTTGCCGCGGTATTTGTCGTCGCGCAGCGAGACCTGCTTGCCCTGCAGGTCGGGGAAGCTGAAATCGATGCGTTCCTGGCCATCCTTGAGGAAGGTGAGCTTGTACGGATCCGGCAGCTCCACCTTGTCGCTCTTCTCGGCCTCGAACTTCACCACGTTGTAGATGCCGCTGCCGAACGCGCCCTGGATGTTGCCGTCTTCATCGATCGTGCCGCGGATCAGCAGCGGGCTGGGCCCACTGAAGCCGGACAGGTAGAAACGGTTGCCCTGCACGGTGCCTTCCAGCTCGCGGGTATCACCCACCACGGTCATGAACACGCCGGAGAGGCGATTCCCTTCCTGTTTGAGCAGGGCGATCTGGTTGCGCTTGTCCTGGCGGGCGGCCTTGTCGATGGTCTGCACGGCCCACTTGCCGCTGAGGTCCGCCGCCGGTGCCTCGTCCTGGCCGGGCTTGACGAAGCGCCATGCCGCGCCCTGTTCGGCGGTGAAGGCAAGGTTGCGCGCCCCGTTGCGGCTGGGCACCAGGTCCTTGTACTGGCCGACCAGGTGCTTGCCATCCTCGGAGACCTTGCCTTCGAGCACCGCATCGTAGGTGTTCATCCGCACCGAGAAGGTCCCGTCATCGCGCGGGGTGACCTTGAATCTGTCGGTGCGGCTGCCGTTGAGCAGGGTGAAGGTCGCGTCCTGCGCACGCTTTCCCTTTACTTCGAAGTTGAAGGGAATGGGATCGCCATCGATATTGAATTCGCCGCGCCACACCCCTTCCGCAGGAAATGGGGCGGTGGCTGCGGCCGCTGCAGGCAGGACCACGGACAGGCTTGAGGCGAGGAACAGGGCCGCGACGACGCGACCGGATAATGCCAGTGTCATGAGAGTGCTTCCAGATAATCCCCTTGGACGCGCCAAGTCGCCGGCGATGCAGCCCCCGTTCCACTGCATCCGCTGAAAGGCCATCCCTGGCCGGTCACGTGCCATCCGTGGCGTGACTGGATTATTGCCACGTGAATGTCGTAAAAGTTCATCGTGGCTTGGAACGCATGTTCATCAGCATATTCACCGGCGCGACGATGGCAGGCTGATAACCGTTTTGACATCAGCGCATTTGCCGCCGTGGCCGGCATCGAAGACCATGGTGGCCCGAGGCGCCCGGCCCCGCGCCGATACTGAGGAGGGAACCCGTCGTGAAGCCAAGGGAAGGTATCCAGGTCTCGGTTTATACCCGCTGGCACCAGCTGGCCGTCCCGCTCGCATTCCTGTTGGCTGCGGGCAGTTTCATGTTCATCGTGCTCAATCGCGGTCCGGTGGGTATCGCCATCGTGGTGGCACTGCTGTGCCTGGTGCTGCCGCCGTTGTTGGCCTTCCAGGGCTTCCCGACGCGCAATGAAGTGATGGTCATGGCCGATGGCCTGATGTTTTCGCGACGCGACGCAGTGCCCTTCGATCAGTTGTCCAGCTGGGGCACCGATGACTATCTGAAACTGGTGCGGCCGGGTCGGGCGACACTGATGGTGAGTGCAGCCGATCTGCAGAGCCGTGACCGCCTGCTGCGCGAATTCGAACACGCACTGGAGGCTTGGCAACGCAGGCAGCCTGCGCTCAGCGAGCCGATCCGGCGTACTCACTTCTATGGCTCGGCGCGTGCGGCGGCCCTCGGTGCGGTGATCATCGGGCTGGGCGCGCTGTGCATCGTCATGGCATTGCGGTTGCGTGAGCCGTCCATCGAGCTGGCGGTTGTCGGCGCGCTGGGTGGGCTGGTCGGCGTGATCATGCTGCTTGGCCGGCGGGTGTGAGTCTGGCGCGGCCGTCCACACGGTCTTGTTTTCAGCGTCTCGCGTATTTCACGACCTGAAGCGCAGCCTGCCGATGCGAGCTGCATCCGCAGCGCATGAAAAGGAGTGCCATCCGCTATGAATACCCGAGGCGATTACGCCCACCCCGAGCCCGTCGCTGCCGCGACCGTGGCCGTGGTCACCCCACCGCCGGTGGTGGATCTTCCGCGCGAGAGCGCCGTGTCATGGGGCGCTATCCTGGCCGGTGCCATCGCCGCAGCCGCGCTTTCGTTGATCCTGGTGATTCTCGGCGTGGGCCTGGGCCTGTCGTCGGTCTCGCCGTGGTCGTTTGAAGGCGTGACTGCCGAGACCTTCGGCTGGTCCAGCATTGCCTGGTTGACCTTCACCGCCATCGCAGCCTCCGGCCTGGGTGGCTATCTGGCCGGTCGCCTGCGCACGAAGTGGAGCAACCTGCACGGCGATGAGACCTACTTCCGCGACACCGCACATGGTTTCGTGTCGTGGGCGGTGGCTACCCTGCTGACCGCCGCACTGCTGACCTCCGCGATCGGCGGCATTCTCGGCGCTGGCGCCAAGGTGGCCGGTGCCACCGCAGGTGCGGCGGCGTCCACTGCCGGCGGTATTGCCGCAGCAGGCGCAGGCTCGGCCGCAATGGGCAACGAAGAGGGTGACGTGCAGTACTGGGTGGATTCGCTGTTCCGTGCCAACCCGACCGCAGCGCAGCCCGCGCCGCCGGTGGGTCCGGCCGATGCAGCGGCACCCCCGGCACCGCCGGTCAACGGCGCACCGCCGCCGCCGCGCCCGATGCCGGGTGCCGACCGTCGTGCGGACAGCCGTGAGGTGCGTACCGAGGTCAATCGCATCATCGTCAACAGCCTCAAGTCCGACACCATGGACCCGGCCGATACCCAGTACCTGGGCCAGCTGGTGGCGGCACAGACCGGGATGAGCCAGGCCGAAGCACAGGCCCGCGTGACCGATGTCCAGACCCGCCTGCGCGCTGCGCTGGACAACGCCAAGCAGCAGGCCAAGCAGGCGGCCGACGATGCCCGCAAGGCGAGCGCCTATGCCGCGCTGTGGCTGTTCATCACGCTGCTGATCGGTGCCTTCATCGCCAGCCTGAGTGCCACCTGGGGCGGCCGTCGCCGCGACCTGTGAACCTGACCATCCCAAGGGAGGAAACACCATGAAGTACATTCTGCTGTGGATGCTCGGCATTCCGATTCCGCTGCTGCTGCTGTTCGCGCTGCTGCGCTGACCGTTCCACCATCAGGCCGCCTTCGGGCGGCCTGATGCGTTGTGGCGGCCCGGCCTGGAAACGGGCCAGGCGAACAGCCCAGGTCCGGTCTTTCTGAATGAGTCAGGGAGGTGCAAACAACCTTCACGCCATCAGCATCTGCCGTCATGCCCAATCTTCCTGAATTCATTTAAGCTTGGATGATTGCGACCCCCATTCATATCGGTGATGGGTCGCCCGTCCACCCGGTGTTTCCCTTCTTTCAGGACCTTTTCCATGGCGGCTTTGCAGCAGCGCACGATCGATCTCATTCGCAGCCATCAAGAGCCCCTGCTGGCCGCATGGGCCGGCAATCTGGCCGGTTCCAGCCAGGCCCAGGACGGCCGCCTGTCCTCCCGCGAGCTGGACCAGCAGGTCCGCGAGTTCTGGCGTCTGTTCCTGGAGGCGCTGTCGGCTACGGAGGTCAGTTCCATCGCACGGGTCGAGTGGCAGGACATCCGCCGCTTCCTGGAGGAACTTTCCCGCGAGCGCGTGCTGAAGGGCTTCAACTCGTCGGAGACCGCCAGCTTCATCTTCTCGCTGAAGCGACCGCTGTTCGAGGTGATCCAGCAGGGCTACGCGAATGATCCGGCGCAGCTGGGCGACCAGTTGTGGGCGGTCTCCGAGCTGATCGACCAGTTGGGACTGCACACGGTCAGCGTGTTCCAGAAGACGCGCGAGGACGTGATCCAGCGCCAGCAGGAAGAGATGCTGGAGCTGTCCACGCCGGTGGTGAAGCTGTGGGAAGGCGTCCTCGCGCTGCCGATGATCGGCACGCTGGATTCGCAGCGCACCCAGGTGGTGATGGAGTCGCTGCTGCAGCGCATCGTGGATACCGGTTCTGAAATCGCGATCATCGATATCACCGGCGTGCCCACCGTGGACACGCTGGTCGCACAGCATCTGCTGAAGACCGTGACCGCCATCCGCCTGATGGGTGCCGATGCGGTCATCAGTGGCGTGCGGCCGCAGATCGCCCAGAC
Organism: Stenotrophomonas sp. RIT-551; assembly: GCF_026241915.1. Lineage (NCBI taxonomy): Bacteria > Pseudomonadati > Pseudomonadota > Gammaproteobacteria > Lysobacterales > Lysobacteraceae > Stenotrophomonas > Stenotrophomonas sp. RIT-551. The sequence continues at coordinate 334,687 of NZ_JAPJIU010000003.1, read as the reverse complement.
CATCGTGCACCTCGGGCTGGACCTGCAGGGCATCGTCACCAAGGCCAACCTCGCCGACGCACTGGCGCTGGCGCTCAAGCGCACCGGCCAGACCGTGACCCGGACCGCCCGCTGAGATGGAACGCATCCCGATCCTGCAGATGGGCGATCTGCTGCTGGTGACCATCCAGGTGGACATGCACGATCAGCTCGCGCTGACCCTGCAGGATGACCTCACCGAGAAGATCCGCAACACCTCCGCGCGCGGCGTGCTGATCGATATTTCCGCGCTGGATATCGTCGATTCGTTCATCGGCCGCATGATCGCGACCATTTCGTCGCTGGCCCGGATCATGGATGCCACCACGGTGGTGGTGGGCATGCAGCCGGCCGTGGCGATCACGCTGGTGGAGCTCGGCCTCACCCTCAGCGGCGTGCGCACCGCACTCAACGTGGAGCGCGGCATGAAGCTGCTGCAGCGCACCGACGAAGACGAAGCGGCCTCATGAGTGCCAACAGTGGTTCGCTGCCGATCCGCATCGAGCAGGATGTGGTGCTGGCCCGCCAGGCCGCGCGCCAGGTGTGCGTGGCCTGCAAGCTGCGCCTGATCGACCAGACCAAGCTGGTCACTGCCGCCAGTGAGCTGGCCCGCAACGCCGTGATCTACGGTGGCGGCGGGACGATGGACTGGGACGTGGTCGAGAAGGGGCTGCGCAAGGGCGTGCGGCTGGTCTTCGCCGACAACGGGCCGGGCATTCCGGATGTCGCGCAGGCGCTGACCGATGGCTGGTCGTCCGGCTCGGGCATGGGCCTGGGGCTGTCCGGCTCACGCCGGCTGGTGGATGAATTCGAGCTGGAGAGTGCGCCGGGGCAGGGCACCCGCATCACGATCACCAAATGGAGCTGAACTTCGCAGGTCAGGTAACGCGGGTCGTGGTGGTCGAAGAAACCTCACAGGTCGGACAGGCGCGACGCGAAGCGCTGGCACTGGCCGATCATGTCGGCCTGGATGAAATGGACGCCGGCCGCGCGGCGCTGGTGGCGACCGAAATGGCGACCAACGTGCTCAAACATGGGCGCGGTGGCCGCATGTACCTGTCCGTGGTCTGCGGCCGCGGCGGCAACGGGGTGGAGCTGTGCACCGTGGACGCCGGCCCGGGCTTTTCCCTGGCCGAGTGCCTTCCGGACGGGTATTCGACCGGCGGCACCCAGGGCCTCGGGCTGGGCGCGATCCAGCGCCAGGCCAGCGTGCTCGATGCCTGGTCCGATGCCAAGGGGGCGGTGGTCGTGGCGCGGATCTACGCCAGCCGCACCCCGCGCGACATCGACGTGGCCTACGGCGCCCTGCGCCTGCCGATGCGCCACGAGCTGGCCTGCGGCGATGCATGGCATATCCGCGCAGACGCACGGACCGTGTCGCTCACGGTGATCGATGGCCTCGGCCACGGGCTTCCTGCGGCCGATGCTGCGTGGGCCGGTGTGGATGCGGTCGCGCATTCTGCCGCGGGCGGTGCACCGGCGTTGATCGGCGTGCTGCATGCCGGTATGTCCGGCACCCGGGGTGGCGCGGCAGCGGTGGCCTGCGTGGATGTGGCGACGGGCCAGGTGGAGTTCGCCGGCATCGGCAACATCGCCGCCAGCCTGTGCGAGCCCACCAGTTCGCGTGGGCTGGCCTCGCACCCGGGGATCGTCGGCGTGCAGTACCGCAAGGCACAACCATTCCATTTTCACGCGGCCACAGGCACGCTGCTGGTCATGCACAGCGATGGACTACAGGCGCGTTGGAGCCTGCGTGATTACCCCGGCCTGTTCCACCGTCATCCAGCAGTGATCGTGGCGGTGCTGCAGCGTGATTTTGATCGTGGCCGGGATGACGCCGGCATTGTTGCCCTGCGTCTTGGAGATCTGCATTGAGCGTCACCCCCAATGATGAGGAACTGCAGCGGCTGCGCCTGGAAGCCGATGCGCTGCGTGCCGAGTTGGATGAAACCAACCAGGGCGTGCTCGCGCTGTATGCCGAGCTGGACCAGCAGGCCGAGCAGCTGCGCGAGGTCTCCGAGCTGAAGAGCCGGTTCCTGTCATACATGAGTCATGAATTCCGCACGCCGCTGGGCTCGATCCTGAGCATGACGCGGTTGCTGGAAGACGGCATGGACGGCCCGCTGACCGACGAGCAGCGCCGCCAGGTGCGCTTCATCAGTGCCTCCACCAGCGAGCTGCGCGAGATGGTGGACGACCTGTTGGACCTGGCCAAGATCGAGGCCGGGCGGATCACCATTTCACCGGCCTGGTTCGACCTGATGGACCTGTTCTCGGCCCTGCGTGGCATGTTCCGCCCGCTGGTGGAAGGCAACCAGGTGGACCTGGTGTTCGAAGATCCGCCGGTGATGCCGTTGCTGTACACCGACGACAAGAAGCTGGCGCAGATCCTGCGCAACTTCATTTCCAACGCACTGAAGTTCACGCCCAATGGGCAGGTGGTGGTGTCGACCCGGTTGGAAGGGGAGAGCGCCGTGCGCTTCAGCGTGCGCGATACCGGCATCGGCATCCCCGCCGAACTGCAGTCCACCCTGTTCGAGGATTTCGTGCAGGTGGATACACCGCTGCAGAAACGGCTGCGCGGCACCGGGCTGGGGTTGTCACTGTGCAAGCGCTTTGCCGAGCTGCTGGGTGGGCACGTCGGGGTCGAAAGTGAAATCGGCGCAGGCTCGGACTTCTATGTGGTGTTGCCGCTGACCTTGGCCACGGAGGCCGCGAATGGCGAACCCTGATCGCATCCTGGTGGTGGACGACAACGTGGCGACCCGCTATGCGGTGCGCCGGGTGCTCGAGCATCACGGGTTCCATGTCGAGGAAGCCGGTACCGGCGGGGAGGGGCTGGAGCGCCTGGCCGAGCATGATTTCGATGCGCTGGTGCTGGATGTGAACCTGCCGGACATGAGTGGCTTCGATGTGGTCCGCCAGCTGCGCGAGAACGCGCGGCTGCAGCTGCTGCCGGTGGTGCACGTCTCGGCGGCCTCGATCGCGACCGGCGACATGATCACCGGTCTCAACGCAGGCGCCGATGCCTATCTGATCCATCCTGTGGACCCGGATGTGCTGCTGGCCACGCTGCGCAGCCTGCTGCGCGCCCGCCGCGCGGAGGAAGCGCTGCGCGAGACTGAAGCGCGCTTCCGCGAGATCTTCCGCCATATCAATGCGCCCATCGCGGTGCTCGATGCCGACCTCAACGCGCACGACGCCAACGACGCGTTCACCCGTCTGCTGGGCCAGCAGATCGGTCCGGGCCAACTCGATCAGCTGCTTCAGGATCAGGCCGCGCCGCTGAGTGCGTTGAAGGTCGCCCTCGCCGAGGGCGAGCGCTGGCAGGGAACCTTCAGCCTTCGCGTCGGCGGTGCGATCCGCATGACCGAGTGGCGGGTGACCCCCTATCAGGCCGCCGGCCAGGGGCTGGTGCTGATCGAAGACACGACCGAGCACCATGCGCGTGCCAACGAGCAGCGCCAGGAGCTGGAAAGCGCCACGTCCGAACTGGCCTTTCAGATCGCCGAGCGCGAGCGCACCGAGATCGAGCTGATGCAGGCGCAGAAGATGGATGCGCTCGGCCAGCTCACCGGCGGCATCGCGCATGATTTCAACAACCTGCTGACCACGATCATCTCCGGGTTGGACATGATCGAGATCGCCGCCTCCAGCGGTAAATGGGACAAGGCCTCGCGCTACGTCGAGATCGCCACCGGTTCGGCACACCGTGCCGCGGCGCTGACCCAGCGCATGCTGGCCTTCGCGCGCAAACAACCGCTGGACCCGCAGACCTTCGACGTCGTGGCGCGGGTGCGCTCGCTGGAAGACATGCTGCAGCGCTCGATCGGGGAGAACATCGAGCTTGAACTGGAGCTGGGCCCGGAGCCGTTGATCGCGGTGGCCGACCCGAACCAGTTCGAGAACGTGATCCTCAACCTGGTCATCAACGCCCGCGATGCGCTGGCCGGCCAAGGCCTGATCCGCATCCGCGCCGGGCGTGCGCAGATCGAACGTGACCATGAACTGGCCCCGGGCCACTACATCGCCGTGACCGTCCTGGACAACGGCGTGGGCATTCCCACCGAGCTGCTGACCAAGGTGTTCGAGCCGTTCTTCACGACCAAGCCGCAGGGCGAGGGCACCGGGTTGGGGTTGTCGATGACCTACGGGTTCGCGCGTCAGTCCGGTGGCAGCGCACGCATCGCCAGCGAGCGTGGCGAGGGGACGGAAATCGAGCTGCTGCTGCCGGAGGGCCAGCTTCAGCCGGTCGCCCAGGCATCGTTACCGGCACAGCTGCCCCGTGGCAGCGCCGAACGCATCCTGCTGGTGGACGATACCGATTCGGTGCGGATGATGGTCCGGGAGATGCTGGTCGAAGCCGGATACCAGGTGGTCGAGGCCATCAACGCGCAGCAGGCGCTGCTGGAACTGCATTCGGACCGTGAGCTGGACCTGCTGCTGTCCGACGTCGGCCTGCCCGGCATGAACGGCCGCGAGCTTGCCGATGCGGCCCGGGCCCTGCGGCCGCACCTGCCGGTGCTGTTCGTCACCGGCTATACGGAAAGCGCCGCTGTCCGCAATGAATTCCTCGGGCAGGGGATGTCCCTGCTGCCCAAGCCGTTCAGTGTCAACGAACTGCTGCGGGGCGTGCGGCAGATGTTCAACCCGGGCTGACAGGCTTCGCCCGCAGCCTGGGTACAATCCCCCGACGCCTCCGGGGGAAACCACCATGTCGCCACCCGCAATCGGCCCGGCCGCCCGCGCACTGGCGGCGCGTGAGTGTACGGCCATCGCCGAGGCGCTTTCGCCCCAACCCGATGTCCACGATGCCGTGCATCGCGCGCGCAAGACCATCCGCCGCCTGCGCGCGCTGCTCGCGCTGCTGGAGAACAGCCGTTTTGAGACAGGCCAGGCCGATGCGGCCCTGCGGCGCCTCGGGCAAGGGCTGTCGGCATTGCGCGATGCCCACGTGGTGGTGGACACCTGCCAGCGCCTGGCCGCGCAGCAGCCCGCCCTGCCATGGGCGGAGGTCGGCAGACGGCTGACGGTGCGCCGCGACGCACGCCTGGCCCAGGCGCTCGCACGCGACCCGGCGTTTGCACGCCGCCACGCGGCACTGGGACGTATCGTGCGGGATCTCCAAGGCCAGCCATGGGAGTCCCTTGCAAGGCGTGACCTGCGCAAGGGACTGGCGCGTAGTGAGCGGCGTACCGCCAAGGCGGAAAAGCGCGCCGCACGCAGCCGCGATACCGAGGATCTGCACCGCTGGCGCCGGCGGGTACGCCGCCTGCGCATGCAGCTGGAAGCACTGCCAACGCTGGACAGCGCGCTGGCTGCCTCGATCAAGCGCAGCCGCCCGGGCCGACAGGCGCGGGCACTGCACACGCTGGGCGATCAGCTGGGCTGGCAGCAGGACCTACGGATGCTGCGCAACCTGGTGCGGGTGATGCCGGGTGTGGAGGGCCGCCGTGCACTGCTCGCGCAGATGGATGCGGAGGGGGTGGCTGCGCTGGGCTGAGCCATGTGCGCGCCGCTCAGGCCCCCGCGAAGGTGCGCACGCCCGGGTGTCCCCCCGCCTTCGGCGGCTTGTACTCGCACCGCGGATACCCCGAGCACGACTGGAACGCGCCATACGGCCCGGTGCGCGGCACGATCACGCCCACCCTGCAGGCCGGGCAGGCCTGCTCGTGGATGGTCTCACCCGCCATCGAGGTGACGCGCACCGCACCGTCATTGACCAGCTCGGTCAGGAAGGCCGAGCGCCGACCCTGCACGGTGAACATCGCCACCGAGCGGCGCGCGCGCGTCAGCGCTACGTAGAACAGGCGGCGTTCTTCGCCCAGCGGATACGCATCGCTGTCCGGCATCGCCAGCGCGAGCACGGGATCATCGGCGCGGGTATTGGGAAAGCGCCGGTCCAGCATGCCGGGCAGGATCACATAGTCCGCCTCCATGCCTTTGGAGCGGTGCACGGTGAGGAAGCTGACCTCCATGTGCTGCCCGTGCCGTGCCCGCCACGTGGCCGGCAGCATCGCGCGGTCTGCGTTGTAGCGGCCGAGTACGAACACCGTGACCTTGCCATCGCGGCCGGGCGGCACCTGGCCGGACAGCAGCTGCTGGTGCAGTCGCTCCAGATACTGCTCGACCGCACCGGCCAGCCGGTCGCGCGAGGCGACCTGGTAGGCCTGCAGCACCGCGCCGTACGCCGGCGTGACCGACTGGACGTCCTTCGGGATCTGCGCAGGGTTACGGGATACGAAGGCACTGGACACATCGCACAGCGCCTGCGGGCAGCGGAACGTCTGCTGCAGCTTGAGCACCTGGCCCTGACCGAACCAGTCCACGAAGCCGGTCATCACCGACACGTCCGCGCCGGCAAAGCGATTGATCGACTGCCAGTCGTCACCGACCGCGAACAGGTGTTTTCCCGGTGCCTGCACCAGTGCCCGGCACAGCCGCGCACGGGCGCGCGAGGCATCCTGGAATTCATCGGCCATCACCAGGTCGAAGGGAGCGACGTAGCGCCCCTGTTCGAGGTGCTCGGCGGCCTGGTTGAGCATGTCTTCGAAATCGATCCCGCCCTCGGCCACCAGCGCATCGTCCCAGCCTTCCAGGATCGGGACGATCAGCGTGAGGAAGAGGCGGTAGCGGTGCTTGAAGTGATCGTCGGGCAGGCGGCGCAGGCGCTCGACCATGTCCTCCACGTGCAGCGTGTTGCTCTTGGCGTGGCTGATGAAGGTACGGACCAGGCCGATCAGGTCGCTGTCCGGCATCGGCGTCGCGCCGCCCTCGGGCAGGTCGCGATCGGGATTCGGGTCCAGTTCGATACCGCGCTGCGACAAGGCCTCGCCCAACCGCACGAACAGTTCGCCGGTGCGCAACTGCAGCGGGGTGGTCTCGATCCGCGCGATGCCATCGCGGGCGCCCGGCTCGCCAGCGCGAGGCGCGGGCGCGCGGTCGTGTCCCGCCGGGGCGAGGTGGTCGTGATACAGCGCAATGCCGGGGTAATGGAAATCCGGGCGGTACGGGCGGTACGCATCGGTCCCGGCATCGAATGCATCGCGGCGTGCATAGGTGTACGCCACGCCGTTGTAGAACAGCCAGTCGGCGATCACGCACGCTTCGATGCTATGCACGCGCTCGCCCTGCAGGGTGCGCACATACCCCTGGCCATCCTTGTCCCACTCCTCGGCGTCCAGCGACCCGCCGGTGACGGGCAGGTCCCGGCCGAACACCAGCCGGAACATGTCCCACTGGGTACGGAAGGCGAGCGAGCGGTCCTTGAGCTGGTCGATGATCTCGGCCAACCGATGGAAACCCTGGGTGGCATCGACCGCCCAGTCCGGCACCTGCGGCATCCGGCCGGTGGCCTGGGCGATGATGTGCCGGCCCAGCGCATGGAAGGTGCGCGCTTCCACCCGCACCTGATCCAGGCCGAGGCGCTGGAACGCGCGGTCCGCACGCGCCTGCAGCTCGGTGGCGGCCTCCTTGTTGAAGGCGAGCATGACGATGCGCTCGGGCGCGACCAGCCCGCGTTCGATGGCGTACGCCGCCTTGGCGACCATCGTGGAGGTTTTGCCCGAACCTGCTGCGGCCACCACCTGGACGCGGTTGTCGAAGCAGATCACTGCGCGGGCCTGCTCATCGGTGAGTGGCCGGCTTTCGATGCGGTCCAGAAACGCACGGCTGGCGACCCGTTCGCGCGCCTGATGGACCTCATTGCGGCGCGCCCACATCGTTGGCCAGTCGGCCAGCCACAGCATCAGCGCTTCTTCGATCGCGGCCGGGTCGCCATCGAGCTGGCTGCGCAGGTCGGCATCATCGAACACCGTCCACAGCGCGTCCTCATCCAGGGGCAGGGTGGGGCGTGCCTGCAGCAGTGCCTGCTGCTGCTCGCAGGTCAGCCACAGCGATTCCTCGTCGGCCAGATCGGTAGCCGCCTGCACCTGGGCGAGCCAGTGCTGGATGGCGGTGTGGGACTGCTGGAACAAGGCCACATGGTCGCGCTGGCGTTGCTTGCCGCTTCGCTCCTCCAGGGCCGACACCAGCAAGCGCGCGGCCGCAGCGGGCAGGCCGCCGAGGATCAACGGTGGGTGCCCTTCACGATGGAGGCTCAGCCGTGCCCAGGGCAGGCGCGGGTACACCTGCAGTGCATCCAGCGGCGCGTGGTACCGATGACCGTCAATGGTCAGTAGCAGCTGGTCGTCTTCCAGGCGCAGGCGCCAGTGCGGCGATCGCGTGAGGCGTTGGCCCCAGTCGCTCGGGGCCCATTCGTACGTCATCGGTGTTCCAGGTGCGGCCCGCGTTGCGGCCGTGGCCGGAACAGCATGGGTGGCGCGGTTTGATCGGATGCCCATGATAGGGGAAATAAAAAAAATCCCCGCCTGGGCGGGGATTCGGATCGAGCGGTGGTTCGGGGCGCGCGCCTACTGCTGCAGCACCGGCACGCTGCGCGCGCGGCGGTCCACCAGCATCGCCACGCACCACAGCAGCAACCCGCCCAGCGCGGTGGCAGCGCCAACGTAACCGGTCACCGCAGGGCTGAAGCCGGCGCCGATCGCCATGCCACCGAACCACGGGCCCAGTGCGTTGGCGGTATTGAATGCGGCATGGTTGGAGGCGGCGGCCAGCGTCTGCGCTTCGCCGGCCACGTCCATCAGGCGGGTCTGCAGCACGGCCGCCAGGGCGCCCATGGTGCCGACCGCAATGATCATCGGGAACACGCTCCACACCGATTGCGCGGCCAGCGGGAAGGCCAGCAGCACCAGGATCGACCAGACCAGCACGACGGCGGCGGCGCGGAACTGGAAGCGGTCCACCAGCCAGCCACCGGCGACGTTGCCGATGATCGCGCCGATGCCGAAGATGCCCACGGCCAGCGGCATCCACGATTCGGCCAGGCCGGTGACCTGCACCAGCGTGGGGGCGAGATAGGTGAACACGCAGAACATGCCGGCGAAGCCGACCGAACCGATCGCCAGTGCCAGCCACACCTGGGGACGATTGAAGGCACGCAGTTCGCGCATCGGCGAGGTACGCACCTCATCCGGATCGGGCAGCAGGAAGCGCGCAATCATCGCCACGGTGGCCATCGCCAGCACGCTCACCAGGGCGAACGCGGTGCGCCAGCTGACCTGCTGGCCGAGCCAGGTGGTGAGCGGATTGCCGACCAAGATCGCCACGGAGAGGCCGAGCAGCACTTTGGACACCGCCGCGCCACGCTGCGCTGGCGGGCTGATCGCCGCCGCCACCAGCATCGCCACGCCGAAGTAGGCGCCATGCGGCAGCCCGGCGACGAAGCGGGCCAGCAGCATCGTGCCGTAGTTGGGCGCCAGCGCGCTGGCCAGATTGCCGATGGCGTAGAAGCCCATCAGCGCCAGCAGCAGGTTGCGGCGCGCGAAGCCGGCGCCGGCAAAGGCCAGGACCGGGGCGCCGACCACCACGCCGATGGCATAGGCGCTGATCAGGTGGCCGACCTGGGTTTCGCTGATCGACAGCCCGCGGCTGATCTCCAGCATCAGGCCCATGCTGGCGAACTCACTGGTGCCGATGGCAAAGCCGCCCAGCGACAAGGCCAGCAGGATCAGGGTGCGCTCGCGCGGCGAGAGCCGGGCGGCCAGAGGGACGGAGGAGGAGCTCATGCAGGCGGCGGCGTCGAACGGGGAAGCGCGGCATTGTACTGCTGCGACGCAGCATTAATCAGCCGGGCCCATGGAACGCTGGATCTGCCTGGTGCGCGCTGCCCCCGTGAGCGGCCTACCGCAGCGTCCGGACAGCCCCGCCGCGCTTGGCTATCGCCGCCTTTTCACGGATACGGCCGCGCCCTGAACGGCTGCGGCTCGGGCGCCGCCGGCGGAAGGCGCTCGCCGTGCACGCGGCTGAGGATCTCATTGGTGCGCCGTTGTTCGGCCACGATCTGTTGCAGCAGCCCCTTGATGCCGAAGATGGCAAACGGAACGAACAGCCACAACAACCCGAGCAGCGCGCCGATGAGCGCGACCAACAGCGAAAACCCTGAACCCGCAGGACCCATGTCTTACTTCCTTGTCGTTGAGAGGTGCTAGATCACCTCAATGATAGCCGCAGCCTTTTGTACCCGGGCCGCATTGCGCGCCCAGGAGCATTGCCCGGTGTGCGGCGACGAAATATCACTAGTCGATCACGGCCAGTCTCGCCCATTCATGCGACAATTTGGCTTCAAGGCCACCCGTCGATGGCTGCGCGATGCCGCCAGAGAGGTTGCGATGTCTTCCAGTCCAGGCTTTCCTGCCCTTATCGGTTTCGATCTGCCCGGCCCACAGGCGGGGACCCGTTCGCAGCGGGTGATTGTCACCGCGTTGCTGGATGACACCCCGCGCGCTGACTGGCTGCGCATCCTGCACCGCCTGGCGTGGCCATCATTGCGGCTGGATCACGGCGTCGAGCAGATCCGCCTGGTCGGGCAGGGCCTCCATTTCGTGGGTGCGATCACCGATGCCAGGGCGTTGTCGGCCTCGGTGCGTGGCCTGTTCAACGAGGTCAACGCGAAAGCGCTGGACCGCCGCCTCGCCGCGATGGAGAACCCGCTGGATGACGATGGTCCGGGCAGCGCGCCTGCGGCGTCGTTGGCCCATGCCACGGATCCGCGCCTGGACGACGTGGCCGCACTGCTTGCGATGCCGGCCGTGCCGGGCATGCTGGAGCTGGCGAGTGCGATGACCGGCATGCGGTTCGTTGCAGTGGCCCGTGTCACCGCCGATCGGTGGACCGCCTGCGCCGTGCATGATCGTCTGGATTTCGGTCTGCGCCCGGGCGATGACCTGGTGCTGGAGACCACCATCTGCGATGAGATACGCGAGCATCGCCATCTGGTCCAGTTCGATCAGGCCAGCACCCATCCGGTGTTCTCCAGCCATCCCACGCCCGCGCTGTATGGGTTCGAGAGCTACATCTCGGTCCCGATGTTCCGCCGCGATGGTGGCTTCCACGGCACGCTGTGCGCGTTGGATCCCAATCCTTCCAGACTCGACGCCGCGACGGTGAAAGGCTTCGAGGTGCTGGCGGGGCTGATCGGCGCGCAGCTGGATGTGCAGGATGCGCCAGCCGGGGAAGGGCAGCCAGTGGTCAGCATGGCCGAGGCGCTGTCGGTGCTTTCGCGTCAGGTGGACGCGCTCGACGCGCTCGACGCGGCCGCGCTGCCGGAGCAGTTCCGCGCGGTGAGCACGCAGTTGCGTGCGCTGGTGGACGGGGCGCGGGCTGTGGCGGGCTGAAACAAGCGGGCCATTCCCGACGTGGCACGACGCGACAGCCCCAATGCTGAAACCTCTGGCTAGACTGCAAGGCCCTCTGAAGCAGCGCCACCGATGTCGCACGTTTTGTCATGCACCCGTCCGCGCGTCGTGGCTTCCTTGCTGACCGTCTTCTTTTCTCTTGCAACCCCGTCTGTGGAGGCGTACTCCCGCAGAGGCACCATCGACGTGCGCTGGATGGAGGGAAGCGCCTGTTTCGGTCTGCCGGCTGCCGAGCTTCGCCGTCTGAAGCGGGTAGTGAAGCTGGAATCGATCAGCGTCTTCGACCTGGAACGTTCGAGCACTGTCCCAGTCTGGCTGGATGAATATCCATGGAGTGAGCCTCGTCCACTGGATCCCGACGGATGCCTTCTCTTCGGCGATGCGCAAGGCAGCGCCGCGCGGAAACCGCTGCAGCCGCTGCGCGTCGGGGTGCCTTACGAGGTCGTCATGAAACTCGAGCGCACCAAGGGCACAGACCCGACGATGTTTCATTCTGCGCGCTTCTGCCTGCGTCGTCAGCTCGACGGAGAAACGGGTCTCATCACCCTCAAACATGTCGGGGCGAAGGGCTGGAACACCTGGGCCTGCGAACACACCTAGTTCCCAGCCTCCACCGGCGCAAAGCGCGCCCGCCAGTGCCCCTCCACCTCCACCCGTGCGACGAACATCTCGTACGGACGCACCCACAGGCCGACATCCGAATCCAGCGGCCGGTACAGCACCATCGGCGCCAGCGTTTCACTGTGGCGTACAACTCCGATCACCTCGTAGTTGCCGCCCTTGAAATGGCGGTAGTGGCCGAGCGGCAGGGTGGGCAGCGGGGAAAGATCGGACATGGCGGCGGTAGCAAAGACGGGCGGCCCATTATCGCCCCGCGCACCGGTTGGCGGTGATGTTCCGTCGGGTCAGCCGGCATCCGGCAACGGGCCGGCGCGGCAGGCGTTGACCAGGTGCAGCACCGCGTCGGGGTGCATCGGCCGGGCCAGCTGGTAGCCCTGCGCTTCATCGCAGCCCCACAGCCGCAGCAGCGAAAGCTCGGCCTCGTTTTCCACGCCTTCGGCCACGGTGCGGTAGCCCAGCTGCCGGGCCAGCTTGATGATGGCTTCCACCTTCAGCCGGGCGGTGCGTGAGCGCGCCAGCCCGGTGACCAGCGTCTGGTCGATCTTGATATGGCTGATCGGCACCTCGCTGAGATAGCCGAAGTTGCTGTAGCCGCTGCCGAAGTCGTCGATCGCGATGCGCACGCCGGCCGCCGCCATCTCACGCAACTGCGGCAGCGCCGCCGGATGGTGGTTGAGCCACTGGCCTTCCGTGATTTCGATTTCGATCAGGCCCGGGGCGAGGCCGTAGGCATGCAGCCGCTCGGACAGCACGCTCCACACGCACTGGTCATCGAAGTCGCGCGGGGAGAGATTGATGGACAGGCTGAAGCCGGGCACGGTCTTCTGCCAGTGCGCGGCCTGGGCCAGGGCGTGGTCGATGACCCAGCGGCTGAGCGCCGGCATCAGCGCCGTGCGCTCCAGCACCGGGATGAATTCGCCCGGGCTGATCGGGCCCAGCATCGGATGGGTCCAGCGCAGCAGGGCTTCGGCCGACACCGGCTGCCCATCGATCAGATCGAAGCGCGGCTGGTACACCAGGCTGAACTGGTGCTGGGCCAGGCCGCGTCCGGCATCGGAGGCCAACCGGTAACGGCGGCGCAGGGCATCGTCGCGTTCCTGCGAATACCAGCACAGGCAGGCATCGGTCTGCAGGGCATGATGCATGGCGACCAGGCATTTGCGGACCAGATCCGCGGTCTCCTCGCTTACCGCGCGGAAGTCGCAGACGCCGGCATGGAACTGCGGTGACATCGGGATGCTGCCGGCCATCAGCGGCCGGCGCATGCGCACGCGCAGGCGGTCGAGCAGGCCCTCGGTCTGGTGATGCGAGTGGTCCGCCAGCAGGAAGGCGAAGCGGGTCACTCCCACGTGGTAGACCTGCGTAACATCACGCAGCACGTCCTGCACGCGCAGCGCCGCCTGGCGCAGCAGGGTTTCCACGGGTTTCATGCCCAGGGCCTGGCCGGCGTCGTTGGCGCTCTGCAGGTCGAACACATCCAGCAGCACCGCCGTGAACCTCCGGCCTTCACCGCGGCGGGACAGGGAGGTGAGGTCGGCCTGGAACTGCTGCCGGTTGGGCAGGCCGCTGACCTGATCACGGCGGCCGAGCGACATCTTCAGTTCCATCTGCGCAACCACCACGCGCGAGAGCGTCTGCAACTGCACCTGCTCTTCGGCAGAGAGCCGCCGCGGCTCACGCCCCATGATGCACAGGGTACCCAGCGCGACGCCGCCCTTGGTGATCAGCGGCGTACCGGCATGGAAGCGCAGCTGCTCGGGGCCGGCGACCAGCGCATTGCCGGCAAAGCGCGGGTCCTGGCGAAGATCCTCTATCTGCAGCACCTGGCTGGAACCCAGCGCGTGCGCGCAGATCGAGGCATGCCGTTCGTTGCGGGTCAGCGCCAGCCCCACGCGCGAGATGAGGTGCTGGTGGTCGGCATCGAAGATCGACACCAGCGCGATCGGCACGCCGAAGGTGAAGGCCGCCAGTTCGGTGATCGGGTCCAGCGCCGTGCCCAGCGCAGGGTCCATCACGTTGAGTGCTTCGATCAACGCGATCCGGTCAACATCGTTGCGTCTGTCCAGCATGTACCGCGCCCTGTTCCGACTTCATCGCTACTATCACGATGGCAATGCAGAACCGGTGTGAAGCAGGGGCGAGGCGGATGAAGCGTTCACGCAGGCTGGGCGGAACCCTGGCTCAGAGCGGTGCGTCCGGCGACTGCAGCAAGGTGACCAACTGGCGCAGGCGATAGGGCTTGGGCAGGAATTCGACATGGTCCGGCAGTGGCGGCAGCTGCGAGCGCGCATAGCCAGAGGCCAGGATCATGCGCGCATTGGGCAGCACGTCGGCCACGTGCTCGCTGAGCTCCACGCCGCTCATGCCGTTGGGCATGCTGATATCGCTGAACACCACATCGAACCCACCCGGGTCCTGCATCAGGCGCAGGGCGGTCGGACCGTCGTCGGCCGTGTGGATTTCGATACCGAAGTCCTGCAACGCCTGGCCGATCAGTTCACGCAGGTCCTGCTGGTCTTCGACCATCAATACGCGTAGGGGCTCAGACATGCTCGACTTCCTCAATGACAGGTAACAACAGGCGGACGGTGGTGCCCCTTCCGGGGGCGGTTTGTACGTCGACGAAGCCGTCGCACTGCGAGACGAAGCCAAACACCTGGCTCAGGCCCAGACCGCTGCCCTTGCCGACTTCCTTGGTGGTGAAAAACGGCTCGCTGGCGCGCTCGGCGATGTCCGGGGGCATACCGTCGCCCTCATCGGTCACCGCGATGGCGACATAGTGGCGGCGCATGGGCTGGGACAGATCCGGTGCCAGTCGCTGTTCGACCTCGGCCGTGATCGTGACCGTGCCGCCCTGGGGCATCGCTTCGGCACTATTGAGCACCAGATTCAACACGGCGCTGTGCAACTGTACGCCATCGGTGACGATCGGTGGCAGGTCCGCCGTCAATTCCAGCTGCACCTCGATGCCAGCCGGGCAGGCGCGGCGCAGGACGGGCAGGGCATCGCGCAGGAACTCCTGCACGACCACCGGCTCGCGCACCAGGGTCTGATCGGCCGAGAACGCCAGCAGCTGGCGGGTCAGCAGCGACCCCCGGTCGGCGGCGGCCTGGGCCAGGTCCACCAGCTCCTGGGTGCGGTTGTCGGCGTCGGGGCGCAGGGCGATCAGGTCCAGTGCGTTGCCGATGGTGGTCAGCAGGTTGTTGAATTCATGGGCCAGGCCGCGGGTCAGCCGGCCCACGTTGTCCAGCTGCCGTTGCTGGACATGCGCGCGCTGCGCATCCTGCAGCAGGCGCTGGGCCTGGTAGCGCTCGGTGACATCCTGAGTGACCTTGACGAACCCGAGCAGGCAGCCGTCCTCGCGGACCGGCTCGATCACTTCGCCGGCACGGAACCGCTCGCCAGTGCAGCGCACCCGCCAGCCCTCGCCGACGAAGCGGCCATGGTCACGCGCATACGCCAGCGCCTGCTGGGGCACGCCCAGCTGTTGATCCTCGGGGGTATAGAACAGGCCGACATGCTTGCCGATCACGGCCTCGGCGGTGTAGCCCTTGACCCGCTCGCAGCCACGGTTCCAGCTGCAGATGTTGCCCTGCGTATCGAGCAGATAGATCGCGTGATCGCTCACGTTGTCGATCAACAGCTTGAGCTGCCGGCTTTCGTCGGCAAGCGGTGCAACGCTGGATACGGCCTGGACCACGACGGTTATCGACTCCCCGATAAGGGACCGAACCGTAGGGGCCATGATGTGAAGAAAATGTCAAGAACGTGCCGCAATCACGCTGACTTCTGGCGCTTAACACCCGTTTACCGCTTCGGGTACCATCAGGCCCCTTTTGAGCTGGAACACGGCATGAATTCTGCGCCTACCTCCCGTGACCGTTGGATCTGGCTTGCGTCGGCCGCCTTGATGGCCGCCACGCTGGGCACGGAGATGGTGGTGCCGCTGGGCTATGCGGTCTGGCTGACCTACTTCATGGCAGTCGGAATCACGCTGTTCCAGCGTCGCATGGAAGTGCCGCTGCTGGTGGCGATCGGCTCGTGCATCCTGCTTGCGGTGGGCTACAACGTGGCGCCGGCGAGCAGCAATTCGGCGTTTTCCTTCGTCAATCGCAGCATCGGTGGCGTCGCGTTCCTGATGATGGCGCTGACCGTGATGAAGGCCATCGGTGCGCGCCGTGAAGCGGCCGATGCGCTGTGGCTGCAGGCCGGAGAGAACGTGGTCGGCACCAGCCTGCAGGGCGATCCCACCCCGCGCGAGCTGGCTGACCAGGCCATGCGCGCCCTGTGCGCGCAGCTCAATGCCGATGTCGGCGCGATGTACCGCCTGCAGGGCGAGCGGTTGGTGCTGGTCGGCGGCTCCGCGCTGCCGTCGCAGCTGCCCGAAACCCTGCCGGCACATGCCGGGCAATGGGGCGAGATCATCCGCGAAGGCCGCGCGCGTCGCCTGGAGGACAGTGACAGCCCGCTGGATATCGATACGCCACTGGGCCGCACCACCGTTCACCAGCGCCTGCTGGGGCCGATCACGGCCGATGGCGTGGTGATCGGCGTGATCGAGCTGGGCCGTGCCGGCGTCTCGCCCGCGCGCAGCCTGGAAATGG
This sequence comes from Stenotrophomonas sp. RIT-551, assembly GCF_026241915.1. Classification (NCBI taxonomy): domain Bacteria; kingdom Pseudomonadati; phylum Pseudomonadota; class Gammaproteobacteria; order Lysobacterales; family Lysobacteraceae; genus Stenotrophomonas; species Stenotrophomonas sp. RIT-551. The sequence continues at coordinate 318,189 of NZ_JAPJIU010000003.1, read as the reverse complement.
CACTGCTGCTGCAGTGCGCCGAGCCGATCGGCATCGCCCTGCGGGCGTCGCTGCTCAATGCGCAGCTGGTGGAGCTGCTGGAAGAGACCCAGCGCCAGAGCGAGGAGCTGCAGACCCAGCAGGAAGAGCTGCGGGTGGCCAACGAAGAGCTGGAAGAGCAGAGCCGCAGCCTGCTGCATTCCCAGGCCAACCTGGAGCAGCAGCAGGCCGAGCTGGAGCAGACCAACGTGCAGCTCGAAGAGCGCACCCACGAGCTGGAGTCGCGCCAGCAGGCGCTGCTGCTGGCCCAGGCGCAGCTGGTCCAGAACAGCAACGAGCTGGAAGCCAGTTCACGCTACAAATCCGAGTTCCTGGCCAACATGTCCCACGAGCTGCGCACGCCGCTCAACAGCGCACTGATCCTGGCCAAGCTGCTGGCCGACAACAAGGACGGCACGCTGACCGCCGAGCAGGTCAAGTACGCCCAGGCGATCCACTCGTCCAACAACGATCTGCTGGCGTTGATCAACGACATCCTCGACCTGTCGCGGATCGAGGCCGGCCACGTGGAGCTGGTTGAAGAGAACCTGGCCGTGTCCAGCGTGCTGCAGCGCCTGAAGGAAACCTTCGAGCCGATGGCCTTGCAGAAGGGCCTGGCCCTGGAGATCAGCGCTGCCCCGGAGGCGCCGACCCAGCTGCTGGCCGACAGCCAGCGCCTGCAGCAGATCCTCAAGAACCTGCTGGCCAATGCGGTCAAGTTCACCGAGCACGGCAGCGTCTCGCTGAAGGTGCGCAGTGCGGGGGCAGGGCGGATCCAGTTCGCCGTCTCCGATACCGGCATCGGCATTCCCGAAGAGCAGACCGCGGTCATCTTCGAGGCGTTCCGCCAGGCCGACGGCAGCACCCGCCGGCGTTACGGTGGCACCGGGCTGGGGCTGTCGATCTCGCGCGACCTGGCCGCACGCATGGGCGGCAGCATCACCGTCTCCAGCGAGCCCGGCCGCGGCAGCTGCTTCACGCTTGAACTGCCGCTGTTGGCCGGTGGCGGCACGGGCAACGCCCAGCACGTGGTGCATGACGTGCGCCCGGCTGCCGTAGCAGCGCCGTCCCGGCCGGCTTCCACACCGCTGGGGCGGGCGCATGGCGAACCCACTGCCGCGCCGGCGCCGGCCCAGGACAAGGTGGTCGATGACCGCGGCCGCCGCAGCCGCGCCGGCCGGATGATCCTGGTGGTCGAGGATGACACTGCATTTGCCAGCGCCCTGGTCTCGATGGCGCACGAACTGGACTTCGACTGCGTAGTGGCCGGCACCGCCGAAGAGGCGTTGAGCCTGGCTGCCGAGCTGCGCCCGAACGGCATCCTGCTGGATATCGGCCTGCCCGACGTCTCCGGCCTGAGCGTGCTCGAGCGCCTCAAGCGCGACCCGGCCACGCGCCATATCCCGGTCCACGTGGTCTCCGGGCTGGAGCGCTCGCAGGTGGCGATGGAGCTGGGCGCGATCGGGTATGTGATCAAGCCGGCCACGCGCGAGCGCCTGGTCGGAGCGATCCAGCAGCTGGAAGCCACCAGCCAGCGCGACATGCGCCGCCTGCTGATCGTGGAGGACGACAGCGAGCTGCGTTCGAACCTGCAGCTGCTGCTTGGCCGTGACCAGCTGGAAATCACCGCGGTGGGCACCATCACCGAGGCGATGGCCGAACTGGCCGGGTCCACATTCGATTGCATGGTCACCGACCTCGCGCTGCCGGACGGCACCGGGTATGACCTGCTCGAGCGCATGGCCGGCAATGATGCGGTCGCGTTCCCGCCGGTGATCGTCTACACCGGCCGCGCACTGACCCGCGATGAAGAACAGCGCCTGCGCCGCTATTCCAAGAGCATCATCATCAAGGGAGCGCGCTCGCCCGAGCGCCTGCTCGATGAGGTGACCCTGTTCCTGCACAGCGTGGAGGCCTCGCTGCCGACCGACCAGCAGCGCCTGCTGCGCGAAGCGCGTCGCCGCGATGCGGTGCTCGATGGCCGTACCGTGCTGCTGGCCGAGGACGATGTGCGCAACATCTTCGCGCTGTCCAGCGTGCTGGAGCCGCTCGGCGTCACCCTGGATATCGCCCGCAACGGCCGCGAGGCGCTGGAGAAGCTGCGCCCGGAAATCGACCTGGTGCTGATGGACATCATGATGCCCGAGATGGACGGGCTGACCGCCATGCGCGAGATCCGCGCCGACAACCGCTGGCGCGACCTGCCGATCATCGCGTTGACCGCCAAGGCGATGCCCGATGACCGCGAGCACTGCCTGCAGGCCGGCGCCAACGATTACATCGCCAAGCCGATCGACGTGGACAAGCTGGTGTCGCTGTGCCGCGTGTGGTGCTCGCGCCGATGAATGAAGCGGAGCTGTTCGATCTGGAGCTGAAGGTGTTGCTGGAGGCGGTGTACCAGCGCTACCACTACGACTTCCGTGACTATGCGCTGGCATCGCTGCGGCGGCGCATGCGCCATGCCATGGCCCGGTTCGACTGCCCGACCATGGGCGCGCTGCAGCACCGCCTGCTGCACGAGCCGGACACCTTCGCCCAGGCGATGCAGTACTTCACCGTGCAGGTCTCGGAGATGTTCCGTGACCCGCCGTACTTCCGGGTGCTGCGCGAGCATGCCGTGCCGGTGCTGCGCACCTATCCCTCGATCAAACTGTGGATCGCCGGGTGCAGTACCGGCGAAGAAGTGTGGTCGCTGGCGATCCTGCTGCACGAGGAAGGCCTGCTGGACCGGGCGATCATCTACGCCACCGACATCAATCCCGAAGCGTTGCAGGCGGCCGAATCCGGGGCCTTCGCGCTGGACCGGCTGGCGCAGTTCAGCCGCAATTACCTGGCGGCCGGCGGCACCGGCTCGCTCTCGGATTACTACAGCAGCGGCTACGGCAGCGTGGTGTTCGATCGCCGCCTCAAGCGCAACATCGTGTTCGCCGACCACAGCCTGGCCACCGATACGGTGTTCTCCGAAGTCCACCTGGTGTCCTGCCGCAACGTGCTGATCTATTTCCAGCGGCCACTGCAGGATCGCGCCATCGGCCTGTTCCATGAGGCCCTGGTCCATCGCGGCTTCCTGGGCCTGGGCAGCAAGGAGTCGCTGCAGTTCGGCGCGCACGCGGATCTGTTCGAAGCCTGCGCGCGCGACCAGCGCCTGTACCGGAAGCTGGCCTGATGAGCACGGCCTCCCAGCGCAGCCGGTTCGACCTGGTGGTCATCGGCGCTTCGGCCGGTGGCGTCAGTGCGCTGCAGGCGTTGCTGTCGGCGCTGCCGGCCACGCTGGCGCTGCCGGTGCTGGTGGTGCTGCACCTGCCGCGCGACCGGCCCAGCCGCATTGCCGACCTGCTCGATGCCGGTTGCCCGCTGCCGGTGCGCGAGGCCGAGGACAAACAACCGCTGCGGGCCGGTACGGTGACGTTCGCGCCGCCGGATTACCACCTGCTGGTGGAGGACCGTGACACGCTGGCACTGTCGGTCGATCCACCGGTGCTGTTCTCGCGCCCGGCGATCGATCCCCTGTTTGAAAGCGCCGCCGATGTGTTCGGCGGCGGCGTGTTGGCGATCCTGTTGACCGGCGCCAGCAGTGACGGCAGCGACGGTGTCGCCGCGGTCCGCCAGGCCGGTGGCGAAGCCTGGATCCAATGCCCTGAGGAGGCCTATTCCTCGATGATGCCCGCATCGGCCCTGGCACACGCCGGCGCCGACGCGGTGCTCCCGCTCACCTCCATCTGCACGCGTATGAAAGGCCTTACCCGATGAACCTGATCGAGCCCGCCGGGTCGACTGCCACCACCGATTGCGTGAAGCTGCTGATTGTCGATGACATCCCGCAGAACCTGGTCGCGATGGAAGCGCTGTTGCGTCGCCCGGGTCTGGAGATCCTGTGTGCGCTGTCCGGTGCTGAAGCACTCGAGCTGCTGCTGGAGCATGAAGTCGCGCTGGCCCTGCTGGATGTGCACATGCCCGAGATCGACGGCTTCTCGCTGGCCGAGCTGATGCGCGGCTCGCAACGCAGCCGCGACGTGCCGATCATCTTCCTCACCGCTTCGCCGAATGATCCGGTGCGGGCCTTCAAGGGCTACGAATCCGGCGCCGTGGATTTCCTGCACAAGCCGATCGAGCCGCAGGTGATCATGAGCAAGGTCAATGTGTTCATCGAGCTTTACCAGCAGAAGCAGCTGCTCAAGGCGCGCAACGAGGCGCTGGAGCACGCGCTCAAGCTCAATGAAACGATGATGGCGGTGTTGACGCACGACCTGCGTACGCCGTTGGCGGCGATCCTGCTGTGTGCCGACAAGCTGTCGCTGGATCTGCCCGATGACAGCCAGGTCCAGCGGACCCTGGTTCATCTGGAAAACAGCGCACAGCGCATGGTGCGGATGGTCGAGCAGCTGCTGGATTTCTCCAGGATCCGTACCGGCGGCCTGCGCCTGCACAGCACCGAGTGCGACCTGGCTGAACTGGCCTCGGCGGTGGTGGCCGAGATCAGCCGTGCGCACCCGCAGGCGACCATCGAGCTGCAGGTACAGGGCGATGCCCAGCTGCAGGGCGATCCCGATCGCCTCGCGCAGTTGCTGTCCAACCTGATCGGCAACGCGGTGCTGCATGGCGGCGATGCGCCGGTGGTGGTGCGGCTGGAAGGCGAGCGCAGCGCGCCACTGCGGCTGCAGGTGCGCAATGCCGGTCAGATTCCGGAGGCATTGCTGCCGCGGTTGTTCGAGCCGTTCAAGGCCAGTTTCCACGACAGTCGCGGGCTGGGGCTGGGGCTGTTCATCGCCAGCGAGTTCGCCCGTGCGCATGGCGGCACGCTGGTGGCCCACAACATCGAGGGCGCGGTGATCTTCGAGACCGCGCTGCAGCGCCGGCCGCGCTGAGGCCGGAAAGAACCATCCCGGCGCAGGGCCGGGATGGTGGACGTGCTTACAGTGGCTCGCAGCACAGATACAGCCCGTGCCCACCGTAGGTGCAGCCCGGCTGGTCTTCACAGCCGGCCAGCGGCTTGGGCTGGCTGGAGGTAGCCAGCGCCTGGCTGGATGCGAAGGCCAACGCGCAGATCAGGGTGACGCCGCTCAGGGCTGACAACAACCGCGTTTTCGACTTCATGGTCTGTCTTTCCTTCTGTGGATGAGGCTGACGGGGCGCGTGTTGCCACGCAGTCACGCGTTACACCGGCTGGCAGCACCGGATCTCGCTGTGCCCGCCATAGGTGCAGCCGGGCTTGTAGGGACAGCCATCCAGCTGCTTGGGCTGGCTGGAGGTCGCCACTGCCTGGCTCGATGCGAACGCCAGGGCGCAGACAACAGCGATACCGCCAAAGACCGAAAGGAACTTCCTGGACTTCATGGTGCTTCTCCTGTTGTGGTGACGCGGATGCAACGGGAACACGGACGGAACTGTCGATCCGCCCCCGGCGAGCGGGCGCGGAGGGACCTGGTCATGTCGCCTTGGCGGCGACGTGGGATGACTTCAGCCTGCCGGCGCGGGCGCCTGGTTACGGGCGGCGTTGATCACGAATGCGCCGGTGATCGCATCCACCGAGCGCTCCTTGAGCTGGCCGACATGGCGGTAGATCACCTTGCCGTCCTGGATGACGACCACCATCGGCACCATGGTCGCGGTGTAGCGCTGCCGGAGCCGGTCATCGGTATCGTTCACCACCGGAAACGCGAAACCATGCTGGCGCGCGTAATCGGCAGCGGTTTCGTGGGGCGGCAGGCTGATGCCGACCATCTCGAAGGCGCGGTTGCCGTTGTTGCGACCGGCCGCGTCCAGCGCCTGGATCTGCGGCACCGAGGCCAGGCAGAACCTGCAGGCAGGGGAGAAGAAGTACAGGACCTGGCGACCGCTGGCCGGGCCGGCAAGGGTAACCGCCTGGCCGTCGAGTGCCGTGGTGGTGAGGGCCTCGGGCTGGGCGCCCTCGGGAAGGCCGTGGGCGGCCTTGGAGATCTGTTCGACCTTGCTCACCAGCAGCGCCTGCTCCTGGCGGAGCTGCCGGTTCTGTACCGCCAGCGCGGTCATCAGCACGGCCAGGACAACGATGAGCGCGAGGCTGCCGTACTTCCGGAATGCGGATGCGTCCATGCTGCTCCTTGGCCTTCGGCCGGGTCCATGGCTGAGTAGGTGGTGTATGTATCCGGCAACAAAAATCATTTGTCAAATACAAGATCCTGTGAATGAGACATGGGTTTCATTCTGGTCGTTGCCTATCGAAAGATCGGCGCGCGCGGCGCCCGCCGGGCCGCCCGGATCAGTCGCAAACCCCCGTGAGGTAAACTGTCCGGGCGCCGAAGCCCTTCGCCAGCGGCCATTGCTGGAGCCACCATGCCGTCCTCGACCCGTAAAGCCGTCTCGCCCCTGATCGACGCCCAGGTGCATGTCGAGGGCTTCGTGCAGGTGCGTGAAGCGCGCCGGTCCGAGCTGGTCGAGGATTACGTGGAGCTGATCGCGGACCTGATCGCCGATGGCCGTGAGGCCCGGCAGGTGGATATCGCGACGCGGCTGGGGGTTGCGCAGCCGACGGTGGCCAAGGCGCTCAAGCGCCTGGTCAAGGAGGGCTGGGCGATCCAGCGCCCGTACCGCGGCGTGTTCCTGACCCCGGCCGGCGAGCAGCTGGCGGTGGAGATGCGCGCCCGCCACCAGACCGTGGAGCAGTTCCTGCTGGCGCTGGGCGTGGATGCCGATTCGGCGCGCCGCGATGCCGAAGGGATCGAACATCACGTGAGCGAGGCCACCCTGGCCGCGTTCGACGCGTTCGTACGCAAGGCCAACGGCCATGGTTGAGCGCCTCGCGCCGCCGCCGCCGCTGGGCGTGCCGGTGCACGACCAGGACGAATACTGGATGCGCCACGCGCTGGGGCTGGCCGAGCGGGCCGAGCGTGAGTTCAACGAGATCCCGGTCGGCGCGGTGCTGGTCGGTGCCGATGGCAGCGTGCTCGGAGAAGGCTGGAACCTCAACATCGCCGACCACGACCCCAGCGCACATGCGGAGATCGTCGCGATGCGGCAAGCGGGCAGGGCGATCACCAACCACCGGCTGATCGGCAGCACGCTCTACGTCACGCTGGAGCCATGCGCGATGTGTGCGATGGCGATCGTGCACGCACGCGTGGCGCGGCTGGTGTACGCGGCCACCGATCCCAAGACTGGCGCCTGCGGCAGCGTGTTCGACCTGATCGGCGACCCGCGCCACAACCATCGCGTGGAAATCCACGGGGGCGTGCTGGCCAAGGATGCCAGCACCCGGTTGACCAACTACTTCCGCGCCAAGCGCGGCAAGCCGCCGCTGCTGCTGGAATAACGCCGCTGCAGCGACAGGGCCGTGACGCGTTGGCGGTATCATGGGCGCCTCCTCCATCCCGGTCGCGGCGCAAGCGGCGGCCCAGCACAAGGCGAACACATGGCCGACAACGGCGCAGAAGGCGAGCGACTGATCTGGATCGATCTGGAAATGACCGGTCTGGACACCGATAACGATGCGATCATCGAGATCGCCACGGTGGTGACCGATGCGCAGTTGAAGGTGCTGGCCGAAGGTCCGGAGTTCGCCATCCATCATCCGGTGGAGCGGCTGGAGGCGATGGACGAATGGAACCGCAACCAGCACCGCCGCTCGGGCCTGTGGCAGCGCGTGGTCGACAGCACGGTGACCCTCGGCCAGGCCGAAGCGCAGACCATCGCGTTCCTGCAGCAGTGGATCAAGGCCGGTGCCTCGCCGATGTGCGGCAACTCGATCTGCCAGGACCGTCGCTTCCTGCACCGTGAAATGCCGCGCCTGGAGAAGTACTTCCACTACCGCAATCTGGACGTGTCCACGATCAAGGAACTGGCCAAGCGCTGGGCCCCGAGCGTCGCGGCGGGCGTCGGCAAGACCGCCAGCCATACCGCGCTGAGCGACGTCCACGATTCCATTGAAGAACTGCGCCATTACCGCCAGTTCATGGGGGCGCTGTCGGGCCTACCGGCCTGATCCAGCGAACAGGGTCGGCACGGCACGCTGGCCTGTGCCGGATCGTTCAGCTGACGGCAGGCGAGGCGACGAGCGATGAACATCGGCGGCGCTATGATCGCGGCCATGAATGCCATCACCTCGCCGCAACCGCCGCCGCTGCCGTCCTCGATCCTGCCGACCTCGCAGGATTGGCGGGATCTGCAACGTGCGGTGGAGCTGCTGGAATCGCCCACGCTGACGGCCAAGATGGCCAACCTGATCGGCTCGCCACTGGAGTTCGCGGTCAAGCGGTTGCCTGATTCGGTATCGCGCCGCATCCACGGCGCGGTCGAGGCGGCGCTGTTCAAATCCGCCCAGGCCGCGTTGTGGAGCATGGACAACACGCCCGGCAAGGCCGCCTCCACGCGTTGGCACAAACTGGCGGCGGCGACATCGGGCGCGGTAGGTGGTGCGTTCGGCTTCACCACGCTGTTCATCGAACTGCCCGTGTCCACCACGATCATGATGCGCTCGGTGGCCGATGTCGCCCGCAGCGAGGGCTTCGACCTGCGCGAGATGAGCACGCGGCATGCCTGCCTGGAGGTGTTCGCGCTGGGTGGCAACTCCGGCAAGGATGATGCCAGCGAGACGGGCTACTACATCACGCGTGGCTTCACTGCCGAGGTGATGCGCCACTTGTCGGCCGAGCTGGCCGGGCGCGCGGTCGGCGGCAGCCCGGTGATGATCGGCCTGACCCCGAAAGAAGCCGGCAAATGGCTGGCCAAGATCGTGGAGAAAGTGGCGGCGCGCTTCGGCGTGGTCGTCACCGAGAAGTTTGCCGCGCAGGCGGTCCCGATCGTCGGGGCGGTGGCCGGCGCCACGCTCAATACCATGTTCACCGACTACTACCAGGACGTGGCGCGCGGGCATTTCATCGTGCGCCGGCTGGAGCGCAGCTACGGCTACGAGACCGTGCGGGCCGCCTATTCCCTGCTGGCCGCCGAGCGCAACTGAGCGATCGTTGCATCGGCGGCACAACTGTTTTGCCGCCGCAGGCCTGTTGGGCCGGCGGCCCTGTCCCCATCCTTGTCGGCATCACCGCTTCGGCGGCTCCCCCGATCAAGGATTGCCATGCTGTTCTCTCCCTATACCCGCGGCGCGCTGACGCTGCCCAACCGTATCGTGATGCCGCCGATGACCCGTTCGCGGGCCGGTGAGGGCAACGTCGCCACGCCGCTGATGGCCACTTATTACGCCCAGCGTGCCTCGGCCGGCCTGATCGTCAGCGAGGGCACCCAGATAAGCCAGCAGGGGCAGGGCTATGCCTGGACCCCGGGCATCCACGACGAGGCCCAGGTTGCCGGCTGGCGCGGCGTGACGGAGGCGGTACATGCCGCTGGCGGTCGCATCGTCGCCCAGCTCTGGCACGTTGGCCGCGTCTCGCACGTGGCCCTGCAACCGGGCGGCGCCGCGCCGGTGTCCTCGTCGGCGCTGTTGGCCGAAGGGGTCAAGGTGTTTGTCGATCCGGAGGGCCGGGGCCCGCAGAGCGGCGTCGGCGAGATGGTCCAGCACTCGATGCCGCGGGCCCTGTCCACCGAAGAGATCGCCGGCATCGTGCGCGATTACGCGACGGCCGCGCGCAATGCGATCGCCGCAGGTTTCGATGGCATCGAACTGCACGGTGCCAACGGCTATCTGATCAACCAGTTCATCGACTCCCAGGCCAACCAGCGTACCGACGGCTACGGCGGCTCGCTGCAGAACCGCCTGCGCTTCCTGCGCGAGGTGACCGCGGCGGTGGCCGCGGAGATCGGGGCCGAGCGCGTCGGTGTGCGCCTGGCGCCGCTGACCACGCTGCAGGGCGCGGTGGACGACACTCCGCAGGCGACCTACCTGGCCGCGGCGCATCTGCTGGACGAGATCGGCGTGGGCTACCTGCACATCGCCGAAGCCGACTGGGAAGACGCCCCGGTCATGCCGGTAGCCTTCAAGCAGGCACTGCGCATGATCTATCGCGGCACGCTGATCTACGCCGGCAAGTACACCGTGGAACGCGCCGAGGAGGCGCTGGCCAGGGGGTGGGCCGACCTGATCGCCTTCGGCCGGCCGTTCATCGCCAACCCGGACCTGCCGGAGCGTCTGCAGCAGGGCTTGCCGCTGAATCTCCCGGACAAGGCCACGTTCTTCGGCGGCGGCGCGGAAGGGTTCACCGACTACCCGGTGGCGGAAACCGCCGAGGCCTGAACGCGCAATGCGTAGAGCCGACCGTTGGTCGGCTGCCCTCCCATCCGACGCCATGCATACGTGATCCGCCGCGCGATGCGTGGCAGCCGATCAACGGTCGGCACTACCGGCGCTTAGGCCCACGATCCATGGTCGGTAGAGCTGACCGTTGGTCAGCTGCTCTCCCCTCCGGCGCCGCGCACACGTGATCCGCCGCGCGATGCGCGGCAGCCGACCAACGGTCGGCTCTACCGACGGCACACAAAACAAAACCCCGCTTGCGCGGGGTTTTGTTCGTCATCTCAAGGCGGGGAGGATCAGCCCTTGGCCTTGAGCTTGGCCAGGCGCAGCCAGGTGTCGACCACGGTGTCCGGGTTCAGCGACACCGACTCGATGCCTTCCTGCATCAGCCATTCGGCCAGGTCCGGATGATCGGACGGGCCCTGCCCGCAGATGCCCACATACTTGCCCTTGGCCCGTGCGGACTTGATCGCCATCGACAGCAGCTTCTTCACCGCCGGGTTCCGCTCGTCGAACAGGTGCGCCACGATCGAGGAGTCGCGATCCAGGCCCAGGGTGAGCTGGGTCAGGTCGTTGGAACCGATCGAGAAGCCGTCGAAGATCTCCAGGAACTCATCGGCGAGCAGTGCGTTGGACGGCACTTCGCACATCATGATGATCTTCAGGCCGTTCTCGCCCTGCTTGAGGCCGTTCTGTTCCAGCACCTCGACGACCTTGCGGCCTTCTTCCAGGGTGCGCACGAACGGGATCATGACCCACAGGTTGTCCAGGCCCATCTCGTTGCGCACGCGCAGCACGGCCTTGCACTCCAGTGCGAAGGCGGCCGAGAAGCTCGGGTCGACATAACGGCTGGCGCCGCGGAAGCCGATCATCGGGTTCTCTTCGTGCGGCTCGTAGTTGCTGCCGCCGATCAGGTTGGCGTACTCGTTGGACTTGAAGTCCGACAGGCGCACGATCACCGGGTTCGGGGCCACCGAAGCGGTCAGGGTGGCGATGCCTTCGGCCAGGCGGCCGACGTAGAAGCTGACCGGATCCGCGTAACCAGCGATCTTCTCGTCGATCTTCTTCTTGGTCGCCGCGTCCTGGCGGTCGTACTCCAGCAGGGCGTTGGGGTGGATGCCGATGTGGCTGGCGATGATCATTTCCAGACGGGCCAGGCCGATGCCGGCGTTCGGCAGCTGGCCGAAGTCGAAGGCGCGTTCCGGGTTGGCCACGTTCATCATGATCTTCAGCGGCGCCGGCGGCATGTTGCCCAGGTCCGTGGTGGTGCGCTCGAACTCGAGCTTGCCCTCATAGATGAAGCCGGTGTCGCCCTCGGCGCAGCTGACGGTCACTTCCTGGCCGTCCTGGATCACCTGGGTGGCGTTGCCCGAGCCGACCACGGCCGGCACGCCCAGCTCGCGGGCGATGATCGCCGCGTGGCAGGTGCGGCCACCACGGTTGGTCACGATGGCCGAGGCGCGCTTCATCACCGGCTCCCAATCGGGATCGGTCATGTCGGCGATCAGCACGTCGCCCGGCTGCACGCGGGCCATGTCGTCCAGGGTGCGCACCACGCGGGCGGTACCGGCGCCGATCTTGGCACCCACGGCGCGGCCTTCGGCCAGCACCTTGCCGTCCTTCTGGTTCAGCGCGAAGCGTTCGATCTGGGTGGCATGGCCACGCGACTTCACCGTCTCCGGGCGCGCCTGCACGATGAACAGCTTGCCGCTGACACCGTCCTTGGCCCACTCGATATCCATCGGGCGGCCGTAATGCTTTTCGATGACCAGCGCCTGCTTGGACAGTTCCTGCACGTCTTCGTCGCTGATGGAGAACGTGCTGCGCAGGTCGGCCGGGGTGTCTTCGATGCGCACGCGCTCACCGGGGACATCCGAATACACCATGCGGATCGCCTTGCTGCCGAGCGAGCGGCGCAGGATCGCCGGCTTGCCGGCGCTCAGCGTGGGCTTGTAGACGTAGAACTCGTCGGGGTTGACCGCGCCCTGCACGACCATTTCGCCGAGGCCGAACGAAGAGGTGACGAACACCACGTCGCGGAAGCCGGACTCGGTGTCCAGGGTGAACAGCACGCCGGAGGAACCCACTCCCGAGCGCACCATCAGCTGCACGCCGGCGGACAGGAACACATCCTCGTGCTTGAAGCCGTGGTGGACGCGGTAGGCGATCGCGCGGTCGTTGTACAGCGAGGCGAACACTTCCTTGACCTTGTGCACGACATCGTCGGCGCCGGTCACGTTGAGGAAGGTCTCCTGCTGGCCGGCGAAGGACGCATCGGGCAGATCTTCGGCGGTGGCCGAGGAGCGCACCGCGACGGCGACATCGCCGCCGCCGTTTTCACTGCACAGCTTGGCGTAGGCGCTGCGGATGTCCTGGTCCAGTTCCGGGTGGAGCGGGGCATCGATCACCCAGCCGCGGATTTCCTTGCCGGCCAGGGTCAGGGCACCGACATCTTCCACGTCCAGCGTGGCCAGCTTGTCGAAGATGCGCTTGGACAGATCGTTATGGGCGATGAAGTCCTTGAAGGCTTCAGAGGTGGTTGCATAACCGCCGGGGACAGACACCCCCAGACCGGCCAGGTTGCCGATCATTTCGCCAAGCGACGAATTCTTGCCGCCTACGCGGGCCAGGTCGGCCAGGCGCAGTTCGTGCAACCACAGGATGTTCTCGTTCAAGCGCGATGCTCCGTTTGGCCATCGCCCGAGGCGGGCTGGATGGCCACGTCCGTAGGAAGAAGCCGATATGATGCCGGGCAGACCGCTGTCGGCACAAGCTTGTATCGACAGCCTTTTTAAGCTTCGGAGGGGGTAAAAGCCGTATGTCGACGATCCGACCGGTGTTCTACGTGTCCGATGGAACCGGTATCACCGCTGAAACCATTGGGCATAGCCTCCTGACCCAGTTCTCCGGGTTCAGCTTCATCACCGACCGGATGTCGTTCATCGATGATCCGGAAAAAGCGCGCGAAGCCTGTGAAAGGATCCGTGCAGCGGGCGAGCGGTACCAGGTCCGGCCCATCGTGGTCAGTTCCTGCGTGGACAGCGGGCTGAGCATCATCCTGGCCGAAAGCGGCGGATTGATGCTGGATGTGTTCGCGCCCTTCATCGAGCCGCTGGAGCGGGAACTGGCCGTCAACCGGCATTCCCGGGTCGGCCAGGCGCACGGCATGGTGGACTTCGAGACCTACCACCGCCGCATCAACGCGATGAATTTCGCGCTGACCCATGACGACGGCATCGCCATCAACTACGACGATGCCGACGTGATCCTGGTGGCCGTCTCCCGGGCCGGCAAGACCCCGACCTGCATCTACCTGGCCCTGCATTACGGGGTTCGGGCGGCCAATTACCCGCTGACCGACGAGGACCTGGAGCAGGATCGCCTGCCGCCACGCCTGCGCCCGTACCGGAAAAAGCTGTTTGGGCTGACCATCGACCCGGACCGCCTGCAGCAGATCCGCCAGGAGCGTCGCCCGAACTCGCGCTACGCCAACCTGGAGACCTGCCGCCGCGAGGTCGCCGCCGCCGAGACCATGTTCCGGATGGAGCGCATCCCGACCCTGAGCACCACCCATACCTCGATCGAGGAGATCTCGAGCAAGGTGCTGGGCACGCTGGGGCTGCAGCGCGAGATGTATTGATCGGCGCGCCCCCTTGAACAGCAGGGAGGCGCTTGCTTCGTCCGGGGCCGGGGCTGCCCTGCGTCCGTGAACCGGTTGCGGGCCGCCCCTTTGGCCGGCGTGGTGCCGCCCCCACGTTGGGAGATCAACGTGTAGGATCGACCCATGGCCCAGGCATCGCCCCGTATCGAACGCATTCCCCGGCTCAGCCGCCTGAGCTGGCTGATGGGCCTGTATGCGGAAAACTACCAGCACCTGGTGCGCCTGTTCGCACCCTCCGAACTGGTGCCCGGCAGCTACGTCTCCTCGATCGGCGATGGGCTGGATGTGCGCCTGGATGTCATCGAGTGCCACCGCTATACGGTCGAGCTGCGCCTGACCTACGACTTCGCCGACCCGGTCACCGGGCAGCCGGACCCGTCGGCCTATGTGCGCCTGTACCGTGATGCCCGGCAGGCCGAGACCACCCATTGCTACGTCGGACGCCGCTGGCAGGACGTGGTGGGGATGTACCCGCCGCCGGCCGAGCTGATCAGCCACCGCATGCGGATGAACACCTTCCTCGGCAAATGGCTGGAATACCTGGCCGAACGCGGCCACGGCGTGGCCACGCTGCGCCGCGATGGCGAGGTGGCCGCACCGGCCGACGCGCGCCGCACCAGCCTGGTGCCGTGAGCCGCGGCCTGGCGGATCACGCATAATCGGGGGTCTGTGTTCCCGAGCGTGTGCGAAATGCCCTATACCCCCATCGTGGCCACCTTGGGCTACGTGCTGTCCGCCGACGGCAAGCAAGTGCTGATGATCCACCGCAATGCCCGCCCCGGTGACCTGCACCTGGGCAAGTACAACGGGCTGGGCGGCAAGATGGAGCGCGATGAAGACGCCGCCGCCTGCATGCGCCGCGAAATCCGCGAGGAGGCCGGCATCGAGTGCGGGACCATGCGCCTGCGCGGCACGATCAGCTGGCCGGGTTTCGGCAGGAACGGTGAGGACTGGTTCGGCTTCGTGTTCGTCATCGACGACTTCACCGGCACGCCGCTGACCTCCAATCCGGAGGGTACGCTGGAGTGGGTGGACGTGGACAGGATCGACAGCCTGCCGTTGTGGGAAGGCGATCGCAGCTTCCTGCCGCTGGTCTTCGACGACGAGCCGCGCGCCTTCCACGGCGTGATGCCGTATCGCGACGGCGCCATGCAGTCGTGGAGTTACACCCGCCTGTAGGGTGGTTGCCGGCCAGTGGCCGGCACTACAACCGCCGGACGAGCAGCAGATGGAAGTGTTTGTTCACTTCGCGCCCGTCGTTGCTGCGCCCGGTTTCGTGATGGGCACGCCAGGCCTGCACGGTCAGCCCGGCGCTGCGCAGGGCCTGCTCGACCTCAGCCAGTTCGTGCAGGTGGAAGCCATGTGCGGCAAACGGCAGGGTGCGCATGAACGCTGCATCGCCGAAGGCCAGGCAGAGCCGGCCACCGGGGCGCAGCACGCGCGCCAACTCGGCGAACGGGAGTTTCAGTTCCTCCCAGAAATACAGGGTGTTCACCGCCAGTGCCGCATCGATGCAGGCCTCATCCAGCGGCAGGGCATGGGCGTCGCCGAGGTGGAGCTCGGCCCGATCCTGTAGACCGTGCCCGGCCAGCAGTGCATTGCCGGCCGCCACCATCGTCGCGGAGACATCCACCCCCAGGTAACGACTGTGCGGCGCCCGCAGCAGCGCGGGCGCGAAGGCGGCATTGCCGGGGCCGATCTCCAGCACCTGCTCGCCGGCAGTGACCGACAGCAGCGCCAGGGCGGCGCGGTTGAGATCACCGTTGCTGCGGTTCATCGACTGGGCCACCGCAAGCGCGTGGATCCCATGCGGGTGGCGCAACTGGATCGCCAGATCATCGGGGGAAAGCACGCGCAAGACTCCTGTCGGTGGGCGGCAGGACCTGGCGGCGGCGGAGTCCATCGGCCAGCTTAGCCGACCGGGACGCTCGATGGGCGGCCGGGTGAAGGCCGATTTCCATCCGGCGATGAGGAACGGTGATCAACAAATCACCAGCGTCGCGGCGAATGAGACTGAGTTGTCCACAGGGGGTGTGGATGACTCGTGGGCAAGTTTGTGGATAAGCCGCGTCGGCCCCCGCCGGTGCTCGCTGTCAAGATGGGTGGCCAAAAATTCACCGCAGGTCGTGCTGGCGTGAACGGCGCGGCAAGGCCGGGGTACGGCAGCGTAGGGTGGGCTGTCCGGGCGCGGGCCGCTCGCGGTACTCTCTTCCGATTGCCGCCACCCGATCTTTCATGAAACGTCACTTCTCGATGTTGCGCGAGTTCCACCTGGCCGACTGGTTCACCCTGGCCAACGCGTTCTGCGGCACCGGGGCGGTCTTCGCCGCCATGCGCTACCTGCAGGACGGCGAGCGCAGCTATCTGCTGTTCGGGATGGCCCTGATCCCGCTGGCCTTCATTTTCGATGCCCTGGACGGGCGCATCGCCCGCTGGCGCAAGTCCAGCTCCACGCTGGGCCGCGAGCTGGATTCACTGTCGGACATCATTTCCTTCGGCGTGGCGCCGGCCGCGCTGGCCTACGCCTGTGGCATGCAGGGCGGCTGGGACTGGCTGGTGCTGAGCTACTTCGTCTGCTGCGGTGTCAGCCGCCTGGCACGCTACAACGTGACCGCCGAGGCGCTGGCCGGCGAAGGCGACAAGGTGCCGTACTTCGAGGGCACCCCGATTCCGACCAGCCTGGCGCTGGTGGTGGTGCTGGCGGTGGCGGCCAGCGTCGGTGCGACCGGGCCTGACCTGTGGCTGGGCCAGTGGCAGCTCGGGCCGTGGCAACTGCACCCGCTGGTGCTGCTGTTCGCGCTGTCCGGTTCGCTGATGATCAGCAAGACCCTGCGCATTCCCAAGCCGTGAGGCGCGGCGACGCGGCATTGCTATCATCGTTTCCCGAGACGGGAGGACGGTCATGACCACGGCGGGCAGCGGCAGCAGCGCAGGCGACGTAGAGGCCCTTGCGCGGCAGTATTTCAGTGCGTGGGGCGATGCCCTGCGGCACGCCGCAGCGCCGCCGGGCCAGGCGGCCGGCCCCGAGGGACAGGGAAACTGGCAGCAGGCGATCGACTGGTGGGCGCAGATGATGCCCAACGCCGCCAGCGGGCCGGCCGACGAAGCCGTGCACCGTTTCCGTGAACAGGCCGGTGGCTGGTACGGCACCATGCAGCAGGTGGCGGCCCAGTTCGCCGGTCGCGACACCACCAGCGCCGAAGTCGCGCAGGCGTGGCGCACGGCGGTGCTGGGGCAGGGCGACGGGCTGCTGCAGTGGATGCTGCAGGGCGCCCGTGGTCATACCCAGGCCGAAGGCCCGGACCTGCTGCAGCTGCTGGAAACCCTGCAGCGCCAGCTCGGCCCGTGGCTGCAGAGCCCGGCGTTCGGCCCCGGCCGCGAGCATCAGGCCCGCTGGCAGGCCCTGCTGCGTGCGCAGCAGGACTACCAGGCGCACTCGCGCGATTACGTGGAGCAGATCAAGCAGGCGCTGGACGATGCGTTCACCCTGTTCGAGCAGCGCCTGGCCGAACACGAACAGCCGGGCAATCAGTTGACCAGTGCACGGGCGATGTTCGATCTGTGGATCGACGCGGCCGAAGAGGCCTACGCGAAGGTCGCGCTGTCCGAACCGTTCCAGGCGGTCTACGCCGCGCTCGGTAACGCCCAGATGCGGCTGCGCGCGGCAACCCAGCAGGAAATCGAACGGCTGACCGAGGGCTTCGGTCTGCCGACACGCACGGAAATGGATGCGGCACACCGCCGCATCGCCGAGTTGGAGCGGCTGGTGCGGCGCATGGCCGGCGGCGCAGGCGATGGCAGGCCCGCCACCCGGCCGGCCGCCTCGAAGAAGGCAGCTCCGACGACGTCAGCTCCGAAGAAAGCAGCGCCGGAGAAGTCCGCTCCGAAGAAGTCCGCTCCGAAGAAGTCCGCTCCGAAGAAGTCCGCTCCGAAGAAGGCAGCCGCGAAGCAGGCAGCCCCGAAGAAGGCGGCACCAGAACAGAGCAAGGCACCCAAGACGGCTAAAGCCGCGAAAACCGCGAAAACCGCTACGGCCACCCAACCGGTGAAGGCCACCGCCAAACCCCGGAAACGCAGCGCATGAAAGGTCCCCTGGGCTTCAACGCCGAAGACCTGCTGCAGGAAACCCTGGCCATGCAGCGCAAGCTGTTGGATGGCCTGACGCTGCTGCCCTCGGTGGAGGATGTCGAGTACGGCGTCACCACCCGCGAGGAAGTGTGGCGCGATGGCAAGGTCGCCCTGTACCGGTTTGTCGGCGGCCAGGCGCCGGTACGGCGGACGCCGCTGCTGATCGTCTATGCGCTGGTCAACCGGCCCTACATGGTCGACCTGCAGACAGACCGCTCGCTGGTGCAGAAACTGCTGGCGCTCGGCCACGATGTGTATGTACTGGATTGGGGCTATCCGGACCGCTCCGAGCGCTACCAGACGCTGGAGGATTACCTGCTGCGGTTCGTCGATGGCGCGGTGGACCACCTGCAGGCGCACAATGGCGGTGAGCCGATCAACATGCTCGGCATCTGCCAGGGGGGCGTGTTCGCGCTGTGCTACGCCGCGCTGCGCCAGGCCAAGCTGGCCAACCTGATCACGATGGTCACCCCGGTCGATTTCCACACCCCGGACAACATGCTCTCGCACTGGGCACGGCAGGTGGACGTGGATCTGCTGGTGGACACGCTGGGCAACATCCCGGCCGATCTGATGAACGCCAGTTACCTGATGCTCAAGCCGTTCCGGCTCAACGTGCAGAAGTACGTCGGCCTGCTCGATATCCTCGATGACAAGGACGCGCTGGAGGATTTCCTGCGCATGGAAAAGTGGATCTTCGATTCGCCGGATCTTGCGGGCGAAGCGTTCCGCGATTTCATCAAGCAGTTCTACCAGGGCAACGGGCTCATGCACGATGGCGTACGCATCGGCGAGGAACATGTCGACCTCCAGCAGGTGACGTTGCCGGTACTGAACATCTACGCCGAACAGGACCACCTGGTGCCACCGGACGCATCACGCGCGCTGCGCGGCCGGATCGGCAGCCCCGACTACACCGAAAGCAGTTTCCGTGGCGGCCATATCGGCATCTACGTGTCCGGCCGCGCCCAGCGCGAGGTGCCCGGCACGATTACAGACTGGTTGCAGCAGCGCAGCTGAACTTCATGGTGAGGCGGCTGATGCAGTGGCCTGGACCTGCCACGGGCCTGCGTAAGGTGTGTGCACGACATGTACCGTGACCAAGGGCGCGCCCTCACGCATGCCGTGCGGCACCTGTCGGGAATAGGTGAATTCCGACGCGGTCAGAACCTCCACACGACGGCGTAGCGGCGTGCCGGCATCGGGCACGGTGTGCTGATGGCGACGGTCGCCGGTGAAGAAAAACCATCCTGCACCGCCGTGTTCGGCGCGCGAGCGGCCGGTGGCCGGATCGAAGTACTCGAAGCGATTAGTGCACGCGTCCCAGAGCGAAATGCCGACCACGCCGGGGTAGCGTGCGACCTGGTTGCGGCTGCGATCATCGCCTTCATACACGGCAGTGGTGATCCAGGTGCGCTCGGCCAACTGCCTCGCCTGCTCGGAGGCGCCCGGGCAGGCCGGCACGGTGGACGCCTGTGCAAACAGGAGCAGCAGGCTGGGCAGGATCGGGTATGGCATGAAAGGTTCCCGTGCACGAAGGCGAGGACGCTACATTAGTGGCCTGCACTCAGGAGGCACCATGCAACAATCGCGAAAACGCACGTCCGTGGTCCCCGGCATCCTGATCGGGCTGGTCGCCTTGCTGCTGGGCGGCACAACCCAGGCGGCGCCGGGCGAGGCCGCCCGCCGCGAGATCGCCGATCTGATCGGCGCACTGGATGGCTCCAGCTGCCGCTTCCAGCGCAACGGCAGCTGGCACGACGCCGCCGAGGCGCGCGCCCATCTGCAGCGCAAGTACGACTACCTGCTCAGGAAGGACAAGGTGGACACCGCCGAGCAGTTCATCGAGCGCGCTGCCAGCCAGAGCAGCATGAGCGGCAAGCCGTACCGGATCGCCTGCCCGGGCCAGCCGGAGCAGACCGCGGCGGTCTGGTTCACCGCGCGGTTGGCGGCCCTGCGCCAACGCACCCCGTAGACATGGTTCGCGCTAGAGTCGGCATCTACCGGCTCGAGACCCCGTGCATGAACACACCGCCGCGCCCGCTGTCCCGCTCGCTCAACGACCGCATGATCGCCGGTGTCATGGGCGGCATTGCACATCGTTTCGGCTGGAACGTCACCCTGGTCCGGGTGCTGTTCGTGCTGATCTCGATCGGTTCGGCCGCGTTTCCGGGCATCCTGGTCTATCTGATCCTGTGGCTGCTGATCCCCAACGAGGCCGATTGAGCCTGTCGCCGGTGCTGCTGCGGGCACTGCAGATGCTGGGCGCGGTCTGGACCTCGCCCAATACCCTGATCGGTCTCGCCGCGGGCACCACGGCGATGCTGGCTGGCGCACGTCCGTCCTGGAACGGGCGCGACTGCGCGGTCGTGTTCCGTGAATTTCCCTGGGGGCCGGGCGGGGCGATCACGCTGGGCAACGTGATACTGCATACCGGGCCGGTGCTCGACGTGCCGTGCCGGACCTACGCGCACCAGGCCGGTCACGCCACCGAGCCGGTGATCGGCCTGCACGACCACGAGCGCGCGCACGTCTACCAGTACCTGGTGCTGGGGCCGCTGTATCTGCCGGTGTACCTGCTGTGCGGCGGGGTCAGTGCACGCAACCCGTTCGAGCGCGCGGCCGATGTGTACGCGCTGCAGGGCCGCGGGTGGTGGCCACGGTGGCGTTATTTCCGCGTTAAATCCGTGTAACAAAAACGTCGGCAACGCGACGTCATCTGCGTGCAAAAAAACGTTATTAGCCTGCATGACGAATCAGTCAGGTTTGACGGGGTAAGCTTGCAGCGTTGTATGAGCAACCGTTTTTCTGGAGGAACACATCACATGGCAATCGTTCTTTATGTCGGTGGTAGCAAGGATGGCGACAAGGGCCTGGTGCCGCATGGCTTCAGCAAATCCCAGGCCGATACCGAGCAGGGCCCTGAGATCTACACCGAGCGGTTCATGGAACTGCAGGGCGTAGGCAAGGTGCGGGTGATGGCGCTGGAGTCGATGCGCGATGAGATCGTCCATCAACGCGCTGCCGTGCATTACCGGTAACCCGCAGCACCGCCAAGGCGCCCGTTGATCAAGGGCGCCCGCGCCGGCATCCCGGCCCCACGCAAGGATGCCGGCGTGAACGCAGGACCCCTCGTGTGGTCACCGCCACGGGGCGACAGGTTCGCACCGGACTGTCAACGGCTTTCCCCGGCCGCCCGGCATCGCCAGAATGGGTTCTTTCCGCAAAGCGGCTCCGGCCGGAAGCAATGCCTGACATCAAGCTCGCGCAGCAGATCGCCCAGACCATCGCCGATGAGATCGGTGCCCAGACCGCCCAGGCCCTGGCCGCCATCGCCCTGTTGGACGAAGGCGCCAGCGTTCCGTTCATCGCCCGCTACCGAAAGGAAGTCACTGGCGGCCTGGACGACACCCAGCTGCGCAATCTCGAAACGCGCCTGACCTACCTGCGTGAACTGGAAGACCGCCGCGCCGCGGTGCTGTCCAGCATCGACGAACAGGGCAAGCTCAGCGATGAGCTGCGCAACGAGATCCTCGGCGCGGACACCAAGTCGCGCCTGGAAGATCTCTACCTGCCGTACAAGCCCAAGCGCCGCACCCGCGCCCAGATCGCGCGTGAGGCCGGCCTTGAGCCCTTGGCCGATGGCCTGCTGGCGGATCCGGGTCTGGATCCGCAGGTCTTCGGCGCGACCTTCGTCGATACCGACAAGGGCGTGGCCGACGTCAAGGCAGCGCTGGAAGGCGCCCGCGCCATCCTGATGGAGCGCTGGGGCGAGGATGCCGCACTCGTCGGCGAGCTGCGCACCTGGCTGGGCGAGAACGGCGTGATCCGCGCGCGTGTCGCCGAGGGCAAGGAAGAGCAGGGCGCCAAGTACCGCGACTACTTCGAACATTCCGAATCGCTGGCGAAGATCCCGTCGCACCGCCTGCTGGCGCTGTTCCGCGCACGCCGCGAGGAAATCCTGTTCCTGGAGCTGGACCCGGGCAGCGATGCCGAGGCCGGCAATCTGTACGCCGAAGGCCGCGTTGCGCACAACGCGGGCATCCGCGATGCCGGCCGCCCGGGCGACCGCTGGCTGCTGGACGCCTGCCGGCTGACCTGGCGCGCCAAGCTGCACATGCACCTGCTGCTGGACCTGTTCAACCAGGCCCGCGAAAAAGCCGAGGCCGAGGCGATCTCGGTGTTCGGTGACAACCTCAAGGACCTGCTGCTGTCCGCCCCGGCCGGCCCGAAGGCCGTGCTCGGCCTCGACCCGGGCATCCGCACTGGCTGCAAGATCGCCGTGGTCGATGCCACCGGCAAGCTGGTCGCCACCGACACCATCTACCCGCACGAGCCGCGCCGCCAGTGGGACCAGTCGCTGCACACGATCAAGCAGCTGTGCGTGCAGCACAACGTGGAACTGATCGCGATCGGCAACGGCACGGCCAGCCGTGAGACCGACAAGCTGGCCGGTGAGGTGATCAAGGCGCTGGGCGATACCAAACTGCAGAAGATCGTGGTCAGCGAGGCCGGTGCCTCGGTGTACTCGGCCTCGGAGTTCGCGGCCAGGGAATTCCCGAACCTGGACGTGTCCATCCGCGGCGCGGTGTCGATCGCCCGCCGCCTGCAGGATCCGTTGGCCGAGCTGGTCAAGATCGAACCCAAGGCGATCGGCGTGGGCCAGTACCAGCACGACGTGGACCAGTACCGCCTGGCGCGCGCGCTGGATGCGCGTGTGGAGGACTGCGTCAACGCGGTCGGCGTGCACGTCAATACCGCCTCGGCCGCGCTGCTCTCGCGCGTGTCCGGGCTGTCATCCACCGTGGCCGAGAACATCGTGCGGCATCGCGACGACAACGGTCCGTTCAAGCGCCGCAAGGACCTGCTGAAAGTGCCGCGCCTGGGCGAGAAGACCTTCGAGCAGTGCGCCGGCTTCCTGCGCATCGCCGATGGCGACCAGCCACTGGATGCGTCTTCAGTGCACCCGGAAGCCTACCCGGTGGTGGAGCGCATCGTGGCGGCCACCGCACGCCCGATCAAGGCACTGATCGGCGACGGCAGCTTCCTGCGCGGGCTCAAGGCCGAGCAGTTCACCGACGAGACCTTCGGTGTGCCGACCGTGCGCGACATCCTGAAAGAGCTGGAGAAGCCCGGCCGCGATCCACGTCCGGAGTTCAAGGCGGCCCGCTTCGCCGACGGTGTCGAGGAACTGAAGGACCTCAAGGTCGGCATGGTCCTGGAAGGCGTGGTCAGCAACGTGGCTGCGTTCGGTGCCTTCGTGGACATCGGCGTGCACCAGGATGGGCTGATCCACATCTCCGCGCTGTCGGACACCTACGTCAAGGACCCGCGTGACGTGGTCAAGGCCGGTGACATCGTCAAGGTGAAGGTGCTGGAGGTCGACGTGGCGCGCAAGCGCATCGCGCTGACCCGCCGCCTGGATGACACCCCGGCCCCGGCCAAGGCCCCGGGCGAGCGCGACGCGCGCCCGGCCGGTAGCGGCCGCCGCGACGGTGGGGCGGGCAATGGCCCGCGCAACGGCAACCGCGGCGGCCCGTCCGGCCCCCGTCCGGGCAGCGCTGCACCGCCGGCCAACAATGCGCTGGCCGATGCCTTCGCCCGGGCCAAGCGCGGCGGCTGAGCCTGCTGCCGTTGCCTGCCAGGGGCCGCCTTCGGGCGGCCTTTGGCGTTTTCGGGGGTCTGGGTGGCCGTGGGCACTTCTGGTTTGACGCATGTTTACGCACACTTCCCGTTGAATGCCCGTAGGGTGGGTGGACGGCGGGGAGCCCAGATGACAGACGACCAGGCAGGACCGGGCAACCGGGCGGGCCGCAGCGCCGATCACCGCGCTGCGGCAGGGCTGTGCGCGGCCTGCCGGCGCGGAGGGCGCCCATGAGCCAGCCACCGACCAGCACCTCCGACGCTGCCGAAGCGGCCGAAGCGCTGCGTGAGATGGCCGAGCAGCGCCATCGGCTGGAAATGATCATCGAAGGCACCGCCGCCGGCACCTGGGAATGGAACATCCCGGGCGGGCAGATGCGGGTCAACGAGCGCTGGGCGGAGATCGTGGGCTACACCCGCGAGGAACTCGCCCCGATCACGCCCGAGACCTTCTTCCGGCTGGTGCATCCCGACGATCTGGCCCAATCCAACGCGCTGCTCAGCGCGCATCTGGAGGGCCGCTCGCCGCACTACGACAGCCTGTGCCGGATGCGCCACAAGCAGGGCCACTGGATCTGGGTGCAGGACCGTGGCCGCGTCTACGAGCGCGATGCGCAGGGCCACCCGCTGTGGATGGCCGGTGCCCATGCCGACGTCACCGATCTGCAGCAGGCCCGGCAGGACGCGGCCAACATGCGCCAGCGCCTGCAGGCGGTGGTGGATGCATCCGATGAGGTTGCGGTGATCGCCACCGATGTCGATGGAGTGGTCAACCTGTTCAATACCGGCGCCCAGAAGCTGCTGGGTTACCGGCCCGAGGAGGTGATCGGGCGGGTCAACCCCGGGCTGTTCCATGATCCGGACGAGATGCGTGCCTACCTGCAGCCCCAGATGGATGCGGAGGGGCGGATGCCGACCATTTTCGAGGCACTGACCGCGCACGCTGCCCAAGGCACGTGGTCGCACCAATGGACCTTCCTGCGCAAGGACGGCGAGCGGCGCCAGGTGCGGTTGTCGATCAGCCCACTGGACGGCGCGGGGGGCAGCCGGATCGGCTATGTCGGTATGGCGGTCGATCTCACCCCGCTGCTGCAGGTGCGCGAGCAGGCCTTCGTCGCGGCCGAGAAGTTTGCCGGGGCGTTCTCTTCGGCGGCGCTGGGCATGGCCCTGGTCTCGCTGGAAGGGCGTTGGCTGGACGTCAACGATTCGCTGTGCGGCATCCTCGGTTACACCCGTGCCGAACTGCTGCAGATCGACTTCCAGACACTGACGCATCCGGATGACCTGCACACCGACCTGGCCCTGCTCGGTGATCTGCTGGCCGGCCGTCGCGAGCACTACCACATGGAGAAGCGCTATCTGGGCAAGGCCGGCAACCTGGTCTGGGGGAGGCTGTCGGTCTCGCTGGTGCGCACCGAGAATGGCGAGCCGCTGCATTTCGTTTCGCAGATCCAGGACGTGACCGCGCAGCGGCTCAGCGGCCAGCAGCTGCGCGAATCCGAGCAGCGCACCCGCGTCACCCTGGATGCGGTGGCCGACATGGTGCTCACCCTGGATCTGCACGGGGGCATCCAGTACGCCAATGCCGCGGCCACGCGCGCGCTGGCCGGGGAGGGCGCCGAGGCCCTGGCCGGCAGCCAGCTGCAGGAGGTGATGGAACTCACCACCGAGTACGCGCCGCGCTCACCGCTGGATGTGGCCGTGCTGCTCGACCCGGACAGCAACGCGGTCGATCTGCATTCGGACCTGTTGCTGTCGGTCGGTGCCCACCTGCTGCCGGTCGACCTTACCCGTGCCTGGCTGCGCGATGAGCAGGGGCAGGTCAGCGGCGCGGTCTGGGTGATCCGTGATGTCACCCAGCAGCGCGCCCGCCAGCGCGAAGCCCGGCATCTGGCCGAGATCGACCCGCTGACCGAACTGAGCAACCGGCGCGGTTTCGAGGCGCACCTGCAACAGGCCATCACCCGGGTCGCGCGGACCGGGCAGTCGGCCTCGTTGATGTACATCGACCTGGACCATTTCAAGCCAGTCAACGATACCCACGGCCATCTGGCCGGCGATGCCGTGCTGTGGGCGGTGGCCAGCGTGCTGCGGCACGGCGTGCGCGATTCGGACATCGTGGCGCGGCTGGGCGGCGACGAGTTCGCGGTGATCCTGGCCGGCTGTTCGCTCAAGCGTGCCCGCCGCATCGCCAGCGACCTGCTCGAGGCGATGCGCGGGTTGTCCATCCCCTGGGATCAGCGCCGGTTGAGCGTGGGGGCCAGCATCGGCATCGCCCCCCTGTTCGGGGGCATGAGCGTGGATGATGCCGTGGCCGCCGCCGACGCCCAGTGCTACCGGGCCAAGGCGATGGGGCGCGACAACGTGCAGGTCGAAGCCCAGGCGCTGGGTGCGGTCGACCCGCTGGACGCCCTCGATGCCAGCGAAAGCGGCGAGTAGGCGCCGGGCCAGTCTGCATCACAGGGCGGGGATGCTGGCCCTAAAGCTTTCAGAACACGCGCCGTTATATGACTCGCAGTTGCTGCCTGTCTGCTCACGTGGATATCTGGCCGTACACCTTGTTCATGGTTCATGTTCACCGGCTTGCCCGGTGTTTGAAGTCCATCGAAGCAACGTCATCCCCACTGGCGGTCTTCGTGAGTCCCAGCCAACGGAATACCGCCACCGGGCCACCGCCCGGCGCTGACCTATTCGCTAACAGGACACCGAGGTCTAGAGATGATTACTTCAGGCTTGCACACGCATGTGCCAGGTCGTGGCAACGACGCCGACGCCGGCCCGTTGTGGCGTTCGCTCACGGCATTGTTCATTTCCCGACGCGCCGCCCAAGGCGCTGCGGCATCGGCCGCCCTGCAGCGGCAGGCCGAGCTGGAGCACCAGGTCAAGGCCCTGCATCGGGTCCAGGCGGTGATCGAGTTCCATCTCGATGGCACCATCGTCCATGCCAACGACAACTTCCTGCAGACGCTGGGCTACACCCTGGAGGAGATCCAGGGCAAGCATCACGCGATGTTCGTCGATGCCGAGTACGCGCAGAGCCGGGAGTACCGCGACTTCTGGGCCAACCTGGGCCGCGGTGAGTTCGATGCGGGCCAGTACCGGCGGATCGGCAAGGGTGGCCGCGAGATCTGGATCCAGGCGTCCTACAACCCGGTGTTCGACAGCAACGGGCGGCCGTACAAGGTGGTCAAGTTCGCGACCGACATCACCGCGCAGAAATTCCAGGCGGCCGACTTCGCCGGGCAACTGGCGGCCATCAACAAATCACAGGCGGTGATCGAGTTCGACCTTGAAGGTCGCATTCTGGCCGCCAACGAGAACTTCCTCGCTGCCATGGGCTACGCATTGGAGGAGGTGCGCGGGCAGCATCATTCGATGTTCGCCGACCCCGAGCATCGCCAGAGCGCGGAGTACCGCGCGTTCTGGGCGAAACTGGGCCGTGGCGAGTACGATGCCGGCCAGTACAGGCGCCTGGGCAAAGGCGGGCGCGAGGTCTGGATTCAGGCCTCGTACAACCCGATCTATGACATGAACGGACGCCCGTTCAAAGTGGTCAAGTACGCCACCGATATCACCGCGCAGGTGCGTGACACCCTGGCGCTGCAGCAGGCCGTCGCGCAGACACGCGAAGTGGTGGCCGCAGCGCAGGCCGGCGATCTGACCGGCCATATCGCCACCCAGGACAAGACCGGCCCGATCGCCGAACTGTGCGAGGGCATCAATGCGCTGGTCGAGACGATGGCCGGCATCATCGCCCAGATCAAACTGGCCGCGGACACCATCGCGGTGGGCGCCAGCGAGATCGCCGAAGGCAACAGCGACCTGTCCGTGCGCACTGAACAACAGGCGGCCTCGCTGGAGGAAACCGCCGTGTCGATGAAGGGACTGACCACCACCGTGCGCCGCACCGCCGACAATGCCCGCCAGGCCAATCAGCTGGCCGGTGGCGCGGTCGAGGTGGCGGCGCAGGGTGGGCAGGTGGTGCACGAGGTGGTTTCGACCATGTCGCTGATCAACGACTCCTCGCGCCGTATCGTCGACATCATCGGGGTGATCGACGGCATCGCGTTCCAGACCAACATCCTGGCGCTCAATGCGGCAGTGGAGGCGGCGCGCGCGGGTGAACATGGCCGCGGTTTTGCCGTGGTCGCCTCGGAAATCCGCTCGCTGTCGCAGCGTTCGGCCGAGGCCGCCAAGGAGATCAAGCAGCTGATCGGCGACTCGGTCGAGAAAGTCGGGGCGGGCACGCGCCAGGTCGAGAGCGCGGGGCGCACCATGGACGAGATCGTGGTCAGCGTGAAGCGCGTAAGCGATCTGATGGCCGATATCAGCGCCGCCGCCCAGCAGCAGAGCGAGGGCATCGAGCAGATCAACCAGGTGGTCGAGCACATCGACGAGAGCACGCAGCAGAACGCCGCGCTGGTGGAGGAGGCGTCGGCGGCCGCCCGCAGCATGGAAGAGCAGTCCACCCGGCTGCTGCAGACGGTGGCGGCGTTCCGGGTGGCGGGGACAGGTGCGCCTCGCGCGGCGCACCTCAACCCCACTGCTGGCCAGCCCGCACTGCGTCTGGTCTGACTGCCGTGCGGGAACCGCCGACCGCGCGCCGCGGCAAACAGACCCTGCCGCCGATTGCGCCGGCGGAGTAGTGGCCGCGGCGCTGTCGAGCCGCCGCACAACGAAAAACGCCCCGGATCCGTCGATCCGGGGCGTTCTGGTTTTCCATGGTGCCGAAGGTGGGACTCGAACCCACACGCTTTTAAGGGCGGCGGATTTTGAGTCCGAACAAGAATCGTTGCGGCACAATGGTTTCGTGACTATTTCCGCTCCGCAAACGACTATCTGCTAGGCCTTCGGGGGCATTGTGCGCCAATAGGCGCCGAGCAATTGCGGAGCGGAATTACCGCGTCGGGCTCGACTTGTGGCCCCTCCGCTGGCGGGTGTACTGCTCGGTCATCGTGATGGTCGTATGGCCCAGCTGGCGCTGTGCCTGACGGATATCGCCGGCGGAATCTGCCTTGTCCGTCGCTGCCTTGGCGCGCAGATCGCGGAACTGCAGGCCGGTCACGCCGGCCGCCGCACATGCCTTGGCCCACCGCCTGGACATCATCGCCACGGTCACAGGCCGCCCGCGTTCGCTCACGATCAGGCGGGTGCTGCGGACCTTGTGTCCGGCCTTCCGTGCGCGCAGGTGATCCAGCAGGGTGGCCAGCTCGCCCTCCACCGCGATGCGAAGCTTTGCCTTCGTCTTCGCCTGCCGGATGTTGATCACCCCATCCCGGACATCCATCTCGGTCAGCCCCAGGACATCGGCCGGCCGCTGCCCGGTCAGGTAGGCCAAGTCCATCGCGCCCTGGACGACGATATCGGCGCTGGCCCGGATAGCCTGGTACTGGTCGTCCTCGATGTAGGCGTCGCGGCCGGTCTCCTTAAAGCCCTTGATGCCCGCGCAGGGGTTCGGCAGCGCCGTGTAGCCCTTGTCGCGCGCGAAGTTCCAAATGTGCGACAGCAGGGCCTTCTCACGGTTCGCGCGCACCAGTCCCTTGCCGTCCTTCGTCCGCCACGTCAGGTACTGCCTTACCGTCACCGGCTGGATCGCGTCCAAGGGGCCGGGCGGGTCGTCGAAGAACTCCAGCAGGTTCGCCATTTCCTTCGCGTTGTCCTGCTGGGTTCGGGGCGCCTTCGTGATCATCACCTCCCGGCGATAGGCGTCGCACACCACCCGCAGCGTCAGCACGGCGGCGGCGGGCGCGTCGCGGTCACCCTCGATCTCGGCCCACTGCTTGATGGCCAGGCCGTAGTCGGCACCCAGCGGCATCTCCCGGCGCGGCTTTCCGCCAAGATCGTAGTAGTAGTGCACCACGCCCGATTTCTGCTTGCGGGCGCGGAACCGGGGGATGGCCCCCGGCTTGGTCGGCTTTCTTCCCATCACGCGGCCTTGTTCGGTTTCCAGGTGGCGATCGCTTTGGCGGCTGCCTCATCGCCAACGCCTTCGACCGTGGAGCGGAGCACCCGCGGCCGGTCGTCAAGCCCCTTGTAGTGCCGGATGCCGTTAGCCCGCAAGAAGGCAAACTGGCGGTCCTTAAGCGGGGTGCCACACAGCTCGCGCATCTCCTTTCGAGACAGGCAAAGCTCATTCGTGGTCATCGTCATGCTCCAAGTTGATGTGGCGCGCGCTGTGACCGGCGGCGCAGTCCGGCAGCGGCTCGGGGTGGCTGATGTGTCGCTGGGTCATGCTGCGTCTCCTAGTGCTAGGCCGGGCTGCACCGCGCGGATGCGTGCCTCGGCGATCGCGGCGTATTCGGGATCAAGCTCGATACCGATGAACTGGAAGCCCTCCATGAGTGCGGCCCGACCGGTACTGCCGCTGCCGGCGAACGGATCCAGCACCAGCCCCCCGCGCGGAGTGACCAAGCGGCACAGGTAGCGCATGAGGTCGGTCGGCTTCACGGTGGGATGGTGGTTGGCGCGGCTCGCAACCTGATAGCCCTCATCGCGCCGAGTCAGGTGTTGGCCGCTGGTGTTTGACGCCATGCCGGCCGCTGACTTGTTGAAGCCTTCCAGGCCGGCATCGCGGTCTGCGTTGGTGGCCTTGGCACAGTAGAAAAAGCGAGCGGCGCTGCCGCCGTCGGCCCCAGCGATTGCGTCGCGCGCGGCCCCCATGTCGCCGTAGATGCCGAGCGACACGCGATCGCGACTGTGGCCGCGAAGGTCGCCCTGTTGGCCAGGGGCTACCGGGAATGCTGCAAGGACTTCGTCGCTGCCGTCGTGGATCAGGTTGGCCGGCCAGCGGCCAGCATCGGATCCGTTCAATCCGGGCGTGGGTGTCCACCCATCGTCATTCAACCGTCCCAGGTCGTGCTCGGTACGAGCGCGCACGGTGGACTCGGAAGTCGCAATCCTGCATGCATCGATGTTCAGCGCGCCGGTTCCGTGCTCGCGCCAGTTGGCGACCACGGTTCCGTGCAACGGCTTCCGGGCAACTGTGATCGGCTCGAGCGCAGGCTTCAGCGCCGTGCCGCCCCATGGTCCGTTGTGGGACTTCGGGAATCCGCTGCCATAGACCCACGCGATCATGTCGCGGATCTCGAAGCCGGCATCTTCGATGCGCACGGCCATGCGGTGCTGGGTGCGGGTGCCAGCAAATGCGAGCAGGTAGCCGCCGGGCTTGAGAATTCGAAGGCACTCAGCCCAAATCTCAGTGCTCGGCACATCGTAGTCCCAGCGCTTTCCCATGAAGGACAGGCCGTAGGGAGGGTCGGTCACGATCGCGTCTACCGAGGCGTCGGCCATGCCGCGCATCACTTCGAGGCAGTCTCCGACGTGGATCACCGGCGCACCACCATGCGGTTGAAGAAGCGGCGCACCAGATAGCCGCGCACTATCGAGATCACGGTGTAGACGACGGTGATGCCGAAGGCCGTGCCGGCGCCGACCGAGTAGCCGAAGGCACCCATCACGAACGGCGTGACCGCCCAGGAGATCCCGAAGCCGATCGCCGTGCTGACGTTCGCCTCGAGGAACGATTGGAGTTTGGTCTGGCTCAAGCGAACAGCTCCGGTTTGATGGGAAGTGCCGGCGACGCCGGGCGGGGTAGCGTGGAGGCGCGGCGGCGAGCTGACTGGGCCATGCGGAACATGCACCAGAAGCCGTTGCCCGCCAGCCGCCGGGCACGCGCCTCACCGATGAGCACGCGCGCTGTGTGCTTGGCCTGGTCGACCATGTTCATGCGGCCGCCTTCAGCGCGAGGATGACTTCTCGTTCAACGGTCGGGCAGACCGCGTTCCCCAGCATGTGCATGGCATCGCGCTTGTTGTTCGGCAGCTTGTAGCTGGGCCGGAAGCTCATGGCAGCCCTGGCTTCCTCCACCATGACCATTCGCATGCGGCTTCCATCGATCACCGCCCATCGGTCGCGAGTGGTGATCGTGCCAATCGGGCGCGAAAGGCTACGGCCGGTCAGGCCAGAGCCATTGCCGAAGTAGGGGGCAATGAACTGATCGCCGAACGCCGCGCGCCCGGCCTTGATGCGGGCCAAGGTGGCTGCCGAGCGGCCCGGCTGCTCGATGAGCGACCATTTCCCGGCGTTGAAGTCGATGAAAGAACTTGCGGGCACGAGGTCACGGCGCGGAAAGCGTAGCTCCAGGGGGTGCTTGCTCTTCGTCAGGATGACAAACACCCGCTTCCGGTGTTGCGGTACGCCGAAGTCAGCCGCATCCAGTAGGTGCGGACTGACTGCGTAGCCAAGAGCCACCAGTGCAGCGCACCAGGCGGGGAACAGCTTCCATTTCAGGAACTCTGGCACGTTCTCGATCACGGCGGCCTCCGGGAGCCAGCGCTCCATGGCGGCGATCACTGCCCATGCGGTGGACCTGGTGGCGTCGTGGTGCGGCCGTTCCTTGCCGCGGGCGTGGGTGTGCCCTTGGCACGCGGGCGAGGCCAGAAGCAGGTCGAAGTGTGGCAGCAGCGAGAAATCCATCTGCTGGAGGTCTTGGCAGAAATGCTTGGTCTTTGGGTGGTTGGCGGCGTGAATAGCGATGGCGGTCGGCGAGTGATTCGCTGCGGCCACCACCTCACAGCCGGCCTGCTCGGCCCCGTCGGTTGCGCCGCCGCCACCGCAGAAGAAGTCCACGGCCTTCACCAGTGCAGACTGCTGCGGCACGGGGAAGCTGAAGGAGCGGGAGCCATCAGCCATGGGAGCAGTCCTTGTGTTCGGTATCGGGGCGCAGCCTGGTGCGCAGGTCACGCGGCGGCTTGACGGTTGCCAGAGTGGTGACGGCCTTGATCGGCCCGGTATGGCGGTAGTCGCGCAGCGGGTCGGCGACGAACCGGCCGGCCTCCTTGCGCTGCACGCTGTACTCGGGGAACGCCGCAGCCGGCAGCGCCGCCTGTGCCTCATCCATCAGCGCGACGAACTTCTCTTGCCAGTCGAGCGGCATGGACTGCAGCGTGCGGCGCGGCACCACCAGGTAGGCGGCGCGGCCAAGCCCGAACGCATTCCAGATCGGGCCGTGGTAGTACGGGTTTACCCCCACGACTTCGGCTTGGCTAGGATTTATGGCTCTCATCGCAATTCCTCCACCAGCTTGAATAGGGGGAGCGATATGCGATACATCGTGTCGCGTTGGACAACACACGAGGCAATGAAATGACGATGCACGACGTAGGCCACTTTAGAGTGGACATTGAGACTTCCGGAAACGGCCCATTCAAGGCGGTAGGCTTTTTGCGCCCTTACAAATCCATGGAGCCTTTGCAGCGCGTGGAGGCCTGCGGAGAAACCGAGGATGAAGCCAGGAACGCCGCGCTTGGACTGGCACAAACGGAATCTTCGAAAATGTGGTTGAGCGGTCGCTACCGGCGCCACATAGATTGACTTCTGGCGCCTAGAGGCATCGCGTGAGGATCGGTAGCCGAGCGGTGGAAGCTTAGCCATTGCCCACCCCCGGCGCTGCGTCGCGCTGGTCGATAAGGGCCGGCTGGTCCGGGTGCTGGGTCCAGTGCGTGTGGTAGCCGGGCCAGTCGCTATCGTTCGGCGTGCCGCACCACGCAGCTTCACCTGCCCAGCCTCGCCCACACCAGGCCCACCACATCACGTTGCCGTCGTCCTCGTGCCATTCCGCGAGGGCGCGGGCGATCAGCGGCCGTTGCTGCCCCAGGTCGATGCCCTGCGTGGGCGGGGCGCCGTAGAGAGAATGCGTGCCTACGGGGAGCGCATAGGCGACGTGTGTCGCCAACTCCATGCCAAACCCACCGTGGGTTACATGGACGGTTGCCACCGGCACCTGCGCCCCCGGCTGGCGGGCGGCGAGGGCGAGACGGCCACGCTCAATGCAGCGCCACACACTCGTGCGGGCTTCGCCGCCCACAATGCTGTGCAGCGTTTCCAGATACGGCATGGAGGCTTCCAGCGCGGCCCGGGCATCCCCCTGCACCTCGCCAACCTGCTGCTTGCCAGTTGCGGCCAGGTGCTGGGCCAGCGCGCAGGCGAAGTCCGCAGCCAGGCGCGTGCCGATGTAGTCGGTGAAGTCGTGCCGGCCCAGCTCAGTGGCGAAGAACTCGGCGATGTAGCGGCGACCGCCCTCACTGGTGCTGAGGTCATAACGCGCCACAGCTGTCGCGTTATCTCTGGAATTGCAGGGGCTGTGCGCCACCGATGGCGCGTTGTGCTTGTCAGTCGTCATGTCTGGCTTCCCTTCTCGTGATCGTTGATGCGGTCGATGAGGTATGTGGTTTCGTTGCGCCACTTGGCGCGGTCGGTCGGGCCGAGGTGCTTGGCGAGGTAGTGGAGCTTTTCGAGCGGCTCGATCAGCCAAGTGATCCGGAAAGGCATGTCGGATCGGTGGTCGCGGAGCGGGGCGAAGGGCTTGCAGTCGGGTCCGGCCAGCCACTCGACTTCGCCGCAGTCCAGGCAGTGGCCTTGGCCGCCGCTACCGGCCGGCCACCGGTGCTGTTGCTTGGCCACCGGCGGGTGCAGGTAGAGCGCACGGATCACCAAGTTGCGGCGGCGCGGGTGCGTCACGTCGCCCGGCTCGGCCTCTTCCCATGGATCGTTGCTGCCGCGCCGCCGGCATTCGTAGCGCACTGGCTTCTGCTGCCCGTACAGCGCCTCAATGCAGACCTTTGCCCACATGGCAACCATGTCTGCCGGCACCGGCTCGCCGGCGGCGCCTGCGCGGCGCATGGCACGCAGGCAGGAGGCGACGTTGAGTGGATCAGCCATCGCGGCCGCGCCTCCACGCGTCGGGCACCTGGGTTGCGCAGAGCAGGGCGCCCATGAGCAGGTAGACGCCGGTGTCCTGCATGCCGTGCCAGGCCATGGCGAAGGCGACAGCCAGCAGTAGGGCACCCAGCAGCACCAGGCCGCCGGCACGCCATTGGCGGATCAGCCCGCGCATCGGATCTGCTCCATCAGGGCGGCGAAGTGCTCTTCCTGGCGCCGCTGCAGCCAAGCGGTCGCCAGCAGGGAGCCGGCGGCGAAGCCGACGATCAGGCCGAAGGCGAAGTCGATCCCGCTCATGCGGCCCCCGGGGAATGGCTGCGGGCGCCGTGCGCCAGGTCGCGCTTCATGTCGGCGACGGCACGGGCAGCGCTCTTGTGGCCGTCCAGCACCTCGCGGCGGGCGAGGGCAGCGGCACGGGCGATGTGGTGCGGGCGGTAGCCCATGCGCTTGGCAGCTATCGCCACGGCCAGGCCGGCGCCGTTGGCGCGCTGGGCGGTGTTGGTGGGGAACTGGAGGATGACGGCGCTCATGCGGCACCGCCTTCGAGTCGAGCCAGCATGGTGCGCAGCTCTTCGATGCGGCGCCGATCCTTCGCCGCATCGCTCTGGTAGCCGGCTGCCACCCGCGCCGAGGCGGCGCGGTTCGGATTTGCTTGGTTGTTCGCGCGGCGTTCGAAGTGGCGCGCCCGGCGCAATGCGCCGTGCTCCAGACGAATCCACCATGCGAGGTTGCTGCGCAGTTGCTGGACCGCAGGGGAGGCATTCATGCCTGCACCTCGACCAAGTCGGTGTTGCCGCGGGCGATCTCGATGCCGCCGGCTGGGACCATTCCGCGTCGCGCGCGGGCGGTGCGGCTCAGGGCCATGGCGGCGTGTGCCAGGTCTTTGCAGAGCTGGGTAGCCTCATCGGGCGAGAGGCTGACGATGACGTCACCGGCTTTGATGACGACGGTGGCGGTACTGGTGCGGGCTTCCACGACTGGGTGGGCGCGCGCGCTGACGATGAAGCAGGCCATGGAAGTCTCCGTGCCCCGGCCCGGATGGGCTGTTACTGGGGCGACCGGGTCAGACTACAGAATCCTGTAAGGCCGTGCAACAGGATTCTGTAGCTTTTTGCAGTTGCAATTCGACGGGGCTACTGGATCGCGAGATGGGCGGATGTCACCATTCCCCCTTACGGCGGGCGCCGCGGCGCCGCGCGATGCATACGAATGGATACAGGGGAGAGGGATGAAGAAGGTTCTGATCGCAGTTGCCACCGTGCTGGCGCTGTCCGCATGCTCGTACACCAGGCAGCAGGCCAGCTTTGCTCCGACAGTGGTTGTGGCAAAGAGCCAGGAAGGGCAGGGCGCACCGGTTGGGCTACGGGTGGTTGACGAGCGGCCCACCAAATCCCTCGGCCATCGCGGCAACTTCCACGGCAAAGCGGCCGAGATCACCACAACGCAGGACATCGCCAAGGTGTTTGAAGAGCAGGTAGCCGAGGGGCTGACCAGCCGCGGGTTCAAGGTCGTGCCCTACTCGGAGTCCGCGACCAGGCTGTCGATCGAGATCCGCGCGCTGGAGTACTCGACCTCTATCGGTTTCTGGAGCGGCGGCGTCGCCGTCAACGCGGCCATGAAAGCTGTTGCGGCCAAGCCTGGCGACAGCTACGAAAAAATGTACATCAGCGACAAGGAACGCCGCGTTCTGTTTGTGCCCGCCGCTGGCAAGAACCAGGAAGATCTCAACAATGGGGTGTCGTCGGTTCTGGGCGAGCTGTTCGCTGACGCCAGCCTTTTCAAGTTCTTGGCGCCCAAAGAAAGTGCTAACGCCGGCGGCATCGAGTAAGGCATTCGTGCACCGCCGCCATTCGCAGGCGGCGGTGTATTGAGCGTCGCGCGGCTTACGAGAGGGCAGTACCCGTCCGTTCCTTCTCACACATTGCGGCGGCGACCTCGTCCATCGACATGATCAGCACGATCGTCTCGGACTCTGGCTTCATCGGAACCAGAACTCCGAAGAAAGGACTGTAGCCGGCGTATGCGCCATAGCTGTTCTTAGAGTTCACCTGTCCGCAAAGGGAGTGGACAGGCTCGGGGCCAGGCTTCACGTAGACGAGCACGTCCTTGAACTTGGCGGAATCAGCATCCTTGAGCTTGTTGTCAAAGCTTGAGCGGATGAGGGCTATCTCCTTAGCCGTAGCCGGCCTAGTTTTCGGCTCCGCGGAGCTAACGCCTGACGCGGCCAACCCGCATACCAGCATCCCTATCAGTACACGATTTTTCATCCTAGTTGAGCCTTTCTATCCGGTTGCGAAGGTAGACTTTTCCGCCGACGACCGTCGTCGCGGGTAACGGGAACGCTGGGTAGAGGGCGGCATTTGCACTCACGACGTACACCGCATCGCCGCGGTCCTGCAGCGCCTTGATCTGCTGGCCATTTCCCGTATTGATCAGGTAGATGCCATCGCCGTCGAAGGCGGTCACGCCCGTGTCGACGATCAGGGCCTCGCCCGGCTGAATCACCGGGATCATCGAGTCGCCCCGACCGGTAACCAGCACCAGGCGCCCCGGGGGCGGCACGAAGCCGACGACTGACCGGATATAGCCAGGCTCGAAGTCCATGGCCCGTACCACCTCCGGGTAATCCTCGTTGACTCGTCCTTCCCCCATGCCTGCTTCTCCGTCCAGTTGCTGGACGTGAACATAGTCCGGCGTGGTCTCAGACGCCGCGACCCTCGCGGAAGGGGCCGGCGCCCCGACTTCCTCCTTGGGGCCCTTGCCGGTTTCAAGCCAGCGCAGCGATACGCCCAAGGCATCTGCGATTACCCGCAGCTTGGTGCTGGTCTGCATGCCTCCCCGTTCCAGCTCGGCCAGGGTGCTGTAGCCGACCCCGGTCGTCTGCGCGAGCGCGGTGCGGCTGATGTTCTGCAGGGTCCGCTCTTTGCGGAGCCGGGTGCCGATGGTTTCCATCGAACAATGGTCACAGAACTCTGTAACAGAATGCTGTTGACTGGTATTACAGGATTCTGTAGTTTGCATGTCCATGGACTGGAAATCCCACATCGAAGGGTTGTTGAGCGCCGGCGCGACTGTTGATCAGTTGGCTGTCGGAATGGGCGTTACGCCCAATGCTGTTCGCGAAATCCTGGCTGGACGTACCAGGTCACCGCGCGCTGAAGCAGCTTTCAAGCTGGCGGCGATGAAGCCCGAGCACTACGGGAGCCACCGGGCCGTGATCGGCGCGGAGGTCGATAGCCGCATGAGCAAGCGCGCGCTGCGGGCGAAGTTCGGTTTCAAGACCGACGCGCCGCTGGCGAAGCTGCTGAGGTTGCCTGTTGAGCAGGTACAGGCCTGGCCGGAAGAGCAGAGCGTCCCGGCGCTGCCGCAGGTGATGAGGCTGCTGGGCGTGCAGGAGACGCAGCCGGCCGCCGAGGCCGCGCCGAGCGACCCGGACGCTGACCGAATCATCAACGTGGAGGCTGCCTGATGGCTTACACGCGCACAAGCCGCTCGCAGGTTGAAACGACCTCAAAGCCGTCTTCAACCGCATTGACCGCACTGCCGTCCGCCAGCGTGTACCGGGCAAGGCCTTCGACCCAGCTTCGGCCGCTGAGCCCTGAGGTTTCGATGCGGGTTCGGTGCTTGATGACCGATACCACGCGTCCGTCTTCCCCTCGCGTTTCGATTCGTTCCATGTCCATGGAGAACCCCAATGTCTGAGTTGACCCCCGAGCAGGCCCGGGAGCATCACCTGTCGCGCATTCGTGAATACGCAGTCAAGCGCGACCTGAGCGGTGAGCATATCGCACTGATCTTTCAGGCTGGCATTGCTGCGGCGGGCCAGCTGCGGCCTGACCTGATCAAGAGCGAGGCTGCCTGACATGCGCGCTCGCTTTCCGCGGATCTCGTCGCTGCTGGCCAAGGAGCCGCCGAAGAGCGCGGGTATTCGGCCTGCCAAAGCGTTTCCTTCCGCAACGACGGATGCAGGCATCCAGTGGACCCTCACTGAAGAACAGGTGAGGGATTCACTGGATTGGTGGGCCGGTGCGATCACCGCTGAAGAAATTACGGCGTGGCAGCGATACCACGCGGCTAGTGAGTCTCGCCGCGCTCCGCGAAGGTTTCGCGTAGCCGCGCGATGTGCGCGTCGAGTAGCGCTGATTGTTCGTCGTTTCCGTTGGCCTTTGAAAGCAGGGAGTTGAGCGAAAGCCTGGTCACGTAGTCCTCCACGTCCAGGACTTTTCGGTGATCCAGCGCCATCGCCAACGAAAGAACCGCCGTCATAGCCACTTCGTACCTTGCTTCGTCCATGTCGCCCTCCTTGCGGGCTGAGTTGTTCGCACTTCCAGCGTAACGCAAGGCGGGCGACGCCTTCCTTCCCTGAGTAGTTGTTGTCCATGGCGCGAATCCTGCGCCACCCGGGCCCGGCCCGAAACCTTGAAACACCCGTCCACCCAAGGTGAACCCATGACCTGCCGTACCTCCGCCCTCAACTGGATCGATGTCCTCTACAACTCCGTGCGTCGTACGCCCGGCGGCGTGGCTGACGCGGCCGCGTTCCTGGCCGATCGCCGCGGCAAGACCATGCACCCGGAGACGCTGCGCGCAAAGCTGCGCGGCCTCGAGGGTGAGTCGGTGTCGATCGAGATCGCCGAGCTGCTGACCGAGTGGATGCAGGAGAAGGCCGGCGGCAGCGAGTACGCCCTGGAGTGGATGCAGGCGCTGGCCGGCCGCTTCGGCATGGCCGTGGACGTGGTGCCGCCTCCGCCGGAGGGCGGCTGGTCCGACGAGATCGGCGCACTGCAGCTGAAGCTGCTGGACATCACCACCCGTGTTGGCCGCCTGACCGGCACGGCGGTTGAGGCAATGCAGGACCGCTGCATCGACAGCGACGAGGCCGAGTTGATGGTCAGCGAAGCCCGCGCGCTGCGGACGATGGCGCACCGCTTGGAGCGCAACGTGGCGCGGGCTGCTGCAAAGGGGAGGGTGACCCGATGAGCCATCTGGCCCGTTCAACCGATATCAGCGGCAGCCATGAGGCCGCTGCGCTTCTTGTCCGGAGCGGGCGCCATGCCGCGCAGAAAGATCGCACCGAGGCCGCAGTGAAGCGCTACCCGGGCATGACCAGCATGCAGCTGGCGCACGCCACCGGCATGGATCGATACATGGTCGCCCGTCGCCTTCCGGACCTGGCGAAAGAAGGCCGCGCTCACCGGGGCGCCAAGGCGCTTTGCCCCATCAGCAACATCACCGTCTGCACCTGGTGGCCAGTGGCCCAGGGCGACAACTACACCCTGGCGGTCTGAACCATGTCTACGATCATCATGAGCCAGTGCTGGCCGCTGCAGTGCCTGAGCGTCACGCAGAAGGCTGTCCTCATCTCCCTGGCCGATCAGGCCAACGACGACGGCGTGTGCTGGCCGGCCATCGGCACGATCGCCAAGCGCTGCTGCATGTCCGAGCGCGCAGTGCGCACCGCCATGGATCATCTCGAAGCGGTCGGCCTGCTGAGCCGTGAGCGGCGCTTTAACAGCAGCAACGTGTATTCGGTGACGCCGAGCAAGTTCGACGTGTCGGCGGCTGGCACGAAGGCGAAGCGCAAGGCCAAGAAATCGGGGGCTGCACCGGGCGCAGGGGGTGCAGCAGATGCAGGGGGTGCGCCCGATGCACCCGGGGCTGCGCCCGGTGCAGGGGGTGAGGCAGGGGGCGCAGGTCTGGAGGTGCGCCCCGTGCCGCCTAACCGTCATATAACCCCCATTGAACCGTCAGAAGAACCGCAAGTTCCGGCGCTGGCCGCGCCGCTGTCGAAGGCGGCCCTCGAAGCGCAGATGCAGGAAGCCTGCAAGCAGACGTGGGCTGCCTACCGCTCGGCCTACCGTCTGCGGCACGGCGTGGACCCGGTGCGCAACGCCAAGGTGAACACCAACGTGCGGGACCTGGTGAAGCGGCTGGGTCGGGAAGAGGCGCCGCACGTGGCCGGCTGGTTCCTGAGCGTCAACGAGCAGTACGCCGTGAAGCGGATGCACGATCTGGGCGTCCTGCTGGCCGGGGCCGAGGCATACCGGACGCAGTGGGCCACTGGCCGGCAGGTCACGACGACCAGCGCCCAGCAAACGGACCAGACCCAATCGAACCTGAGCGCCGCCGATGAAGCGATCGAGCTTCTGCGCAGCCGGATGCCGACTAATGCTGTCTGACCGCGAGCAGGAAGACCTGGTCAAGGGCCTGATGGCCACGGCCGAGGTGATTGGTGACCAGCTGCGCCCGACCGCAGCGGCCTACATGGTGCAAGACCTGTCCTGCTACTCGATGGCGGTGCTGGAGCGCGCGCTGGCCGGGTGCCGCCGGGAGCTGAAGGGGCGCCTGTCCCTCGCTGCAGTGTTGGAGCGCATCGACGACGGCCACCCGGCCCCGAACGAAGCATGGGCGGTGGCCATCCAGGCGGCCGACGAGCGCAATACGGTGGTGTGGACCACGCTCACCCAGCAAGCATGGAACACCGCGCTGCCGTTGGTGCAGGCCGGCGACAAGATCGCCGCCCGGCCCGCGTTTCTTGAGACCTACGGCCGTCTGCTGAAGGATGCGCGCGCTGCACGCCTGCCGGCCAGCTACACCCCGTCGCTGGGCTTCGACCTCACCAGCCGCAACGCGGCTCTCACGGATGCGGTGAGCAAGGGGCTGCTGGCGCACGACCAGGTGAGGGACCACCTGCAGCTGACCGCGGCGACACCTGCGTTCAACCCGGTGGCCCTGTTGGCTGGGAAGGTCGAGGCCTCCCCGGGCGCGAACGCGAAGATCCTGGCGCGTCTGGAGGAACTGGCACGGGAGCTGGCCGCCTGATGCGCTCGGACAACAACCAGCTCGACATCTTCGATCACGACCCGCGCCTGGCCGGGAAGAAGCTGGCCAGGCTCTACCGCGAGTCGGCCGATGAAGCGCTGAAGCAGTACCAGTTCAGCGCCTCAGTGAGGCAGGACCGGCACGACCACTACATCGCGGAGGCGGAACGGCTTGAAGCCACCGCCCGCAACGCACAACGA
Organism: Stenotrophomonas sp. RIT-551; assembly: GCF_026241915.1. NCBI lineage: Bacteria > Pseudomonadati > Pseudomonadota > Gammaproteobacteria > Lysobacterales > Lysobacteraceae > Stenotrophomonas > Stenotrophomonas sp. RIT-551. Next base: position 276,836 of record NZ_JAPJIU010000003.1, on the reverse strand, counting down.
GCGGCCCGCCGCCGCACCCGCAAATCCAAAGGAGCAACAGCCCGATGAAGCCACTGGTCATCTACCACGCCAACTGCGCAGACGGCTTCACCGCGGCGTGGGCCGTGCGCCAAGCGATGGACGCCGAGTTCTACCCGGGTGTGCACGGCGAGGCCCCACCGGACGTGGCCGGCCGCGATGTGATCCTGGTCGATTTCAGCTACCCGCGTGCGCTGCTTGTCGGCATGGCTCAGGTCGCGCGATCGATCCTCGTGCTCGACCACCACAAGAGCGCCGAGGCCGAACTGCGCTCCGGTGAGATCAAAGTTGGCACCATCGGGCAGGTTGGATTGAAGGCTGTGCGGATTGTCCGACTCGACAATCTGCCGGAAGCGCGCGAGGCTTGGTTGCACTACGAGGACACGGCCACGGTTCACGATGGAATCGTGTGCGCCCTCTTCGACATGGACCGCAGCGGCGCGGGCATCGCGTGGGACTTCTTCCACCCTGGTGTATCGAGGCCCGAGCTGATCGACCACGTGGAGGACCGGGACCTGTGGCGCTTCGCGCTGCCGGGCACTCGCGAGATCCAGGCGGCGGTCTTCAGCTACCCCTACGAGTTCGACGTGTGGGACCTGCTGATGGAGACGCCGATGGAGACGCTGCGCGCCCAGGGCGTGGCGATCGAGCGCAAGCACCACAAGGACGTGGCCGAGTTGGTGAAGGTGGCGAAGCGCCAGATGGTGATCGGGCACTACGACGTGCCGGTGGCGAGCCTGCCGTACACCCTTGCCAGCGACGCCGGGCACCTGATGGCGAAGGGCCAGCCGTTCGCGGCCTGCTACTACGACAAGGACGGCGGCCGGGTCTTCAGCCTGCGCTCGACCGATCAGGGCGTGGACGTGAGCGAGGTCGCCAAGTTGTACGGCGGCGGCGGGCATGCGCGCGCTGCAGGGTTCACGGTCCCGCGCGACCACGAACTGGCGAGGGCGTGATGGACTTCACCGCTTTCAGCACCCGCAGCAAGTACGCCGCACAGATCAACGCCGGGTACTCGGCCCGATTGAACGGTGACGGGCTGAGCACCAACCCGCACATGGTGTGGGTGGACACCCAGGACGAGCTGGAGCCGCGCAAGGTGCAGCCGCTGGGGGAGAAGGCGCTGGCCTGGCAGCACGGCTGGCGTGCCGCCGACCGTGACGAGAAGCGCCGGGGAGGCCAGCGCTGATGTGGTCCAGCGCTCCACCGCCGACGAAAGCCGAGGGCGCCCGGATCGAGGCGGCCAAGGTCGGCCCTTGCATGGCGTGCCTCTCGCTGGCCGCCCAAGGCCTGCTCGCGCCCCACCAGGCGGTCTACGGCTGCGACTACAACCACACCAAGAGCGGGAACAAGCGCCGCGGGCATGCCTTCGGTTACGCCCTGTGCGTGTGGCACCACCGCCGTCACCCGATGCAGGGCAAGACGTTCGGCGAGATGCGCGACATCTACGGCCCGAGCCTGATGGATGGCTCGCGGACCTTCCACGAGACCTACGGGACCGACGACGAGCTGATCGAGCAGCAGACGGTGGTCAACCAACTGAGGGAATCAGCATGAATGATCAGTATGGGCAGCGATCCAAGGACCTGCGGGCAGTTTTCGCCTCGTGCCCAGGTGTGGCATTGGGCATGCAGGCGCTGTACGAGCGCATGGGTGCGGCCGAAGTCGGCAAAGCCAAGGAGCGCAAGAACATCCGCGACACGCTGCCATGGCTGGTTCGCTGTGGGTTCCTGCTCAAGGTTGGGCGCGGGAAGCAGGCGACCTTCCAGGCCAGCGGCGTGCCACTCAAGGTGCGTCGGAAGTTGACAGAGGCCGAGCTGAAGGAGCGCAAGCGGGTGCGAAATGCCCGGCGGCTCCCGTTGCAGCGGGTGATCAGGTCGATCGGTGTCCGAGACCAAGAGCCCAGCCCTTCGAAGAACTCGCCTCCGAGGTGGCCTTCACCGGTCGAGACCGTGGAGCAGTTCCTGGCGCGGGGCGGCCGGGTGCAGCGCCTGACGGCGCACTGGGAGCAGATGGAGTGCGCGGCATGAATGACATCGAGAAGAGGGCGCGGGAGCTGCTGGTGGTGGAGCTTGAATCAGCCGGTGATGCTGAATCCGCTGCATGGTTCCGAAGCGGTGGGGGAGACGGATGTGTGCCACTGCGCGCCATCATCGCCGCCCTCACGCCGCCCGAGGGCCACGTGCCGGAGCGCGCCATGCTGCGGGTCGCCACTGGCTTGCGTGAGAGAGCGTCGCGGTCGGCTCGCCCGCTGGAGCGCAAAACTCTGATCGCCTCTGCTGAGGCGCTGGAGAAGGCTGTCAGCGCCGCACGGCCGGAGGTGTCGGGTGGCTGAGCGCGCGCTGGAGCTGGTGCTGCCCTGGCCGAGCAAGGACCTGTCGCCGAACGTGCGGCTCCACTGGAGCAAGAAGGCCGCTGCGACTGCCATGGCCCGGCAAACCGGCGCGCTGCTGGCCCTCAAGGCAGGTTGGAAGGGAGTTTCGCTGCCCCCGGGCAGGCTTTTCCTGTGGCTGGACTTTTATCAACAGCCCCACAAGGCACTGCCCGATGACGACAACATGTTGAGGCGATTCAAGCCCTACCGGGACGGTATCGCTCAGGTCCTGGGGATCGACGACAAGGTGTTCATCACGCGCCACATGGTGCACGAAGAGCGCAGGAAGGGCGGGCAGGTAGTGGTGCGGATTACGGGCGGGCCGGAAGTGGCAGCCCCACAGCGACAGGAGCAGGGCAATGCAGGTTGATACGTTCGGGGCCTACGTCCGCGCGGAGCTCGAGCACTGGGGCAGGGAATATGCGCTGCATAGGGATGGTGAATACTTGGGTCACCAGTCGAAGAACGTGCTTCAGTTGCTGATCGAGCACAAGGGGGACATGCCGGCCCGAGCACAAGGATTCAAGCCTTCTCTGACCAGTCCCTCGGCTGAGAGGATCGAAGACATCGTGACTGACATCGCCCGCTTTGATATCCAGCGAGCATGTGTGCTTCGCGGCTATTACTGCGGCAGCGGGCGCCGAGGGGTAGAGCGTCTCGCGATAGCGGAGGATCTTTACCGGAAAGCGACCAGCAATCCGGACGCGACGCTTAGCAAGCAGCGCTACTTCGCCGAGCTGTCTTGTGGTGTGGCCCAGGTTAAAGGGTGCTTGTGGGGGATCGCTAAAGCCGCATAAGATGCCCAAAATGTGCGGTGGATCTTATGTCAAAACTCGTGCGGGCTCGCGAATCCTTGGGGATGGTCGATAGCTTCATCCAGTCACTAAAAGCGCCGAAAGATATTGCATCTTTTAAGATGGATTGGGAGATGTCTCTGGTTCACCTTGAGAGGGTATGGAACAGAGTAGAAGGAGCATTCGGTAACAGCGCAAAGTGGGGCGGATTCTCGGGGAAGTACCAAAGGGCTCGTAGGGAGGACCAGCTGCTGGCCTACTTGCGGATGGCCCGCGATTCCGCTGAACATGGGATCACGGAAATAACGAACACAATTCCCGGTGGGATGGCAATCAATCCTGTTGATAAAAGCAAGCCCGTTGTGATTCACAGCCTCCACGTTTCGGACGGTAGAGTCACTATGAGCGGGAGTGAGAATGCCCAAGTAGAGATAATTCCGCCCCACGTCGAATTGGTTCCTGTTACAAATCGCGGCGTTGTAAAAAATGTCCCGACTTTACACATGGGTATTTCCCTAGAAAATGTCACAATGGCGGAGGCTCTGCAGATGGCGAGAGACTACTACAGCGGCCTCATCGATCAGGCTGCCGCCTTCTTCGAGAAAGCTTGACAGGTCCGACTGAGGGCGCTTTAATTCTGTCACGATGACATAGAAGCCTCCGGTTCCCACCGGGGGCTTTTTCTTTGCCCGCTTCCCAGACCGGATCAACCCTTGCGCCCAGCCGGCGGCGGGGCGGGCGCCCTGACAGAGAAAGCCCATGGCTCGCATCACTCCCCAACAAGCAGGCGGCGTGAACGTCGTGGCGTTCCTGGACATGCTGGCCTGGTCCGAGGGCACCGACAACGGCAAGCAGCCCACCAAGGATCACGGCTATGACGTGATCGTGGGAGGCAGGCTGTTCACCGGCTATGCCGACCACCCGCGCGAGCTGGTGTCGCTGCCCAGGCTGGGCATCAAGTCCACGGCGGCTGGTCGCTACCAGCTGTTGTCGCGGTACTACGACGCGTACCGTCGGCTGCTGGGGTTGAAGGACTTTTCTCCGCTCAGCCAGGATCTGATCGCTATCCAGCAGATCAGGGAGCGGCGGGCGCTGGACCTGATCAAGGCTGGCCATGTCGTCAAGGCGATCGGCTTCGTCCGCAACATCTGGGCGAGCCTGCCGGGCGCCGGGTACGGGCAGCACGAGCGAAAGCTGGATGACCTGCTGGCGGCCTACCGCAAAGCCGGTGGCGTGGTCGTGTCATGACCGAGGAAACCGTCCCGTGGTGGATGGCCGGCGGCCTCGCCGCGTTCTGGGTGGCAAGGGAAACTTGGGGGGCGCTGCTCTCCCGCCGCAAAGAACGGACCGAGACGGACGCCAACGTCGACCTGTTGAACGGCTTGGTGCAGCGCGTGAAGTCGCTGGAGGAATCACAGGCGGCGACCACGCTGCAGCTGGCCGAGGAAATCAAGCTTCGCATGACCGCGCAGGAAGAGGCTCACCGACTGAGGCTGCGGGTTATGTCGTTGGAGTCGGCCATGCGCCGGGTAGGCGCGGTGATCCCGCCGGAGATGCCCTGATGATCCGTCTCTATACCCTGCTCGCCACAGTGGCGATGGCCTTGTCCTTCTGGGCGGGCTGGTCCTGGCGCGGCGACCGCGCCGAGGGCGCAGAAGCCCGACAGCAGGTAGGCGCCAGCGCCGCCGTGGTGGAGCAGGTCAACAAGGTCCGCGTGACCGAGCACACCCAGGCCGACACCATGGCCACCATCGGAGCGAAGCATGAAGAAGACCGCGCTGCGGCCCCGGCCGTCGTTGATGCTGTTGTGGCTGACCTGCGCTCTGGCGCTCTCCGCCTGCGCAACGACCTCGCCGCGTGCCACACCGACCTCCTGTCCCAGACCGCAGCCGGCGCCCTCGAACGTGATGCGGCAACCCAGCGCCGAGAAGAGTTTGCGGGCCGAGTTGTTCGAATCGGACGCGACGCCGACGACCAGCTCAGGGCCTGTCAGACAGTCATCGCCGCAGACCGTGCCGAGGTGAGGCCGTGAGTCCTATCGGCCTCCGGCATGGCAACCATATCCATACGGCCGGCGACGGCCGAGGGCTGCGACGCGTGAAGGTCGACGGCAGGGAGGTGGATCGAGTGATTTACGCCGACACCCGCAAGGGCATTGTTCGCCATCACGACAAGCCGTCGCGGCTCCACAAGCACGGCAAGCGGGTCATCGAGAGGACAAAGCGCGGCAAGGTCGAGGTGGAGTTCATCTGATGCCAGGCTTTCCATCCAGCCATAAACCGCTACCAAACCTCGCACCGATTCATGAAGCGCAAGAGGCGAACAGGTATGGGCGTGGGCGCGGAGGGAGGCCGTGGCGGCGGAAGCGTGAAGCCGTCATGGTCCGGGACAAGTACCGGTGCCAGCCCTGCCAGCTGGATGGCCGCGTGACGCTAGCGGTGGAGGTTGATCACATCGTGCCGCAGGCAGAGGGTGGAGACGACGGCGAGTCCAACTTGCAGGCCATATGCGGCGACTGCCATGAAGTGAAGACCAGGGCTGAGGCGGCGCGCGGCGTAAGTCGTTCGCGTTTCGGCGCGCGCCCGCGCGGCGCCAAGCCCACCACCCCAGGGGGGAGGGGGGAAATATCTGAGGCGATGTCACCGGACACCGTCTGCCCAGCCGTTTTATTGCACCGTCAATTCGAAAAATTCAGTTTTTGAGACCCAAACATGGCCCGCCCCCGCAAGCCCACAGCGCTGAAGGTGGTTGCCGGGACCGACAGGCCTGACCGTGCGCCGACCGAGGTGGCTGAACTGCCGCTGGTTTCGGACATTCCGAGGGCGCCGGACTGGCTGCCGAATGCCCACGCCATCAAAGAATGGGATCGGCTCGCGCCGATCCTCCACGCAAACAAGCTGCTGACCGAGGCCGGACTATCCGCCTTGGGCCAGCTCTGCGCCCTGCACGGAAAGACAGTGCAGCTGTACGCCGCCGGGGAGGCGCCAGTCGCATCCATGGTCGCCCAGCTCCGGGGCTTGATGAACGACTTCGGCCTTACGCCGGCAGCGCAAGGAAAAGTGAGGCCGAATGGCGACGCGGAAAAGCCCGGGAACGCGTTCACCGCGCTCGGCAAGCCGAGAGCCCACGCCGCCAAGTGATTACGTTGACGTAGCGATCGCGTATGCGCGAGCTGCTTCTTCAGATAGGTCCGGCCGATTTGGGCGGCTGATCAAGCTGGCGGCTAAGCGGTTTCTGGAAGACCTGAAGCGCGCGAAGAAGAAGGGCGCGCCGTTCTGGTTCTCCCGGGAACATGCGAACCATGCTTGTGGGTGGATCGAGCTTCTGCCGCACGTTGAGGGCAAGTGGGACACGCCGGAGATTCGGTTGCACCCGTCTCACGTGTGGTTCGTTGTCCAGTTGTTCGGGTTCCGAAAGGCTGACGGCACCCGCCGCTTCACGTCGGCGCTATTCGCCGTCGCGCGCAAGAACGCCAAGTCCACGCTCTCAGCGGCGATTCTTCTGTACTGCCAGTGCTGCGAGGACGAAGAGGGCGCGCAGGTTATCTCGGCGGCGACCACCGGCAGCCAGGCTCGCATCATTTTCAATGTCGCCAAACGGATGGCGGAGAAGATGGCGGACCTGCGCGATGCCTACGGGCTCGAATGCTGGGCCAACGCGATCAGCCGGGTCGAGACCGGAGCAACGTTCAAGCCGATCAATGCAAAGGCCAGCACGCAGGACGGGTTGAATCCCTCCCATGTCGGGCTGGATGAGATACATGCTCATAAGACGCCAGACCTGCTGAACGTTCTACAGTCGGCGGCCGGCGCCAGGCGTAACCCCTTGTGGCTCTTCACGACCACAGAGGGATACGCGAACCCTGGGCCATGGTCAGAGATTCGGCAGTTCGCGACCCAGTTGCTCGAGGGGGTGTTCGGCGAGACGGCGGATCACTTCCTGGCGATCTTCTTCGCCGTCGACAAGGATGACCCGGACTTCGACGAGAAGGCATGGCACAAAGCCAACCCGTTGATGGACGTGAACCCCCATTTGCTGGCGGCGATTCGCAAGGAGTCCGTCGAGGCGAAGGCAATGCCTTCGAAGCTCGCGGAGTTCCAGATCAAGAGGCTGAACCGGCCGGCAGCCGCGGCCAACGGCTTCATCCTGTTGCCCAAGTGGAATGCGTGCGCCGGAGAGGTGGACCTTGACTCGCTGAGAGATGCACCTTGCTGGGGTGGCCTCGATCTGGCGAGCACACGAGATCTCACATCGCTACGGCTGGTGTGGAGGGTGGACGACAAGATCATCACCTGGGGCCGTCGATGGGTTCCGGAATCGGCTGTGATGCAACGGACCGAGCGGGGCACTGTTCCTTACGCCGGCTGGGTAGCAGCTGGCCTCATAGAGCAGACCGAGGGCGAGGTCACCGATTACGCGGTGATCGAAAGGGCAATTCTGGACGTGCGGGAAAAATTCAACCTGCAGTCGCTGGCCTTCGATCGGTGGAACGCTACGGAGATGGTCAGCAGGTTGGTGGCGGCGGAGGTTCCACTGGTCGAGTTCATCCAGGGACCGAAGTCATATCACCCGGCGATGACTGAGCTGGAGCGCGCCTATATAGGCAAGCGTCTAGTCCATGACGGTGATCCTGTGCTCGCCTGGTGCGCAGCCAACTTGATCGCCCGTCAGGACGTGAATCTGAATATTGCTCCGGATAAGCGCCGCTCTCCGGACAAGATCGACGACATGACTGCTTTGCTGATGGCCGTCGGTATCAGCATTCCGGTCGCCGAAGAACCCAAGAAGAAGCTCGTCCTAATGACCCTGGGTGGAAACCGATGAATAACGAGAATCGCGCTTACAGCGTGTTGGAGGTCAAGTCCTACGACGACGACCAACGCATCATCACCGGCTGGGCGACCACCCCGGAGGCGGATCGCTACGGCGATATTGTCGAGCCGCTGGGGGCAAAGTTTGCCTCCGAGCTGCCGCTGCTGTGGCAGCACCGCCACGATAGCCCGGTCGGAATCGTCAAGTTCGGCAAGCCGACAGCCAAGGGCATCCCCTTCGAGGCCAGTGTCGCCAACATCACCACTCCCGGCGCGCTGAAGGACCTGTGCGACCTCGCCTGGCAGTCGGTGAGGGAAAAGCTGGTGCGCGGGGTCTCGATCGGCTTCCGCGCGCTGGAGTACAGCTACATGGACGGCGGCGGCATCCGGTTCACCGAAACCGAGATCTACGAGCTCTCCCTGGTCACCATCCCGGCCAACGCCGCGGCGACCATCCAGACCATCAAGGCCATGGACACCGCCGGCGGACGCCGCTCGGTGAACTACGGCGTGCCCCTCATCCAGCGCCAGGCGGTCCGGGTCGAGCGACCGGCCGGCGGCGCGGTGAAGCTGCTGCACTGAAGCACCGGGCCAGACGGCCCCGCGGGGTGGAACCCGCCTCCCAATATTGCAGGCACTGCCCGGCGTGGAACCCGGGCCGAACGGCTGCGCCATCAAGGAAAATCCCAATGAAAACCATTGCAGAACAGCTGGAAGCGCTCCGCGCGACCCGTGAAGCGCACCAGAAAAAGCTGGGCGAGATCGCCCAGAAGTCGATGGACGAAGGCCGTTCGTTCAACACCGCTGAACAGGAAGAGTTCGACGAGCTGGATGTCCAGATCAAGGCGCTGGACGGTGACATCGATCGCCTGAGTCGCCTGCAGGCCGTTCAGGCGAAGTCGGCCGTTCCGGCCGCGCAGATCGTCCAAGAGCAGGGTTCGGCCTCCGATCCGAAGCGTGCCGCCGGCAAGGGCCCGGCCCTGATCCACAGCCGCAAAAACGAAGAGCAGGGCATCGGCTTCGCCCGTTTCGCAATGGCGATGTACGCGGGCAAGGGTGACGTTTCGAGTGCCAAGGCCTTCTCGGACAACGTGTTCCGCGACGACGTGCGGCTGAACGAGATCATGAAAGCGGCGGTCGCCGCAGGCAACACCACCGATCCGTCGTGGGCCGGCAGTCTGGTGCAGTACCAGAACCTGTCGAGCGAGTTCGTTGACTTCCTGCGCCCGCGCACGATCATTGGCCAGCTCGGCCAGGGCAATGTGCCCGGCCTGCGCCGCGTTCCGTTCAATGTCCGCATCCCGGGCAAGAGCGCAAAGGGGCGCGCGCAGTGGGTCGGCGAGGGCTTCCGCAAGCCGGTCACCAAGTCGGGCTATGACGCGGCCGAGCTGAAGTGGGCCAAGATCGCGGGTATCTCGGTGATCACCGAAGAACTGGCGCGCTTCGCCGACCCGTCGATCCAGATTCTGGTGCGCGACGATCTGTCGGATGCGGTGATCGAGCGCATGGACGAAGACTTCGTGGACCCCGCCAAGGCAGCGGCCACCGGTGCAGGCCTGTCGCCCGCCTCGATCACCAACGGAGTGACGCCGATCGTCGCGACCGGTGACGTCTACGCCGACATCCAGGCGCTCTGGGCCACGGCCGACGATACCAACCTGCCTGTGTCCAGTGCGGTATACATCACCGACAGTGCGACCGCCCGGCAGCTGTCCGGCCTGCGCAACCCGCTGATGGCGCGGGAGTTCCCGAATGTCTCGATGACGGGCGGCGACATCGATGGCGTTCCGCTGGTTGTTTCCAACTACGTTCCGTCCGGCATGTTCATCCTGGCCTTCGGCAGTGAGATTTACCTGGCCGACGACGGCGTTGTCACGATCGATGTCAGCCGTGAGGCCACCATCATCATGGACGACGATGCGACCGCCACGCCCACGATGGCGCAGATCCAGAGCATGTTCCAGACGAACCAGCTCGCGATCCGAGCCGAACGCTTCGTCAACTGGAAGAAGCGCCGGCCGCAGGCCGTTGCCTACCTCACCGGTGTCTCCTGGACCAATACGGTCGCTCCGGACGCTGGCGGCGGCGCGTAACGCAGGGTGGTACTGACGGGGGCTTCGGCCCCCGTCTCCTTTCCCAGGAGCATCGAAATGTCGAAGATCCCAATGATCAGGCGCAATCGCGTGGTGAGTGTCGATGCGCGCTTGGCCCCGCTGCTGGAGCGCCATGGTGGCTATCAGCGCCGCGACATGCAGGCGCAGGCTCCAGCCGCGCCGCCGGCACAGCCGGACAGTCAGGCGCTCGAAGCGAAGCGCGGTGCAGCCCAGGCGAAGCGCGGTGCAGCCCAGGCGAAGCGCGGTGCAGCCCAGGCGAAGCGTGATGCAGCTGCAGCGGCCAAGGCTGCAGCGCAGGCCGCAGGCAAGCCGGCATCGAAGAAAGCTGCCAAGAAAGAAGTAACCAAGACCGCAGCGAGCAAGCCCGCGCCTGACAAGGACGCATCCGAATGACTGGTTTCTCGCCCCGTGAGCTGGCCACCGAGGCCGGCGTGCGCAAGTACGGCACCGACTACCTGAAATCGCTGTCTCCGGTAGCTGCTGGTCCGGGGCGAGATGGCTGGCAGCCGCTGGTGCGCGAGCCGTTCAGCGGCGCCTGGCAGCGGAACATGGAAGAGCGGCACGAGTCGGTAATGACCTACCCGACGCTGTACGCCTGCATGAATCGGATCAACAGCGACATTGGAAAGCTGCCGTTTGTCCTGAAGATCGAAGGTGCTGACGGCATCTGGCGGGTCGACACCACCAACACCGCCTACTGGCCGGTGCTGCGCAAGCCCAACGCGTACCAGACGGCCCAGCAGTTCCGTGAAGCCTGGATCCTGTCGAAGCTTGCACAGGGCAACACCTACGTCCTGAAGGGCCGCGACGAGCGGAACGTGGTCACGAGGCTGTGGGTGCTGGACCCCAACCGGGTGCAGCCGATGGTGTCCGACAGCGGCGATGTGTTCTACCAGGTCAACTATGGCAGCGGGAACAACCTGCTGCCGGAGAAGTATCCCGGCGACCAGCTGATCATCCCGGCCAGCGAGATCATCCACGACCGCATGAACTGCTTCCACCACCAGCTGATCGGCGTGCCGCCGCTGTGCGCGGCGAACTGGGCGGCGGTCAAGAACCTCAAGATTCTGAAGGACTCGACCACGTTCTTCTCCAACGGCGCCAACCCTGGCGGCATCCTGACCGCGCCGGCGGGTATGTCCGATGAGGACGCGCAGCTGGTGAAGGAGTACTGGAACACCGAGTTCAAGGGATCCAATGCCGGCAACGTCGCGGTGGTAGGCGCCGACATGAAGTTCACCTCCTTTGCCTTCAAGGCTGCCGACTCGCAGCTGGTTGAGCAGATGCGGTATTCGGACGAGCAGGTGTGCCAGCCGTTCGGCATTCCTCCCTTCAAGGTGGGCATCGGCAGCGTTCCCGCCGGCACGAAGCCGGACGAAGTGAACCAGATGTACTACTCCGATGCTCTGCAGGCCCACATCGAAGCGATGGAAAACCTGCTGGACGAGGGTCTGGGCATCAGCCGCCCGCGCGGCATCGAGCTGGACCTGGAACCGCTCCTGCGCATGGATGTCGGCAAGCAGGCGCAGGTGGAAAGCACGCTGGTCGACGGCGATATCAAGACCACCAACGAGGGGCGCAAGGTGTTCGGCCTGCCACCAATCGAGGGCGGCGACACGATCTACAAGCAGCAGCAGGACTTCCCCATCTCCGAAATCCGGAACAACAAGCTGCCGCCCACCGCGGCGGAAGACCCGGATCCGGATCCGGAGGTGGTCGATCCGCCGCCTGACGACAGCGAGGAACGCCGCGCGCTGGCCCAGGAGATCTTCATGTTGAGGGCCCTCGAGGCCGCACGAGCCGAGGTGTTCCGCAATGACTGACCCCAAGGAGTTCGGCAAGCACATCGGCGCGCTGATCCGAGAGGCCACAGCCGCGCTGCGGCTGGAGCTGGAAGAGCTGAAGGCGCGGCCTCTGCAGAAGGGTGAAGACGGCAAGGACGCGGATCCGGTGGACGTGGAAAGCCTGGCTGACCTGGTGGTCGACAAGCTTCTGGGCTCGCCGCGGTTGATCACCTTGCTGGATGTGGCCACGACCGAGGCAGTTTCGAAGCACTTCGAAGCCAACCCGGTGCAGCACGGACGCGATGCGGACCCGGCGGCAATCGATACGGCGGTCAAGGCCGCTGTCGCCGCACTGCCTGTGCCGAAGGACGGCCAGGACGCGCCGCAAGTCACCGACGAGCAGCTGGCAGCTCAGGTAGCCAAGCATCTCGCTGCAAACCCGCCACAGGCGGGCGCTGATGGTGTGGGTATAGCGGGGGCAATGATCGATCGCGGCGGGGAACTGGTGATCACCACCACCAGAGGCGAAGCCGTCAGGCTGGGCAAAGTCGTGGGCGAGGATGGCCGGGACGGCCTCAGCTTCGAATCGGCGGCTGGCGTATATGACGCAGAGCGCGGTTTTGTGATCACCTTGGGCGCCGGTGATCGCCGCGCTGAGCTGGTGCTTCCATACATGGTGCACCGGGGCTTCCATCGCGATGGCATGGGAATGAAGGCGGGCCAGTCGATCACCCACGATGGAGCGCTGTGGATTGCCAAGCGTGACAACGCCTCGAGGCCGTGCCTGGAGAACTCGGAGGACTGGATCCTCGCGGCTCGTAAAGGCCGTGACGGTAAGGACGGGAAGAGCGTCAAGGTGCCGGCCGGGCCGGTGAAGTTGGGCGCCGGCAATGTTTAAGTTCGTCACCGAAGCTGACGCGCGCGAGCAGCTGCGCCTCGACAGCGATGCAGACGAGCGCTGGCTTGCCTTATGGATCCCGGCCGTGTCGTCCTCCGTTGCGGCATGGCTGAAGCAGGAGTGGCGTCTGTACGTGTTGCAGCGAGATAGCAGCGGAGAGGTTGTCAGGGACGGTTCCGGCGTCCCGCTCCCTGTTTTGGACGGCGATGACCTGCCCATCCTGCAGCCGGCCGTGATTGCGGCCACGCTGCTGGAGCTGGCTTCGCAGTACCGCTATCGAGAAGGCGAGGGCGAAAACGTGGTTCCGGCGGACGCTGGGCACGGGTACGTCCTGTCGAAGGCAGCCACAGCACAACTTGCTCCCCTTCGCAGGACTACGGTCGCCTGATGCCGTGCCAAGGGTGTATGCGCCGCCGGGCGTGGATAGAGAAATGGATGGGGATTGCCAATGAACGAGCAAAACGAGCTTTCGGAAGCGCTGAAGGCATCGGCAGCAGCCCAACTGGCGCAAGCCGAGGCGATGATGGTTCTCGCCCAGGCGTTGGCGGAGAACGCGGAGGCGACCAACCGGCTGATGGACTACGTCTGCCAGAGTGAGGACGTCGAGGCTGATCCGGAGGCGGGCACCTACATGAGCGGGAAGCCGCGGTGATTGCCGCCGGCCGCCTTCGCCACCGGGTGCTGATACAGAACCCCGTGGAGAGCCAGGATCCCGGATCCGGCGCACCCATCACGACGTGGGCCGATCTGGCTACGGTGTTCGCCGAAGTGGTTCCGGCGTCCGTCCGCGAGTTCGTGGCCGCCCAAGCTATCGACAGCGAGGTGACCGCGCGCATCACCATCCGGCACCGTGCTGGCGTCACCGACAAGAGCCGCATCATCCACAGGGGGCAGGTCTACAACGTCCACGGCGTGCTGGCCGACCCGGTCAGCGGGCTGGAATACATGACGCTGCCATGCAGCGAAGGCGTCAACGATGGCTGACAACATCCGGTTCGACGTCAGTGGCCTGGACGGCGTGAAGGCGAAGATGGCCCAGCTGAAGAACGAGGCCAATGCCAAGGGCGGTCGCGCCGCGCTGCGGAAGGCGACCGCCGTCCTGCGTGCTCAGGCGCAGAGCAACGCCCGCCGCCTGGACGACCATGAGACGGGCGAGGAGATCTGGAAGAACATCGATCTGCGCTGGGACGGCCGAGCGTTCAAGCGCGACGGGCAGCTGGCCTTCCGGCTGGGTGTGCTCGGCGGTGCCAGGCAGTACGGCAACACCCGTGAGAACCGCCGCAAGCGTCGCACTGGCCAGACCTATGCCACGGAGGGCAGCTCCAGCAATCCCGGCGGCGACACCTGGTACTGGCGCCACGTGGAGCTGGGCACGGCCAAGGTGGCCGCCCGCCCATTCCTGCGGCCGGTGGCCGAGCAAGCCGGGCAGAAAGCGGTGGACACCTTCGCGCTTGAGTTCAACCGCGCGCTCGACCGCGCACTTGCCAAGCAGTCAAAGGCGGCAAAGAAATGATCGCCCCAATTTTCCAGGCCTGCATCGCCAACGCCGCGGTGCTGGCTCTGTTCGGCAGCAACCCGACACGGGTCTATCCGTTCGGACTGGTAGAGAAGCCGCCGGCGCGGCCCTACGTCGTCTGGCAGACCATCGGCGGAGAACCGGCCCAGTACCTGGGCGACCGCCCTGACGTGGACGGGTACTCGCTGCAGATAGACGTCTACAGCGACGACCCGGCGTCGCTGCTGCCGGCGGCGCGGGCGATCCGCGACGCGATCGAGGGACAGGCCTACGTGACCCGCTGGGGCGACCAGGTGAAAGACCCCGAAACCAAGCTGTACCGCTACTCGTTTGACGTGGACTGGCTCGTGCCGCGCTGAAGACGTTCGTCCGTTTTACCCACCCACACCCCGCACTGCGGGGTTTTTTTATGCCCGCAGGGAGACATTCATGAGCATGCTGACGCAAGGCACCCAGCTGTACGGCCTAATCAATGGCCAGATCCGCGAGATCGAGTGCATCACCAACTTCAACCCTGGCGCGAACCCGGCGGACCAGATCGAAGACACCTGCCTGTCCGAGACCAACAGCCGCACGTACAAGAAGGGCCTGCGCACGCCCGGCCAGGCATCGGTCACGATCAACGCCGATCCGCGCAACGAGAGCCACTACCTGATGTGGGAGCTGGGCGAGGCAGCGTCGGATGAGCTGATCCAGTGGGCGATCGGCTGGTCCGACGGCGTGGACGTCGCTCCGACCCTCACCGTGGGCGGTTCCATCAGCGGCATCAACGTCACCAGCGGCGGCACTGGCTACACCAGCGCGCCCACCGTGACCCTGACGGGCGGCGGCGGCACCGGTGCCACGGCGACCGCGATCGTGGACGGCGGCTCGGTGATCGGCGTCACCATCACCAATCCGGGCACCGGCTACACGACCGTGCCGACGGTGGCCTTCAGCGGCGGCGCCGGCACCGGTGCGGCGGCCACGGCCCAGCGCAACAGCGAGCCGGAAATGGTGCTGCCCGAAGGCCGCACCTGGTACACGTTCCGCGGCTACGTCGCCGACTTCGCCTTCGACTTCCAGGCCAACGCAGTGGTTTCCACGGCGGCGAGCCTGCAACGCTCTGGCGCCGGCGTCTGGGTCCGTAAGGTGGTGGCCCCGTGACCGCTACGAAGCCCCGGGGCCGAAAGCGGGCGGCGCCGCCGCCGTCGGTCCCGAAGAGCAAGGCGGTATCCCTTTCGATCGCTGGTCTGCTGCAGGCCGGCGCCTTCACCGGCCGCCCGGTCGAGAAGGAGATCAGCTGGCGCCAGGGCGAGCAGGAGTTCACCGCAACGGTGTTCGTGCGGCCGCTGGGCTTCCAGTCCGCCATCTCCGACGTGCTCGCCGCCGGCGGGCGCCAGGACAGCGTGGCCGGCCGCATCGCGGCCTCCATCTGCGATGAGCAGGGAAAGCCCGTCTTCACCGTAGGTGACATCACCGGTGCGTCGGATGCGGACCGCGGCGCGCTGGATGGCGCCCTGACCCTGGCGTTGCTGAGCGCCATCGGCGAGGTGAACTCGCTGGGAAAAGCTACGAGCTAACACCGGAAGACGAGTTCTGGTGCGAGCTGGTGCTCAACGGCATCGGCGGCGAAACCATTGCTGTGGCGAAGGAACGCCTCAGCGCTCGCGAGGTGAGGCTCTGGGCTGCATACCGGGAACGCCACGGAGGCCTGAACCCGATGATGCGCGCCGACTGGAACGCTGGCCTGCTGGCCAGCTTGTTCGCCAACAGCAAGCGCAAGCCGTCCGCCCCGGCATTCCAAGTAACTGACTTCCTTCGATACCAGAAAGCGGAGCCGATCGGCCTTGATGAGGCGATGGCGAGCTGGGGATAACTGCACATGTCACGACGTTCTCTCGGCACGCTGACCATCGACGTCATTGCCGAGATCGGCGGCTTTGCCTCCGGCTTGGACAAGTCGGAGCGCCAGACGGAGAAGTGGCGCAAGAATGTAGAAAAGCAGGCGAAGATGGCCGGCGTTGCCCTGGGCACGGCAATCGCTGCGGGGGTAGCCGGCCTGGCGGCCGGCATCGCCAAGGTGATCACCAACAGCGCCGCCGCCGAGCAAGAAGTTGCCCAGCTCGATGCGATCATCAAATCGACCGGCGGCGCCGCTGGATACACCCGCCAGCAGCTGCTGGATATGGCGGACACCCTTGCGTCCAAGTCCACGTTCAGCGGTGGCGAGATAGTCGAGGCTCAGACGCGACTGCTGTCCTACTCTGGCGTATTGGGAACCAACATCCCCCGCGCGATGCAGGCCATCATCGATCAGTCGGCTCGCCTGGGCATCAGCGTGAGTCAGTCAGCGGAGACCATTGGCCGCGCGCTGGAGTCGCCGGGCAAGGCCGCGGCGGCACTGGCGCAGTCGGGTTTCGGTGCGGCCTTCACGAAGGAGGTGCGTGGCACCATCGACGAGCTGGTGAAGGCCGGCAAGGAAGGCGAGGCCCAAGTGATGATTCTGGAGATCCTGGAAGAGTCCTACGGAGGTGCCGCCCAGGCCGCCCGTGACACCTTCGGCGGCGCACTGAAGGCGCTGCGTCACGCTCTAGACGACCTCACGACGGCAAAGGATGGAAGTCTCGGTAGCGCCACCACCGCTGTGAACGAGCTGACCACGGCACTCAATGATCCGCGCACCAAGGATGGGTTCGACAAGCTCATCTCCTATGCAGTAGATACCACCGGCAACTTTCTGCGGCTCACTGGCTCGCTTGTCGAGTTCATCGCCAAGACCCGTGATCTGTCACGGCTTGATGCCGGCGGAGCGCTGAAAGACGCGAGCGAAGGGGCGCTGAACCAGCAGATTGCCACGCTGACTGAGCGACTGAAGCTCGAACAGAAGACGACCTCCGGTTTCCTGGGGCTGCCGCTCACCGGTGCCCAGGAAGAAGAGCGCCTCAAGAGAATCAACGGCCTGACCCAGCAGCGCTTGGATATTCAGCGAGAGCTGACGAGCCGCTACCTCGCTGAGAACTTCAAGGGCGTCACTGCCACGGTGGACACCACGGCGGGAACACCTGAAGCCGCGGCTGAGGCAGCTCGAAAGGCGGCCGCAGCCGCGGCGGCCGATGCTGAGAGCGCCAAGAAGCGGGCAGAAGCCTACAAGCAGCTGCAGCGTGCCTATGCTGCCGCCGGTCTCGAGCTGAAGCGCCAGATCGAGCTGTTCGATACCAGTACCGATAAGTCAGGCAAGGCCACCGAACTCCAGAAGCTGAACTTCGACTTGGCCGAGGGCGCTCTGAAGGGTCTCAACGACCAAGAGAAGGAGCGACTGCGGGCGCTGGCCAGCACGCTCGATCGCCTCACTGCAGTGAAGCTGGCCAACGAGGAAGCCGCCAAGTCTGCCGAGTTCGCTCGGAACGCACAGGAAGCGCTGGATAACGCGCGCGACGCCCTTGCGGTTGACTTTGTGGGAGCGGGCGAGGGCGCACAGGCCAGGGAGCGCGCCAGAGACCTTCTTCAGATCGAGGCCGACTACCAGAAGCAACGGCAAGCGCTGTTCGAGCAGTACCAGTCCGGCGACATCACCGAGAGTCTCTACAAGACGGAGACCCAGACTCTTCAGTCTGCGCTGGATGAGCGGCTCCGGATGCAGGAGGATCACTACCGCAAGCTGGACGAACTCAGGGGCGACTGGCAGGCCGGCATGGCTGATGCCTGGGCTGACTATGCCACCAAGGCCGCGGACGCCAACCAGCAGGCCTACGACGCGGTGACGGGCTTCCTCGACACCACTACCGGCGACGTGGCCGAGAGCATCGCCGATCTCGTGAAGGGCAACGAGTCCCTGAGCGAATCGGTGAAAAACCTCGTCGTGTCCATGGGCGAGACGGTAATCGACACGCTGTCGCGCATGGCTGCGCAGTGGCTGGTGTACCAGGCAACCCAGAAGCTTGTCGGCGAGGCCACGAGCCAGTCGTCCACTGCTGCTTTGACCGGTAACGCAGTGGCCATGTCGGCCCAGGCGGCAATCGCAGCCTACGCTTCCACCGCTGCGATCCCGATCACGGGCCCCATCGCGGCGCCGGCGGCCGCCGCCGCAGCCCTCGCGGCCACCGCGCCCTATGTCGCCGCCGTCGCGGCATCGTCCGGGTTGTCGGGCATGGCGCACGACGGTATCGACTCGGTGCCACAGGACGGCACCTGGTTCCTGCAGAAGGGCGAGCGCGTGACCACGGCGGCCACCAGCGCGAAGCTGGACGCCACCTTGGAGCGGGTAAACCGAGATTCCAACAGTGTGTTCTCGGGGGCTCCGATCACCCAAGAGATTCAGATCAACGGTAACCCTGACAACCGCACCCTTGAGCTCGTCAGGAAAGCTGCTCTCGATGGTGCCCAGATGGGCTACGACAGGGTCAAAAGCGATATGGCTCGCGGAACAGGGATCTCCCGAACCATGCGTGGGACACACAACGTCGGAAGGAAGGTTCGGTAATGGCGCTGATCATGCAACCGCAGTGGCTGCCCGAGCCGCTGCGCGAAGGCTATGGCCTGCGCCACGTCTCGCCGCTGAAGCGGTCCACGTTCGTCAGTGGTCGATCGATGCCGCGCCGCGCCTATACGGCCACGCCGACAAACGTCGAGGTTCGCTGGCTGTTGGACAACGGGCAAGCCGCACTGTTCGAGAAGTGGTTTCAGGAAGGACTGAGCGACGGTGTCGCCTGGTTCGCGTGTCGGCTACGCAGCCCACTGGGGATGGACTATTACAAGAGCCGGTTCACCGATATCTACGACGGCCCGACGCTGACCAACAGCAACCTGTGGCTGATCACGGCACCGCTCGAGATCTACAGCCGGCCGCTGCTGGCAGACGGCTGGTCCGAGTATCCCGAAGGAATCCTGCAGGCCAACGTCATCGACTTGGCTGCAAACAGGGAGTGGCCCAGGCCATGAGCATTCTTGAACGGCTGTACGCCTCTGGCGGCGCGGAGGTGGAGCACGAAACCCTGGCGATCGCGGTCGGTAGCAAGACCCACTATCTCACCAAGGGCTGGGAGGACATCACCGCGGTGCTGGAGACAGGGCAGACCGTGACTTTCAAGGCCTGCGGCATGGATGTGGCCAAGCCCACACGCAACGCCGACGGGGTCCAAGACCTCCGCTTCGCACTGACCAACATCGATGGGGTGGTGAGCACCGAGATCCGGGCGGCGCTGGCGGCCCGGCTCGAAATGACCGTCACCCTACGGATCTACCTGAGCAACGACCTGCTGGCGCCGGCCAAGAAGCCGTTGTCGATGGTGATCAAGGGCGGGCAGTGGACCGCAACGGAGGTCCAGGTGACCGCCGGCTTCATGAACATCCTCGACACGGCCTGGCCGCGCGACCGCTTCAACCTCACCAAGCACCCGGGGCTGCGCTACATCACATGAAAATCGATCTGGAAAAGTACCTGGACGTGGTCTGGGTCAGCGGCGGCCGCAAGTTCCCGGAGCTGGATTGCTACGGCGTCGTCAACGAGGTGCGCCGTGACCTTGGCCTCGCGCCATGGGACGAGTACCCGGGTGCGACGCGCGCTGACCTGGCTGAACTGGCGAACGAGGCTGCCCTGCAGCACGCCGGCAGTGACCTCGTGGAAGGCGCGGTTGCGTTCTGCTATCAGGGCAGCGTGGTCACCCACGTGGCGGTGCTGGTGGAGGTCGAGGGCCGCATGTGCGCGCTGGAGTGCAACGACGGCCGCAACGTCACCGTGCTGCCGGTCGCCCGCTTCGAGTGCCGTTTCAACCGGGTGGAGTACTACGCGTGATCCAGATTTTCCCCTCACGCATGCCGGGCGAGGCGCTGGAGACCCATCGCCACGGCAGGACCACCATCGATGGGTGGCTGCGTTCCAACGTGCCGAGCTACGCGAGCGAGGGGCCCCACCCGATCGAGGTCGAGGTGTGCGGCGCTGCAGTGCCGGCGGACGCGTGGGCTTCTACGTGGATCGAAGCCGATAGCGACGTGCGGATCTACCCGATCCCCTACTACGAAGGCGCCGCCGCGGTGGTTTACTGGGTCGTGGTGGCCGTCATGGCTGCCTACGCGATCTATATGGTGGCCACCATGCCCTCGGGCAGCCGGTACGGCCAGGGCGACACGCTCAGCCTGGATACCGCACGGGCGAACTCCGCGCGCCTTGGCAGCCCCGTACGGGAGGTCCTGGGGCGGTGCCGGGTCTGGGCCGACTATCTGGTGCAGCCGGTGTCGCGCTTCGTCGGCGGCAAGACCTACCGCACGCAGATGTTCGTGTGCGTGGGCAAAGGGAGGCATGTGATCCCGTTCGGCTCCGCGCGGCTGGGAAACACCCCGATCAGTTCCTTCGGCAGCGACGTGGAGATGACAATCTACCCGCCGGGCGCCGACGTGGGCGGCGACGTGCGCTCCGAGAACTGGGTGAACTCGACTGAGGTCGGCGCCACCGCCTCCGGCACGGCCGGCCTGGACCTGAGCGACACGGCGGACGTGGCCACCAGCCTCAACGCCGATTCGGTGACCGTGTCGGGAAACGTGCTGACGCTGAACAACGCGACGGTCACCGATGCGAACGGCAAGGAGCGGCCGGCCACGTCCGTGCCGGCGTCCTGGACCGTCGGCGCTGTGCTGACGCTGAAGGTGGCGGCGACCTTTACCGCGACCACCAGCGGCCTCTATTCCGTCATCGCCGGTAGCGCGGTAGCCGAGCTGGCCCCGTATGTGGGCATGCCGGTGCTGCTGACCTACAACGGCGCCGACTATGGGTTGTTCGTGGCGAGCTATGCGCCTGGCACGCCGGCCGTGCCAGGTGCCGGCGGCAGCCCCGCGCGGCTCACTGGCTCGGCTGCGGCCACTGGCTTCGACTTCAGCGGCACGCCGGTCACCTTCGGCATCGGCTGGCGCGGCACCAGCTACAGCGTGGCGCTGGTGGCCAACTACATCACCCTGGGCGTGCTGCTCACCGCGATCAACGATCAGCTGGTGGACAGCGGCCTGGTGGCGACGCAGTCGGGCGGGGTGGTCACCATCGCCGAGGCGGCCAGCCCGTATGCCGGCGGAAGCATCACCTTCAGCGGACTGCCGGCGGCGGTGTTCGGCCCCAGCCCGGCGGCCACGGCGGGTGTGGCCACCACCGGTGGCACCCCGGCCACGTTGCCCCGCGTGACGCTGGCCTATGACGGCCCGGGCGGCACTGCCTTCGGCGGGCTGCCGCCGGGCAGCGTCTCGCTGGCCATGTCGCGCGGCCAGAGCGAGTACCGCATCACGGCCGTTTCTGGCCTCACCCTGGTGGTCCTGCGGCTGACCGAGGGCGGCGTGGTCGATACCAGCTGGCCGGGCTGGACCTCACGGACCGCAACCGACTACCGGGCGACGGGTCTGCAGGAGAGCGAAGAATGGCTTGGGCCGTTCCTGGTATGCCCCAACGGAGAGACCACCGACGCCTTCGAGTACGACTTCAACTTCCCGGGCGGCCTGATCTGGTACACGGACAAGGGCAACAAGCGCACCTTCACCGTGACCGTGCGGGTGGCGTGGCGTGTCTACGGATCGGGCGATCCATGGTCAGTGCGTACCCACAGCTACACGGCCACCTCCGAGGATTCGCTGGGCTTCACCGAGCGCATCACGCTGGGCACGCCGGGACAGATCGAAGTGCGCGTGCGCCGGGTGACCGAGCGCGGCGGCAACTCGGCGCGCGATGCCTGCTTCTGGCAGGGCCTGCGCGCGCGACTGCCGCAGCGGCCCACGCGCTACGACGACCTGACGACCATCGGCCTGACGGTGACCACCGGCACCAAGCTGGCGGCGCAGACGGACCGCAGGTTCAACGTCGAGGCGACCCGGCTGTATGACGATGGCACCGCCCGCAGCATCAGCGGGGCGATGACCCACGTGATGCGCTCGCTGGGGCTGCCAGCGGACCAGATCGACACCGATACGCTGACCCACCTGGAGAACACCTACTGGACGCCGCGCGGGGAGTTCTTCGACTTCAGCGCGGAGAAGTCGGGAACCAGCGCCCTCGACCTGTTGCAGATGGCTGCCCAGGCGGGCATGGGGTACTTCCTGCTGATCGACTCCATGTGCTCGGCCGGGCGCGAGGGAATCAAGGCCTGGCGCGGTGGCATCTCACCGCA
This sequence comes from Stenotrophomonas sp. RIT-551, assembly GCF_026241915.1. NCBI lineage: Bacteria > Pseudomonadati > Pseudomonadota > Gammaproteobacteria > Lysobacterales > Lysobacteraceae > Stenotrophomonas > Stenotrophomonas sp. RIT-551. Next base: position 254,407 of record NZ_JAPJIU010000003.1, on the reverse strand, counting down.
GCGGCAGATGGAGCCGTTGACAACGGCATTCACCTCGCCGGGTCCGGATGACTTCGACGGCGTGGACGTGACCTACATCGACGAGGTGACGTGGGCGGCCGAGACGGTGGAATGCCGGCTGCCGGGCGGCGACACGTCGTGGAAGGTGGAGACCTTCGAGCTGCAGGGTGTGGGCACGCGCGATCGCGCTTACCGGATCGGCATGCGGCGTCTCATGAAGCACCAGGGCCAGCGGCTCACCTACACGACCAAGACCGAGATGATGGGCCTGGTCTACCAGTACGGCGACCGCGTGAAGCTGTTCGACGATATCCCCGGATCCAGCACCACCAGCACCATGATCGAATCGGCGCGCCTGGACGGCACGCGGGTGCTGATCGAGGTGGGCGAGTATCTGGACTGGAGCCTGCCCGCACCGCGGTGCCTGATCCGGTTCCAGGACGGCACGCTCTCCAGCGTGATCGTGCCGGCCCGCGTTGACGACCACCGCTTGACCATCGCCGCCTCGGCGCTGCCGGGCGAGCACGCCTTCAACACCTGGATCATGGACGACCCGACCATCGATCCCCCCGAGCTGATCTTCTGCGACAGCACGCGCGCTGGATATGACGCCGTGCTGGCCGAGCTCACGCCAGGCGAAGACGGCTCTGTCGAGCTGGCCGCCCTGCAGTACGACCCCGCCTTCTACCAATACGACGACGCGACCGCGCCGTAGCACCACCGGAGACGCACCCAGATGACCAAATACAACACCGGAAATCCGGTGGGCTCGAGCTCGCCCCTGGATTTGTACGACAACGCCGAGAACCTTGATGCGGGCATCAATGGCCCAGGGCATACGTGGGTTGACCGAAAGGGCGCAACGCGGAAGAGCTGGGTTGGGATCGAGTTCGACTTCCAGGCGTTCCTGGCCGATGGGAGCACGATCGAGTTCCCGACCTGGGCAGCAGCGGCGGCAGCTGCCGGGGCTGGGCAGATCCCCGCGAACCGGCAGGTGGCCGTGGTTGGAGACCCGGGCACCCATGCCGACCAAGTATCGGGGGTTACAGTTCCCAATAGCGGTCGATACGTCATGGTCGCCGCAGGGCTGCAGTGGGTTTCGGCGGAGGTTCTCAGCCAGAAAGCTGACCGCGGTTCGGTCGATGCGCTCTCCCAGCGGGTTGGTGCAATCGACGCTGGTGTGTTCTACCAGTCCATCAATGATGTGCCCGCAAGCTCCTACAACCTTGGGACCGACTTCTCCGGGGTCGGGCGCGCGTTCATTTCGATCTACCCTGTAATCAGCAGTGCAGCGGCTTGGATCAATCCAGCTGCGTCGGCTACGCGAATTCGCGTGCGGGTTTACACGCGCTCGTCTGCGGCATCCGGTCTTCCTGGATCGAGCATCGATACGCTCCAGCGGGAAATTGTAGTGCCGCTGGCCACGGTCCGAACCATGCTTGGTGGAACTGGGCCTGTCATGATCGAGGCCAAGTTTGCCCCGCTCGAAGTTGGCAAGACATTGCCCGTCGTTGTCACGTTCGAAGCGTTGGACGATGCGAATGCCTCGGCTTACATCGGTTATTACAGTGTTCCGGCTCCCAGTGGGTACTCATTCGGATATGTAAAAAGCAGTGCCAGCGGGAATTGGGTTGCGTTGGGTGCAACGCAAGCCGTGCTCGCATTGGTGGTGCAGCACAAGCCCGACGTCGATTCTGGCACTTCCGTTGGCCACAGCGACGTATCGTGGTCTGAGCCGAACAATCACGACTGGGAAGATCGAGCTTTCGCAGGCTGGGCCAGATCTTTCGTGGCGAATGCCGGCGCTAGCTTCAGCGCCGTCTCTGGATACTTCAGTGATGTCGCGTCCTGCGACTTGATTCAGATCAGGGTGTTCGCGCGTCGGATCACTGAAAGCGCAACACCAAACGTCCCTGGCTCCCAAGCGATTCAGGACATGCATCTAGGCACCTTCCGTTTTCCGGTATCGGAGATGGTGGGGACAGAGACTGCCGGAAAATTCCTGTTCGACGTCGGTCAGATCAAAATCCCTGGTGGCCGCTATCCGCTGGTCGAGGTGGTGGGTCTTCACCAGAACGGCACAAAGGCCGCGCTCGGTGCCGGGCGCACTGACTACGCAAGTTCGCCGGTCGATACGACTTGGATGCTGCCGTCTGCCGGCACGGCCGGCTTCACGCTCCTGGCTCAGAATCGAACTGTGAGCATCGGGCTCGCGAATGTTCTGAAGCGCGGTACTTCGGAGGTCGCCGGGCAGATGTACCCGCAGGTCGAGGCGCATGGCCGGGACATCGAAGAGATCCAGAAGCGGCTGGATTCGATCCTGGTGGGATCGAGCAGCGAGGGGATGGCTGATTCAATCAAACCGGTCTTGGCCGTGAGTGGGCTCTCGTTGAGTTTGGCTGGCAGCTCGGCGGTCATAGATGGTGTCGCAGTGGTCTTCTCAGGCGAATTTACCCTGGATCCTCCGGCGTCAGCATCCGGAAGCACGACTTCCCTGCCGCTGAAGTACAGCCAGTTCGGGGCCGGCTCATACCCGACGCAGAACCCGAATGCCATGCTGTGGCGTCGCCGTCTGAGCAGCGTTGTGGTCACTAGGCAGTCGGACGGGGTTGTGCTGGTGCAGGGCACCGACTACGGCGTGGATAGCGTCTGGGGCAAGCTCTATGGCATGAAGAACGTCGCTGATCAGGTGGTGGATGCGAGTTACAACTACACGCGGGAGCGCTATGACCTGCTGCAGCTGGATCCAGTGACCATGACGTGCTCGGTCGTAAAGGGGGCTGAGCGTGATCTCGATGCGCATGACTATGCGCCGGTGGCAAGTAATCGGTTCATCCCGCTCTATTACCTCTACGTCCGCGCCGGCACTATCACCCCCGTTCCGGTACATCTCTACCAGGACGGCGTGAGGAAAGACACGCGCGTTGTCTTCGATGGAACGTTGTCCAAGGGCAAGCGACTGATCGGCCGCACCAGGCGCAAGCTGCAGCGAGGCCAGGCAGTCAAGGTGCTTGGCTACGGTGACTCGATCACCAGCTGTGGAAACCTCGACCTGCTCTGGTATTTCGAGACGCTGCCTCCTGACAACCGCGCGGCAATCCCGACGTATAACCGCGGCGACAGTGGTGGCGCCTTCGCCACCCGCGTCTCGTGGAACTGGGTAGCCATCCAGGCGGTCAAGGCTGCCTATGGTTACGTGGACAGCCACGAGAGCAACCCGGGAGGCCTTCCGGTCCTGACCTACGTGAACAAGGGCATCGGCGGCACCAACTCGAGTGGCTCGGCAAACAACGGTAGCAATGCCACTCGGTTGGCCGACGCCCTCGCCAGCGGTGCGGACGTGATGGTGTTGGCTTTCGGTATGAACGAGATCGGGTCGGACAGCACCTTCGATAACATGGCGAGCATCATCCAGCAGGCTCAGGCTTCCGGGATGGATGTCCTGGTGATGGGCGTGCCGAAGACCAACGCCATTACCGACGTGCGCGATATAGCGCTGTGGCGGAAGACCAATCGCACGCTCCAGCTGGTGGCTGACGCGACGGGTTGCCCCTTCGTTCCCATCAACTGGTTGACCGATCAGGGGGGCGGTGGCCTGCCAGTTGCGCCAGAGCATCTCTGCAGTGCGAACTACTTCAACCATCCAGGGCTGATTGAGCTAAAGCACTATGGCCTGATGCTGTCGAAGTTCTTCCTTTAGACCTAAGCCGCCACCGGATCCAGAAGCGCCTCGCGGTTGTTCCGAGGCGTGTTTACCGCCCGGCTGACGCGGTAGGCCTCCATCGCCGGCGGCTCGCTGGCCAGCAGCATCGCCATCGCGTCGTCGGGCTCGGCCGCCAGCCACTCATCGGCCTGGCCGGCCGTCAGCCACACCGGCATGCGGTCGTGGATATCGGCAGACACACCACTGCTGTCGCCGGTGATCACGTTGAAGGTGCCCAGGTTGTCCGGGTCGAGCAGCGGGCTCGTGTCTTCCCACAGACCGGCCGCCAGCAGCGGCCCGGCCGCGTGGATGAACCACGGATCCTTCTTGCCGTCCTCAGCGTTGACCGACCACTCGTAGTACCCGGCCATGGGGATCAGGCAGCGGCGCTTCTTGAACGCAGACCGGAACGCGGGCTTGGTGGCCACCGTCTCGATGCGGGCGTTGATCGTGGAGCCCTGCAGCTTCTTGGCCTTGGCCCAGAAGGGAAGCAGGCCCCAGGAAAGCCGGGTGACCTGCAGGCCGGTGCCGCGATCGAGGATCACGGACGCGCGCTGCGTCGGCGCCAGGTTGTAGCTCTCCGGGATCGACAGCAGGTCGCCGACCAGCTGGGGGAAGCCCAGGGTGTCAGCGTTTCGGATCGGGGTCTGGACGAATCGGCCGCACATTGTGTGATCCCGTGCCCCAGTCAGGGACGCTTCTTTCGCATCACTTTGACCGGTCCCGCGTGATTATCCGATGCCCGGCCAGTGAAGGAGATCGCCATGACGCCCGGCGCCGAGAGAATTCTCGACCATTGGGCGGCCGCCCCGGATTTTCGCCAGATTACCGTCCGAGAGGCCGCGCGGCAGCTGCAGGAGTTGGTGCCCAGCTATCCCCATCCCTCCGATCACCCCGTGGCGATCTGCGTCAATGGCTACCGGTGGTTTGGCTCCGAAATGGAGGCCGTTGCCGACGCCATCTATCGGACGGCGAGGAAGCCTCATCGACTGGATGAAACGCTGGCCGGCCCGGATTGGGATGTGGAGCGCGATGATGAGGGCCGCTGGTCGGTGCCGGGCAGGTGTCTGGCGCGTACTTATATCTAATTGGCGGGGCGGACGTTCCTCGCATCGCGGTCGGCCACCACTCATTGCTCCCAAGCAGCCGACTGATGCATACATTGCCGCCGGTGCTTTCTCCCCAAGATGTTAGCTTCGCGTGAAGGTCGGAGTTCCAGTTCTGAGGCCGTGTATTTGCAAGTTCTGCCTTGACTGCGCAATCAGTTTCGACAGGTCCAGACCGCTTGTCGGACGCCCTTTACCTGCGGTCCTTGCGCCGCAAGGGATTAGGGAAATTCACTACAAATGGCGTTGACGACGCCTAGTACCCCCACTACCTTGTGGTCGTCGGATGGATGTCCATCCGCGCCCCAAAAAACAATGCCCCACCTAGTTGGCGCTAGGCAGGGCATAGGGGTCACTTGCAGTACCACGGTATTGGCGTACAGCTCGTTCTTGCGGATCGAGTAACCACTGAAATGGTGTCAACATCTGGCAATTGTGTCAATGCGACAACGGTCAGCTTTGTGAGCCCATGACAGATTTTTTGTGACGCCGTGCCGTGTATTTCCTAAAAGGAAATTCGCTATGCACAGCAGTAAACAGCTTTCTCTTCAACTGATCCATCGTCAGGTCGACAACACTCTTGTCGAGCAGCGGAAGGTGGATGGCTACATCAATGCCACCGCCATGTGTCAGGCAGTGGGCAAGCTCTTCGCAGACTATAGGCGCAACTCCAGCACGGTAGCTTTTCTGGAAGAGCTTTCGACCGATATGGGAATTCCCATATCGCAATTGATTCAATCAGTTAAGGGTGGGAGCGAGCCCCAAGGAACTTGGGTGCATCCTGACTTGGCGATCCACTTGGCCCAGTGGCTTTCACCGAAATTTGCGGTTGCTGTTAGCCGATGGGTGCGTGAATGGCTCTCCGGGAAGCAACCTGGCGGCGCACCTGCGGCTCCGCTCCCGCATCACATCCAGCGGTATTTGGCCAATCGCGACCGGGTGCCCTACACGCACTTTTCGGTGCTCAACGAGCTTACTTTGAACCTGATCGCGCCGTTGGAGTCCAAAGGCTACACACTGCCCGAAAACATGGTGCCGGACATTTCGCAGGGCCAGATGTTCGCCAAGTGGATGCGATCAAAGGGGGTGGATACCCATTCGCTGCCCCGCTATAAGCACCACTACGAAGACGGACGCGTGGTTGATGCAATCCTGTATCCCATTGGATACCTCCACGAGTTCCGCCTTCACTTCAACGAAGTTTGGCTGCCGAACCGCTCGCATAAGTACTTCCGAGAGCGTGATCCCTCTGCGCTTCCGTTCTTGGACCGGATGCTTCTTTCATCCCCTGGCGGCGTGATCGCTCCGGCCGCTTAAAGCTCAAAACCCCGCCAGCTAGTGCTGGCGGGGTACTCAACGTGTCTTCGACTCCTGTGCTGGTGCCGATTAGCAAGTGACACGGGGAAGCTCGTGTACCGAGGTCGTAAACCTCGCCGAAAGCATGTGCTGCCGCATTCCCCATGCGGGCTTGTCCTTCCAGCCCGAAGCGCCCAGCCCGGCCACGCCGCGGCCGAATTTCCGGTTGATCTGATCGAGCGTATCCATGAGCCTCTGGTCGCCGGCGACTGCCGGCGCGAACAGGTCCTGCTGAACGTCCTCGGGTCGCGCTAGATCGAGCAGGGCGACACCTGCCTTCTTGTACCCAATGCCTTCCTGCAGCAGTCCGCGAAGCATGCGGCGAACCATCCCCAGCACCAGCATGGTGTCGCTGGTCGCTGCCGGCAGAGCTATCGTCCTGTTGGCGGCGTGCTGAGGCAACTCCGGGCGGAAGGTGTCGGAGTGAGCGAAGATCCACAGACCGGAAGCGACCAGGCCTCGAGCGCGCAGCTTTTCGCAGGCCCGCACGGCGAAGGTTGCCAGTGCCTGGGCCACGGCCTCGTGGTCGTGCACCCGGTCAGCGAACGAGCGGCTCACCATGATCTGCTGCCGATCGGGCTCCACTTCCTCCAGTTCCATGCACGGGTGGCCTTGGAGCTCGCGCCGCGTGCGCGCCAAGGTCACCCCGAACTTGGCGAGGATGTCGTCCGCTGGCGCATCCCGGAGGTCGGCCGCGGTGCGGATCCCCATCGCCACCAACTTCGGCGCCAAGCGCCGGCCGACGCCCCATAGGTCTTCGACTGGAAACCTGGGCAGCAGTGCATCACGGGCCGCCCGTTCGCCGAGATCCACCACGCCCGTGCCGGTCTTCGCCGCCTTGTTGGCGAGCTTGGCCAGCGTCTTTGTCGGGCCGATGCCGATGCAGTTCGGTATACCGGTCCAGCGGTGCACCCTGGTGCGTAGCTCTTGTGCGAAGGCCTCGCGTCGGGGGACGCCTGTCAGGTCGATGAAGCTCTCATCGATGCTGTAGACCTCCACGCGTGGCGCTGCCTCCCTCAAGATGGAAACGACCCGAGCGCTCATGTCGCCGTAGAGGCCGAAGTTCGCCGATCGCATCTGCAGTCCGTGCCGCCGCACCAGGTGCTTCAGTTCGTGGGCCGGCTGACCCATCTTGATGCCCAGTGCCTTGGCCTCGGCCGAGCGAGCGATGGCGCAGCCATCGTTGTTGCTCAGCACCACCAAGGGGACGCCGCGCAGCTTCGGCTGGAACACGCGTTCGCAGCTGGCGTAGAAGTTGTTGCCGTCAACGAGGCCGAACATGGCCGCGCCTCCGCTGAATCTGGCGCACCACGCCCACCACCGCGAAGACCTCCACCTCCGTCCCTTGGTCCAGGACGATGGGAGGAAACTCGGGATTGGCCGAGTGGAGCTCGAGGTGGTGTTCGAAGGTCTTGAGCACCTTGCAGGTTGGCTGGTTGCCATCCCAGACCGCGATGACCAGGTCGCCGCCCTGCGGCGTCACAGAGCGGTCGATCACCAAGATATCGCCGTCGCTGATGCCCACGCCCAGCATCGACCAGCCATCGGCGCGGTATAGGAACGTGGCGGACGGATTGCGGACCAGCAGCCGGTGAAGGTCGATCGACTCGTCCATGAAGTCATCGGCGGGCGAGGGAAATCCAAGCCGAGCGCGCACGCCGGCCAAGGGTACGAAATGCGCCGGGCCATCGATCGAGGCGGGCCCGATGAAGGTGGCGAGGGTGTGGGGTGGGGTGATGGACTGCATGGGGGCGAACTCTGGCCGGTAGGTGCCTCACCGATGGAGACGGCGGGCATGTTAGTACAATTACTAACAAAACGCGCGTGACGCGACCGTGGTCAGGTGGCGTTGCCTCCGTATCGCCCCTTGCGACCGGCCGCATTCATCATCATCGCCATGACGAAAGCGACTGACGGCAAGGCGCGCTGGGCGCGCGCAAAGGCTGCGTCTCTATGGCAGCAGGCGGATGCTCTGGACCTGGAGCGAGGCGGCGACTGGCGGGCGAGGGCGACTCGGCGACGCAGCGCTGACCGCCTCCGCGCCGAGGCCGCGCGGTTCGACGGGATCGCCAGGCGCTTCGATCCGATGTCAGACGACGAGGCCGCCTGAAACGAAAAGACCTCGCCAAGGCGAGGTCTCAATCCGCAATTGCGGAGCGCATCGTTTTTTGCGGAGCGGTTCTGACCATCCAGAAACCCCGCAAACCATTGGTGCCGAAGGTGGGACTCGAACCCACACGCTTTTAAGGGCGGCGGATTTTGAGTCCGCTGCGTCTACCGATTCCGCCACTTCGGCTGGCTGGCCGCGTAGTGTATACAAGATGTGGAGGTTTGTGCAGACCTGAATGCTTAAGTCGGCGTCAGGGTTTCACCTACACAGGACGCTATACTCATCGCGCTGAACCATACAGGGAGTCGTCATGAGCGCGCTGCAGGATCTTCGGGTGCTGGTGGTCGAGAACGACGAAATGAGTGCGGCGCTGCTGCAGATGCAGCTGGCACAGTCCGGTGCCGTGGTGGTGGGGTTGGCCGCGTCGGTGCCGGAGGCACTGCGCCTGCTCGGCGAGACCCGGCCCCAGGTGGTGCTGCTGGATTACCGCCTGGCCAACAACGAGACCAGTGAGGCGGTGGCTGCGGCCCTGGCGGCCCGCCAGATCCCCTTCGTGCTGGCCACCGGCATGGCCACCGAGCATCTGCCCGAGGCCTTCCGCTCGGGCATCATCCTGACCAAGCCTTACCTGACGGCCGAATTGAACGCCGCGCTGGGGCGCGCACGGGCAGGGGACTCGGTTACCGGCTGAGTGGGCGTCACGCCGCTTCGGCGTGCGCCAGTGATACCGGTTCGCGGTCGTCCAGGATCCGGTACAGCGCGGCCAGGTCTGCCGGGTCGGGGTTCAACCAGGCATCGAGATGTTCGCGCCGGATCGGCACGATACAGCGGTCATGGCCGGTACGCGCCACCTCCGTGGGCGGCTCGTCGGTGATCGCGGCGAACGACAAGAGCCGGCCTTCCGGGCCTTCCCATTCCGACCACAGGCAGGCGATCAGCAGATCGCGCGGCGGCTGCGGGCTGAATTGGAGCACGACGTTCTCGGCTTTCTCGCCCGGCGACAGCGGGCGCTGCTCCAGTGCGTGACGCGGCACGTGTTCGTAGAACGACTGCACCACCACCACGCCATGCCGATGGCCGAACGCGGATTTCCAGTAGGCCTCCAGGCTGTCACGGCGAGCGTTGTACGTGCCGGGATAGAGCACGTCGTTGCGCGCGGGTTTGTCCGGCAGCCGGCACTGGTAGCGCATCGGTTTGATCACGCGCTGGCCCTGTTCGGACACGATCACCGGGGCGTAGACCCCCGGGAAAATGCGGCTGTCGCGCGGCACCAGGCCGGCGCGCTGCAGATCGGACAGGCGCGTCTGCGCGCGTTCGATCCGGTTGCCGGCCACGCGCACCTCGTTGCGTGCCTTCTGCGTGGGGCGTGCGGCCAACTGCTCCTCGGCCACGCGCAGGCGTGCGCCCTGCACGCGCACCTCCTCATCCAGTGCCTGCATTTCCTCGGCATGCCATTGCTGGATCCAGGCCACGATCTCCTGGCCCTGCGCGGTGCGGGCGCCGGCAAAGCCATCGTCCATTGCCTTGGGGGTTTTGGGGCGCTGCTTGCCGGCGTCGTGCGCGTAAAGCTGGGCGAACTCGTCCAGCGACATCATGGCGCCGTACTCACGGACCAGCTTGGTGTAGTCGGCGCGGATCTGGGCGGAATAGCACATGGCGGGGGCGGCAGCGCGCAGGGAGGGCGGAGGGGACAGGATAGGCCGATGGGTCGCAGATACTGCGAATCCGTTCGGGCATGCTGAGCGTCCATTCATTGCCGGATCCGCGTCATGTCGCTGCCTGCTGGTGTTCATTGCATCCCCCTGCCACCCAGCGTGGAGGAATACCGTGCCCTGCGCGTGCTGGCCGGGCTGAGCCCGAAAACCGCCGAGGCGGCGGCGCGTGGCCTGCCCAATACCGTCTTCGGTGTGAGCCTGCGCGAAGGAGATCGCCTGTTGGCGATGGGCCGGATCATCGGTGATGGCGGCTGCTTCCTGCAGGTGGTGGATATCGCCGTGGTCCCGGATCGCCAGGGGCAGGGCCTGGGCAAGGCCGTGATGGCCCAGCTCGATGCCTGGCTGCGCACGAATGCCATCGGCGCCTATGTGAGCCTGATCGCCGATGGGCAGGCGCATCGGCTGTATGCGCAGTTCGGTTTTACCTTGACCGCGCCGCGCTCGGTGGGGATGGCGAAGGTCGTAGCGTAGGGCCCATAAACAAACAGCCCAGACCGAAGTCAGGGCTGTTTGCTTGAAGCTGGCGTCCCCACGGGGATTCGAACCCCGGTCGCCACCGTGAAAGGGTGATGTCCTAGGCCTCTAGACGATGGGGACGCGTTAAACCGAATTTTGGCTTCCATCGGACGGCCTGTGTCCGGAGAAGTGGTGGAGCCAGGCGGGATCGAACCGCCGACCTCCTGCATGCCATGCAGGCGCTCTCCCAGCTGAGCTATGGCCCCACAGTTGTGCTGCGAGCCGCCTATCATAGCGGCGGATGTGCCGGATGGGAAGAGGCTCATGAAACAAAAAGCCCCGACCGAAGTCAGGGCTGTCTGTTTGAAGCTGGCGTCCCCACGGGGATTCGAACCCCGGTCGCCACCGTGAAAGGGTGATGTCCTAGGCCTCTAGACGATGGGGACGCGTTAAACCGAATTTTGGCTTCTATCGGACGGCCTGTGTCCGGAGAAGTGGTGGAGCCAGGCGGGATCGAACCGCCGACCTCCTGCATGCCATGCAGGCGCTCTCCCAGCTGAGCTATGGCCCCACGTTGTACCGCAAGCCGCCTAGTATATCTGCCTGTTCACGTTTGTGGAAGTCTTTTTGAGCACGTCCAGGTAACGCAACCGCAGGCGGCGGTGAACAAAAAGACCCGGCATGCCGGGCCTCGGTGTTCGTCTGATGAGTGGCGTCCCCACGGGGATTCGAACCCCGGTCGCCACCGTGAAAGGGTGATGTCCTAGGCCTCTAGACGATGGGGACGCATGAAACTCATCAAATTGTTCAGCACACCCGAACGGCCTAATGTCCGGAGTGGTGGAGCCAGGCGGGATCGAACCGCCGACCTCCTGCATGCCATGCAGGCGCTCTCCCAGCTGAGCTATGGCCCCACGATGCTGGAGGCGGAATTCTACGCGGCCGTGAAGCGTTCGCCAAGTCTTTTTTCTGAAATACCGAAGAATGAATGCATGCGGAAAAACCCACCACTGAAAACAAAAAGCCCCGACCGAAGTCAGGGCTGTCTGTTTGAAACTGGCGTCCCCACGGGGATTCGAACCCCGGTCGCCACCGTGAAAGGGTGATGTCCTAGGCCTCTAGACGATGGGGACGCACGAAAACTTCAAATTTTGTCACTGCAATCTGATCGGCCTAATGATCGGATTGGTGGAGCCAGGCGGGATCGAACCGCCGACCTCCTGCATGCCATGCAGGCGCTCTCCCAGCTGAGCTATGGCCCCACGTCGTGAGGAGCGAAATCATAGCGACGACGTTTTGGATTGGCAAGGAAAAAGTGAAGAAATATCGCTATTCGTTGCGACTCATCCGCCTGGCAGCCGCTGATGGCGCAGGCGCAACGCGTTGCTGATCACCGACACCGAACTCAGACTCATCGCCAGCGCCGCCAACATGGGCGACATCACGATGCCCAAGGGATACAGCACACCGGCCGCAACCGGAATGCCAAGTGCGTTGTAGAGAAACGCAAACCCCAGGTTCTGCCGCATGTTGCGCACGCTGGCGGTGGAGAGCTGGCGCGCACGCAGGATGCCGCGCAGGTCGCCTTTGACGAGGGTGACCTGCGCACTGGACATCGCCACGTCGGTGCCATTGCCCATCGCGATCCCGACATCGGCACTTGCCAGCGCAGGCGCATCGTTGATGCCGTCACCGGCCATCGCGACCGTGCGACCCTGCGCCTGCAGCGTGCGGATCAGCGCGGCTTTGTCGGCGGGGCGCATTTCGCCATGCACCTCCTCCAGGCCGAGTTCCCGCGCGACCGCTTCAGCGGTGGCGGTGCCATCGCCGGTGGCCATCACGATGCGCAGGCCATCGCGGTGCAGGTGCGTGATCGCTTCGGCGGTGGAGGCCTTGATTGGATCGGCGACGGCGAGCAGTCCACCGAGCTGTCCATCCACGGCCAGGTACATCACGCTTGCCGCGGTACTGCGCAGCTGCGCTGCACCTTCGCGCAACGCATCCAGGGCGATGCCGTGTTCGTCCATCAGTGCGGTATTGCCAAGCAGCAGCGCCTTGCCAGCGACCACGCCCTGCACACCCATGCCGGTCAGTGAGTCGAAGTCCGCCACGGCGGTCAACGTCATCCTGCGCGCCTTCGCTTCGGCAACGATCGCGGCGGCAAGCGGATGCTCGCTGCCCTGGTCCAGGCTGGCGGCCCACTGCAGGATCTGGTCCGCATGGAAGGGGGGCACGGCCTGCACATCGCGGAATGCGGGACGGCCTTCGGTCAGCGTGCCGGTCTTGTCCACCACCAGCGTATCGACCTGGCGCAGGGCTTCGATCGCTTCGGCATCACGGAACAGGACACCATGCTGCGCGGCACGGCCGGTGGCGACCATGATCGTCATCGGTGTGGCCAGGCCCAGCGCACACGGGCAGGCGATGATCAGCACCGCCACCGCGCTCAGCACCGCGTGCGTCCATGATGGCGCCGGGCCGAACAGGCCCCAGCCGAAGAATGTCAGTACCGCGACCGACAACACCGCCAGCACGAACCAGTACGCCACGGTGTCGGCCATACGCTGCATCGGTGCCCGCGAGCGCTGTGCCTGCGCGACCAGCTGCACGATCTGCGCCAGCATGCTGTCATCGCCGAGCCGGTCGGCGCGCACCACCAGGCTGCCAGTGCCATTGAGCGTCGCGCCGATCACGCTGTCGCCGACGGTCTTGCCCACCGGAACGGGTTCGCCGGTGAGCATCGATTCGTCGATCGAGGAGCGGCCCTCCATCACAGTGCCATCCACGGGCACTTTCTCACCCGGGCGCACGCGCATGCGGTCGCCGGGCTGGAGCGCTGCGATCTCGACGTCCTCTTCGTGCCCATCCTCGCGCAGCACGCGCGCGGTTTTCGGCGCCAGGCCGAGCAGGGACTTGATCGCGGCCGACGTCTTCGCCCGTGCACGCAACTCCATCAACTGGCCGAGCAGCGTGAGCGAGATGATCATCGCAGCCGCTTCGAAATAGACGCCGACATGTCCGTGCTGCTGGAACGACGGCGGGAACAGCCCGGGCGCAACGGTAGCCACCACGCTGTAGCCAAAGGCGGCCAGCACGCCGGTGCCGATCAGGGTCCACATGTTCGGGCTGCGGTTGCGGATCGACTGCGCCCAGCGCTGCAGGAAGGGCCAGCCGGCCCACAGCACGACCGGCGTGGCCAGTGCCAGCTCGATCCACACCCGCAGATCCGGTGAGAGCCCGTGCAGTACCGGTGTCATCGCCAGCATCGCCAGCGCCATCGTTGCCACGCTCAGCGGCAGGCTCCACCAGAAGCGCCGCCGGAAATCGGTCAGCTCGGGGTTTTCGTCATCCTCAAGGCTGGGCATCGCCGGTTCCAGCGCCATGCCGCACAGAGGACAGCTGCCAGGACCGTCCTGCACGATCTCCGGGTGCATCGGGCAGGTGTACCGCGTACCGGCGGGGGCTGGTTTGACGACGCCAGCGGGTGCGGCCAGATAGCGCTGCGGGTCGGCAATGAACCTGCGTCGGCAGCCATCGCTGCAGAACGCGTAGTCGTTGCCGTCATGGCGGGCTTGGTGGGGCGTGGTGGCCGGGTCGACCATCATCCCGCAGACAGGATCCCTGACGGTGCCGGCATCGGTCGCCGTGGCGCCGGGGTGATCGTGGGCGTGCGTCATTTACGGATGTCCGTCAACGCCGACAGGATCGGGCACTGCGCGTTGTCGCCGTGCCCGGGGCAGGCCTCGACCAGGTGCTTGAGCGCCCGGTGCATGCGCTGCAGCTCGTTGATGCGCTGTTCGATACCGGCGAGTTTGTTCACTGCACTGTCGCGGATCTGTGCCATGTCCTGGCCGCGCTGATCGCTGAAGCCGAGCAGGTCGGCGACTTCATCCAGGCTGAAACCCAACGCCTTGGCGCGGCGGATGAACTGCAGCCGGGTCAGGTCGGCCTCGCTGAAGACGCGGTAGCCGCCGGCGCTGCGGCGAGCGGTGGGCAGCAGCTGCTGCCGCTCGTAGTAGCGCACCGTATCGATGGGCACGCCTGCCTGGCGCGCGAGCTGTCCAATGTTCATGAGCACCTCGTGGATGACCCGGTCATTGTGGACCCTGGAGTCTGGTCAAGGGTCAAGCCTTGCTGGAACCCAAATGAAGATTCATCGCGCGTGAAATTTGCAATTAGTTGCATGGTCGTCCTCGCGGGACGCCCGTAGCCTCAGGCCATCTTATGTACAGACCTGTTCTGCCCGGCCCCGTGTCGGCAGGCATTGTTCAAGGAGAATGGCCATGGACGCACCCCGCAATACGCTGCAGCCGGACCGCCGGCCGGACGCGCCGACCCTGATGGAAGTGGCGGTCGTTGAATTCCCCGGCAGCCTGCGCGCCGCCGCACCGGTGCTGTCCGAACTTGCCCAGCGCTGCAACCGCACAGTGGCCGCGGGGCGCCGCACCGGCGCACGGATGCTGGTGACGCGATGGACGATGTCCAGCCGGGGCATGCAGCGCGTTGCTGGCGCCGAACTGTTCGGCGATGCACTGCCGGCGATCATCGTCATCCCCGGCAGCGAATCGAGCTGGTCCATGGCACCGCCGGACGAACGCCTGCTGGCGTGGCTGCGCGAATGCCACGATGGCTGCAGCCTGCTCGCGGCCTGCGACGAGGGTGGCCTGCTGCTGGCCGCGGCGGGCATCCTGGCCGGCCGCCCGGTCAGCGTGCCCGATCCGGCCCGTTGCCAGGCGCTGCGCACGATGGTGCCCAGCTGGCAGCCGTGTGAACGGACCCTGGTCGACGATGGCGATCTGCTGACCGCCGCCGGACCGGACGCATGGAAGTACCTGAGCCTGCGCCTGATCGCACGGGTCTATGGGCAGAGTGTGATGAATACCGTCATCCAGCAGTTGCAGCTGATGATTCCACGCACGGAACTGGATGATCTGGAACGCTTCAGCCCCAACTTCGCCCACGGCGATCGCAGCATCCTCAAAGCACAGCGCTGGCTGCATGGCATCGCTGCCCGGGGTGTGGGGCTCGACGACATCTGCGTGCAGGCCGGGCTGGAACCGCGCACGCTGCAGCGTCGGTTCCTGAAAGCCACCGGGATGCGCCCGATCGAGTATTGCCAGCGCCTGCGCATCGCCAAGGCGCAGCTGCTGCTGCAGGCCGGCGGCGTCGTGGACCAGGTTGCATGGGCAGTGGGGTACTCGGACCAGAGCGCGTTCCGCCGGCTGTTCCTGCGTATTGTCGGGCTGACTCCGGCACGTTATCGCCGCCAGCTCGCAGCCCAGCAGCGTGAGCGGGCGCACTCACGCCCGGTCGCCCGGGTGCTTGAATCGATTCGTCCGGCTGCCTGAATCGCACGACTGTCGCGTGCTTGATCCCCTGTCGGCTTGCTGGGACCATGCCGGCGGGCCCGATGCAACAGCCGTCGCCGCGTGGCAGATCACGGGCGGCGGCGGAGAAAAGCAATGATCAGCAGTGTAGGCCCGGTACCGCTTGCGGTCGTGTGGGTGTTGGTGGGTCTGGCCATCGCGATGCTGGTGGCCAGTGTGGTGCGTGCTCCAGCAATCGAAGGCGTGCCGCGTCCGCGGTCGCTGGTGGTGGACATGCTGCTGCTGGGGCTGCTGGCCGGACGTGCGGCGTTCGTGATCTGGCACCTGGGCGACTATGCGCAGGATCCCTTGGGCGTACTGCGCATTGGCGATGGCGGCTTCCTGGTGTGGCCGGCGATGGTGGCGGGGCTGGGATGGGGCGCCTGGCGCCTGCGCCGCTGGCCGTCGCTGCGGCGGCCGGTCGTGGCCGCCGCCCTGGCCGGCGTGCTGAGCTGGGCGGTACTGTCGGCGGGTGCTGGCTGGCTGCAGCAATCGCGGGTAACGCTGCCGGCGATCAGCCTGACTTCGCTGCAGGGTGAGTCGATCGCATTGGCCGATACGCAGGGCACCCCGGTGGTGGTCAATCTCTGGGCGAGCTGGTGTGGCCCCTGCCGGCGCGAGATGCCGGTGCTGGCGCGCGCGCAGCAGCGCCACCCGGACATCCGCTTCCTGTTCGTCAACCAGGGTGAAACCCGCGAAGAGGTCGAGGGTTTCATCGCCGCCGAGCAGCTGACGCTGGACAACGTGCTGCTTGACGAGGCTGCGCTCACCGCCGAGCGGCTGCAGGTGCACGCCTATCCGACTACCCTGTTCTTCGATGGCCAGGGTCGGCTGCAGCAGATCCATCTGGGCGAACTCAGTGCCGCCGGCCTGCAATCCAAGCTCGACAGCCTGTAAGGGTGGTCGCGTTGTCATGTTCCTTGAATCCAGGAGTCACCATGAAGTTGAAGTCCTCGCGCCCATTGGGCACCGTGCTGGCGGTCTCGCTGTTGATGGCCCTGGCCGGGTGCAGCCAGGCGCAGACGCCCAGCGCCGCTGATGCCGCGCCGGCCAAGGGCGGTGCCGATCGCCCGGCGGTGCTGAAAGGCATCGAGAAGCACGGCTTCGAGGTGATCGGCGAGTTCGACGCGCCCGGTGGCCTGCGCGGCTTTGCCGGCGTGGTCGGTGGGCAGCAGCCCGCGGCGGCCTACGTCACCGCGGACGGAAAACACGTCGTGGTCGGCAGCCTGTTCGATGCCAACGGCGAGGATGTGGGGGCGGCACCATTGGAAAAGCTGGTGGCCAAGCCGATGTCCGAGCGCAGCTGGAAGAAGCTGGATGAAAGCGCGTGGGTCCGTGACGGCCGCGCCGATGCGCCGCGCGTGGTCTACACCTTCAGCGATGCGAACTGCCCGTATTGCCATCGTTTCTGGGAAGCGGCGCGGCCGTGGGTGGACGCCGGCAAGGTGCAGCTGCGCCACGTGATGGTCGGCGTGATCCGTGAGGACAGTCCGGCCAAGGCGGCCGCGATCCTCACCGCGCCCAACCCCAGCGCCGCGCTGCTGGAGAACGAACGGCTGTTCGATCGCGGCGGGATCAAGCCGGCGGCTTCGCTGACCGCCGAGGTCGCCAACAAGCTCGATGCCAATCAGGTACTGATGATTGAGCTGGGCTTCCAGGGTACGCCGGGTATTCTGTTCAAGGATGCCCAAGGCATGGTGCAGCGCCGTTCCGGCATGCCCCAGGGCGATGACATGACCGTGGTGCTCGGCCCGCGCTGAGCCGAACCGGGTATCACTGCACACCGCGCCGGGCTCTGCCCGGCGCGCTTGGTTTGGGCGTCGTGCGGCCTGGCCCGGATGCGTTGACGCATTCGGCTTGATTTGGATCAAGGCTGAAAACGGGGCGGTCGCTAAGCTGCCCCGATGCGCTATTTCATGGATTGCCCCACACGCACCGGACGCGCGACTGCCCAGTCAGAAAACTGCCTGACAACATTCACGGCATTCTCACTTTGCGATTGTTACTCAGGGCGCTGGCTGACACGCACATGCGTGGCTGTCATCAGGGATGAGGGGATCCCGTGCGAGCGTACCCACGCACGCGATGCGTCCGCCGGCTTGACCGCCACCGGACCACGCGCAGGCGGAGGTCGCGCGCATTGCAGTGCCGGGCTGCGTGCCGGTTGCCTGCAGCGTCATGGACGCCTGCCGGAATCGACACGTGGAACTGTGTACGGTTCAAGGAGGACGTGATGCGTTTGTCTGTATTGACGGTCGCATGCGCGGCAGCACTCGCTGCGGCGCCGGTGTACGCGCAGGATTCGGCCGCCGCGTTGCGGCAGGATATCCAGACGCTGCGGCAGACGCTGGAGCAGATGGAGAAACGACTGCAGGCGATCGAATCCGGGCAGCCTCCACCTGCCTCGCCGGCCATCACGACGGCGACTGCCTCCGGTACGGGCGTCACGCCCGCCCCCTTGCCAGCGCCCCTGACGGCCCAGGCCCAGGTGCCGGGCATGGGCCAGGCGATTCTGCCGCAACGCGATTCCGTTGCCGATCCCTCCAGCGCCGCCTCCCGCCCGGACAGCGTCGCCGGGCCGACCGATCCCGAGCTGAAAGGCTTCTTCGCGATCCCCAATACCGATACGCTGATCCGCATCGGCGGCTACGCCAAGCTCGACGCGATCGCCGATTCGCGCGCAGCCGGTGACCAGGAACAGTTCGTCACCTCGTCGATTCCGGTCGGCAGTGCGCACCGGGATGTATCCAATTTCACGCTGCATGCCAAGCAGACCCGCTTCAGCTTCGAAGCGCGGCGCCCGACCACGCATGGCAACCTGCGCTTCTATCTGGAAAACGACTTCTTCGGCAGCAGCGACAGTTATCAGTTCCGCCTGCGCCACGCCTACGGGCAACTGGGCAATACCTACGCCGGTTATGGCTATTCCACGTTCATGGATGCCGACAGCCTGCCCGACACCCTGGATTTCGCCGGGCCGGGTGGGGCGGGGTACCTGCTCGTGGCCGGCATCCACCACAGCTTCGCAATGGGCAAGGGGAACACTCTCACCGTGGCGGCCGAGGATCCGGATACCCAGTTGAGCAACCCCGCCGAGGGGATCATGCCGGTGGACCAGCTGCCGGACGTCACCGTAACCGCGCGCATGGAGCGTGACTGGGGCCATCTGCAGCTGGGTGCGGTCGCACGCAGCCTCGGGTACGACGGTGATGCCGGCGATGGCCGGCGCTTTGCGGGTGGCCTGCAGCTCAGCGGCTCGGCCGCGGTGGGCGAACAGGACCTGCTGTTGTTCGGCATGCTCGGCGGCAAGGGCCTGGCCCGTTATACGGCCGACCTGACCGGTTCGGGCATGGACGCGGTGGTGAGCGCAGACGGGCGGCTGCAGGCGTTGTCGCTGTATGGCGGCTTCGTTGGTTACACCCATTACTGGTCGCCGCTGTGGCGCTCGAACCTGATCTACGGCCAGCTCACCAGTGGACGCAACGATGCGCTGGCCGCCGATGCGTTCCGCCAGAGCCGCTACGGCGTCTTCAACCTGCTCTGGAGCCCGGCCCCGTCCTGGACGATGGGCATGGAGCTGCTCTACGGGCAGCTGGAACAGCAGAGTGGACAACGCGGCGACACGATGCGGCTGCAGGGCAGCCTGCAATACAACTTCATCAAGTAACTCCCAACGCCCGGCATGACCGGGTCCCTGCCTGGCAAAGGAGCAAGCGTCATGGCAAAAGCGAAGAAAATCGGGGTGGTCGGTGCCACCTTCCTGGTGGCCGGCAACATGATGGGGTCGGGGGTGTTCCTGTTGCCCTCCAGCCTGGCCAAGATCGGCACGGCCTCGATCTGGGGTTGGCTGATCACCACCGCCGGCGCGCTGCTGCTGGCCTTCGTGTTTGCCAAGCTCGGCAAGCTGGCGCCCAAGGCCGGTGGTCCCTATGCCTACGCCAGGGACTGGTTCGGCCCTTACATGGGTTTCCAGACCAACACCATCTACTGGTTCGCCAACTGGATCGGCAACGTTGCCATCCCGATCGCGGCAGTCGGCTACTTCAGCTACTTCTTCCCGATCCTGTCCGAGCCGTTGCCGCGCTGCATCGCGGTGCTGGCGCTGGTCTGGGCGTTGAGCTTCGCCAACGTGGTCGGCCCCTCGTTCGTGAGCAAGCTGCAGACGGTGACCACCAGCTTTGCGCTGGTGCCGATCCTGGGCATCGCGATCTTCGGCTGGTTCTTCTTCGACCCGACCATCTTCAAGGGGGCCTACAACGTCTCCGGCGAGTCCAACTTCGGCGCGATCTCCAGTGCCGCGGCGTTGACCCTGTGGGCCTTCATCGGCGTGGAATCGGCCTCGGTGACCGCCGGGGTGGTTGAAAACCCGGAGAAGAACGTGGCCCGCGCGACGCTGGGTGGCGTGTTCCTGGCCGCGATCGCCTACATCGCCAGCTCCTCGGTGATCATGGGCATGGTGCCCAATGGCGACCTGCAGGTTTCCGATGCGCCGTTCGCGCTGGCGGCGGCCAATGCGGTCGGTGGCTGGGGCGGGGCGCTGGTGAGCCTGTGCGCCTTCGTGGGCGCGGCCGGCTCGCTCGGTGGCTGGATCCTGCTGACCGCGCAGAGCGCCAAGGCGGCCTCCGATGACGGCCTGTTCCCGAGCATCTTCAGCAAGACCAACAAGGACGACGTGCCGGTCAAGGGCGTGCTGATCGTGGCGGTGCTGATGACCCTGGCGGTGCTGGTCACCTCCACCTCCAAGACCGCCTCGGCCCAGTTCGATGTGATCACCTCGGCGGCGGTGGTGCTGACCTTGCTGCCGTACATCTACTCCTGCGTGGCCTGCTACTTCGTGGTCGAGCGCTCGCACACGCTGGTGCACACCGGCGCATTCTGGCTGCTGACCAGCGTCACCGTCGTGTACTGCCTGTGGGCGATCTTCGGGTCGGCCGGCAACATCGTGCAGTACGCCTTCCTGTTCGTGCTGTTCATCACGGTGTTCTACCCGTTCTTCAGCGAGGAGCGCCGCCGCCAGCGCGGCCAGCTGCCCGCGCTCGACGCCGCCGTCCGCACGACGCTTTCGTGATATTGCCCCAGGAGAATCCCTGTGTACTTCAAGTCCCTTGATTACCCGATCATCGTCATCGACGACGACTACGAATCCCCGCGCATCGGCGGCATCCTGATCCGTGCGCTGGTGGACGAGCTGCGCAAGAACGACCAGCGCGTGCTGTGCGGCCTGACCCTGGCCGATGCCCAGGCCGGCGCGCGCACCTACGTGGCCGCCTCGGCGGTGCTGATCTCCATCGACGGCACCGAGGAGAACCCGGAGCAGTTCCAGCGCCTGCTGGGCTTCCTGCGCGAGCAGACCGCACGCCGCGCGAACCTGCCGGTGTTCCTGTACGGCGAGCGCCGCACCATCGAGAAGGTGCCGAGCAAACTGCTCAAGTTCGTGCACGGTTACATCTTCCTGTTCGAAGACACCAAGAGCTTCATCTCGCGGCAGGTGATGCGGGCGGCCGAAGACTACATGGCCAACCTGCTGCCGCCGTTCTTCAAGGCCCTGATCCACCACGCCGCCGAATCCAATTACTCCTGGCACACGCCTGGCCATGCCGGCGGCGTGGCGTTCACCAAATCACCGGTCGGCCGCGCGTTCCACCAGTTCTACGGCGAGAACACGCTGCGCAGCGACCTGTCGATCTCGGTGCCGGAGCTGGGCTCGCTGCTCGACCACACCGGCCCGATCAAGGAGGCCGAGAACGAGGCGGCGCGCAACTTCGGCGCCGACCACACCTTCTTCGTCACCAATGGCACCTCGACCGCCAACAAGATCGTCTGGCACGGGACCGTGGGGCGGGGCGACGTGGTCTTCGTCGACCGCAACTGCCACAAGTCGCTGCTGCACGCGCTGATCATGACCGGCGGCGTCCCGGTGTACTTCACCCCCAGCCGCAACGCGCACGGCATCATCGGCCCGATCAGCCTGGACCAGTTCACGCCCGAGTCGCTGCAGCAGGCCATCGCCGCCAACCCGCTGGCCAGCAAGGCCTACAATGCCGGCTCCAAGCCGCGCATCGCGGTGGTCACCAATTCAACCTATGACGGGCTGTGCTACAACGCCGAAAAGATCGCCGAGGAAATCGGCAGCGCGGTCGATTTCCTGCATTTCGACGAAGCCTGGTATGCCTATGCCGCGTTCCATCCGTTCTACGAGAACCATTACGGCATGGCTAAGGGCAAGCCGCGCGAGCAGGATGCGATCATCTTCACCACGCACTCCACGCACAAGCTGCTGGCCGCGTTCTCGCAGGCCTCGATGATCCACGTGCGCAATGCCGCGACCCAGGCGCTGGATGCCGAACGCTTCAACGAAGCCTTCATGATGCACACCACCACCAGCCCGCATTACGGCGTGATCGCCGCGTGCGATGTGGCCTCCAAGATGATGGAAGGCGCCGCGGGCGAGTCGCTGGTGCAGGAGATGCACGACGAGGCGATTGCGTTCCGCCGCGCGATGCTGCATGTACGCGAGGATCTGGGGCGCGACGACTGGTGGTTCAGCGTGTGGCAGCCGGACAAGCTGGAACGTTCGCTGGCCAAGGGCGATGCGCCGGCCCCGATGGTGGCCAAGCGCAGCGAATGGTACCTGCAGCCGGACGCGCACTGGCATGGCTTCGATGGCCTGGTGGACGACTACGTGCTGATCGACCCGATCAAGGTGACCCTGCTCACGCCGGGGCTCTCGATGGATGGCGAGATGGGCCAGCGCGGCATTCCGGCCGCAGTGCTGAGCAAGTTCCTGTGGACCCGCGGCATCACGGTGGAGAAGACCAACCTGTACTCGGTGCTGTTCCTGTTCTCGATGGGCATCACCAAGGGCAAGTGGAGCACCCTGGTCACCGAGCTGATGGCCTTCAAGGAGCTCTACGACAGCAATGCGCCACTGACCCGCGCACTGCCGCAGCTGGCGGCCGAGTTCCCGATCGCCTACGCCGGGTGGGGCCTGCGTGACCTCTGCGATGCGCTGCACGCCTTCAACGGCGAGTTCGGCGTCGCCGAAGTGATGCGCGCCATGTACGTGGATCTGCCCGAGCCGGTGATGACGCCCGCCGAAGCCTATGACCATCTGGTCCGCGGCCAGATCGAACGGGTCGACATCGAACAGATCAGCGGCCGCATCGCCGGCACCATGCTGGTGCCGTACCCGCCGGGCATCCCGACCATCATGCCGGGCGAGCGATTCGGCGCCAGCGATGAGCCGATCATCCAGTCGCTGCGGATCGCCCGTGAGCAGAACGCGCGCTTCCCGGGCTTCGAGTCGGATGTGCACGGGCTTATCATCGACACCGACGGCGATGCGCCGAGCTACAAGGTGGAGGTACTGAAGGTCTGACGCCTGCGCGCAGGACCCTCGGCCAGCGATGGATACAGCACGCGAGCAGCGGGTCCTCAAATTCTCCATCGGGGTGACGATGGCGGTCAGCGCCATCGGCTTCATCGGTGGCCTGCTGGTGGGATCGCAGGCCATCCTGTTCGATGGCGTCTACAGCCTGGTGGACGTGGCACTGACCCTGGTGGCGCTGTCGGTACTGCGGCTGGTGGCGCGGGAAGAAAGCCCGCGCTTCCAGTATGGCTACTGGCACCTGGAGCCGATGGTGGAGGCGCTTGGCGGGGCGATCCTGTCGCTGGCCTGCATCTATGCGCTGGCCAACTCGGTGATTGGGCTGACCACGGGCGGGCATGAGGTCAAGGCCGGGCCTGCGCTGCTGTGGGCGGCCCTGCTGTGCGTGAGCAACCTGGCGATGGCGGCCTTCGTGCGCACCCGCGCGATGCAGCTGCACTCGGCGCTGCTGTGGCTGGACGTGCGGGCCTGGCTGCTCAGCGGCATGATGAGCCTGGCGGTGGTGCTGGCGTTTGCGATCGCGCTGTTGCTGCGCGATGGCGAGCATGCGCACTGGATACCCTATCTGGATCCGCTGGTGCTGGCCGCGATCAGCGTGGCGGTACTACCCGTACCGTTGCGCAGTGCATGGAAGGCCATGCGCGAAGTGCTGCAGGTGGCGCCGGATACGCTGGATGCGCGCGTGCAGGCGGTGATGAAGGACTTCGTCGCCGAACACGGCTATCTGGATTTCACCAGCCACGTGGCCAAGATGGGCCGCATGCGGTTCGTGGAGATTCACATCCTCACCCACCCGGAGACGGTGATCGGCAACATCGGCAATGTGGACCGGCTGCGTGATGAGATCGCCGAGCGCCTGGATGCGCGCGGCAGTGAGTTCTGGTTGACCATCGATTTCACTGCCGATCCGGCCTGGACCTGATCGATCCCTGACCGCGCACTCACGACCGCCCAGCACCGCAGTGGCGCGAAGACGGCCGGTGACGACCCCTGGGCGGGCCTGCACAGCGCTATACGAAACGTATATGATGTGTATATACCGTATGAGAGGGGTTGCCCATGGGCATCGTGAACATCGACGACGAACTGCACGACAACCTGCGCCGCGCCAGCGGCGTCTCGGGCCGCTCGATCAATGCCCAGGCCGGTTTCTGGATCAAGATCGGCATGCTGTGCGAAATGAATCCCGGCTCGACCTACCAGGAGATCGTCAACCGTGAACTGCGAGCCGCAGGGGTTGAACCTGGCGCCTTGCGGGTGGCCGAAGCATGATCAAGACCGCTGAAGAACAGGCGCTGATGCGCACCTCCGGGCGCCTGCTGGCCTCGGTGTTCGAAGCGCTGGACACGCTGCCGCTGGAAGGCATGAGCACGCTGCAGGTGAACGACTGGGTCGAGCGCTTCATCGTCGATGAGCTGCAGGCGCGCCCGGCGAGCAAGGGCCAGTATGGCTTCGGCTACGTGCTCAATTCGTCCATCGACAACGTGGTCTGCCATGGGGTGCCCTCGGCCGATGACATCCTGCGCAGCGGAAGCATCGTCAATCTGGATATCACCCTGGAGAAGGGAGGTTACATCGCCGACTCCAGCAAGACCTATCTGATCGGTGAGGTCGATTACGCGGCCAAGCGGCTGGTGCGGGTGACCCGCGAGGCGATGTGGAAGGGGATCGGGGTGGTGCGCCCGGGCGCAACGCTGGGCGACATCGGTTTTGCGATCCAGCAGCATGCCAAGGCCCACGGCTACAGCGTGGTCCGCGAATTCTGCGGCCATGGCATCGGCCAGCAGATGCACGAAGAGCCGCAGGTGCTGCACTACGGCCGTCGCGGCGATGGGCTGGAACTGGAGCAGGGCATGACCTTCACCATCGAGCCGATGATCAACCAGGGCCGTGCTGCCATCGACATGAGCGACGACGGCTGGACCGTGACCACCCATGACGGCAAGCTCTCGGCGCAGGCCGAGCACACCGTGCTGGTGACCGCCGACGGGGTGGAGGTGCTGACCCTGCGCACGGGCGAGCGGATGCCCGACTGAGGCGGGCATCCGTGGCTGCATCGTGCATCAGCCCGGCGGCGGTCGCACCACGGGTGCATGATCGGCCACGATCCCGCCGACCCAATCGATGAAGGCACGCAGCGTGGCGCTGACGTGGCGGTTGGGTGGGAAGGCCAGATGCAGTGGCATCGGCGGCAGCTGCCAATCAGCGAACAGGCGCACCAGCTCGCCTTCGGCCACGTGGGCGGCCGCCATGTACTCGGGCAGCCACAGCACCCCCAGGCCGGCCACGCCGGCGGCGAGGTAGGCGTTGCCGTCGTCCACCGCCAACAGGTACTGGCCGTGGACGGTCAGGGACACATCGCAGCGCTGCAGGGTATAGGGCAGCACGCCACCGCCGCGCGCACGGCGGTAGCCGACGATGCGGTGCGCGCTGTTTTCAAGATCGGCCGGATGGGCAGGATGTCCCATCCGGGCCAGGTAGCCGGGCGCTGCATAGAGGCCGGCCTGCAGATCGCCGATATGGCGGGCGATCAGCGACTGATCGGCGATCTGCCCGCCGCGGATCACGCAGTCCACGCTCTCGTCTATCAGGTCCACGTTCCGGTCGCTCACACCCAGATCCAGCTGGATATCCGGGTAGCGCGCCTGAAACCCGGGCAGGGCAGGCACCAGGATCAGACGGGCGAACGGTGCAGGAACGTCGATGCGCAGGCGCCCGCGAGGCGCCGCCGCCGCGGTCGACAGGCTGGTTTCAGCGTCGTCGATGTCGGCCAGCAGCCGGATCACCCGCGCGTAATAGGCCGCGCCATCGGCGGTGACCTTCACCTGCCGGGTGGTGCGGTTCAGCAGGCGCACCCGCAGCCGCGCTTCCAGTTGCTGCACCAGTTGCGTGACCGTGGTGCGGCTCATGTGCAGTGTCTCGGCCGCCTTGGTGAAGCTGCCCGTATCCACGACCCGGGCAAAGGCCTGCATCGCATCGAACCGGTCCATCTGCTTTCCACGGGGAGGATGATTGTTTGGATTCTACAAACAATGTTGGGCAGCAGACCGCGTTTATCCGGTGCCCCCTGTCGGTCTACCGTGGCCTTTCATTCTTGATGGGCCGGTATCGGCCCAAGGCAGAGGTGGTTCATGGCAACACGTGACGTCGTTTTCCCGCCGGGCCGCCAGGCGCTGTACGAGCGCAACCGCTATTCGCCGGCGGTACGCTCCAATGGCTTCCTGTTCGTGTCCGGCCAGGTCGGCAGCCGCGAGGATGGCTCGCCCGAACCCGACCTCGAGGCCCAGGTGCGGCGCGCGTTCGAGAACCTCAACGCCGTGCTCGGCGCCGCAGGCTGCACGTTCGAGGACGTGGTCGACGTCACCGTGTTCCTGGTCAATCCCGAAAAGATCTTCGAACGGGTCTGGGCGATCGTGCCCGATTACTGGGGCGAGGCCCCGTACCCGACGCTCACCGGCATCGGGGTGACCTGGCTGTACGGATTCGACGTGGAGATCAAGGTGATCGCGAAGCTGCCGTAGCACGCCTTCACGCGGTGACGGCTGCGCGTTGCCGATAGTGGGCCGTCATCCTGCTTCCTGTCGCGGATCCACATGCCCCTGATTCCCGAGCGCGTCCAGCGCTGGCCCCGGCCGTGGCGCGTGGCGTTGCTCTCGCTGCTGGCGCTGTATGCGCTGTACCTGCTGGCGGGCAACGTATTCCTCAACACGCCGCTGTTCGATGCGGTGACCAACCGCAAACCTGAAAAATTCACGATGCAGACCGGCCCGGCGGTGACCTTGATGCCGGGGCAGGCCGTGGTCTGGAACATCCGCATGCGCGGACAGGCCAATCGTACCCAGTACGTGTTCCGTGCCGATCGGGCCAGTGCGTGGATCGACCTGCCGGCGCTGTTGCGCAAGGAAGTGCGCATCCCGCGTATCGACGCGACCGGGGTGGAAGCGGAGGTCGAGCGGGTCGAGAACGCCATTCCACCGCCGCCGCGCGGCGACCGTGGCTGGACCCTGCGTTTCGATGCGATCCACAGTGACACGATCCGTAGTGGGCGCTTCGGCAAGCTGCTGATCGTCGGCCAGGGGCACGGGAATGTCGGGTTCCTCAAACAGCTCAAAGGCGGGCCTTCGGAGCTGTTCGACTCCACCGCCGGCTTCGATGACGCCCAGGTCAGCTTCGATGGCGTGAACGTGCTGGACGATGCCCATATCGCGGCACGGTTCCACTTCCCGCGGCATTACCGTGACGACGCGCCGGGCCTGCAGAAGCTCGGGATCACCTGGGCGCAGCTGCAGATCGACGCGCGCAGCCAGGGGCTGCGCATCGACACCGGCGGCCCGCACGTCAAGGTCGGCAGCGCGGTCTCCAATGCGCGCCTCACTGCGGATGTGACGTTGGAGCAGGGCGCGCTGCGTCCCGGCAGCCGTCTGGTCTGGCGTCTGCCATTGCACGCGGGGGTACACGCTGATGACCGCGGCCTGCTGTCGCTGCAGCTGGACGTGGCGCAGGACATGCGGGTGCAGGCGCGGCTGCCGCGTGACCCGGAGACGGGCAGTGAGCTCAACGCCGATCTCCGCGTGACCGGCCGGAAGATTCCGTTCCAGGCGCCTGCCGAGCTGCTGCCGCGGTTGTCCGGCAAGGTCCAGGGCGCATGGCAGTTCCAGTCGCTGAACTGGATCAGCGATCTGTTCGTGAAAAAGCCGTGGTTCCATCTCGACGGTGGCGGTCTGCTCAAGGCTGACATCATTCTTGCCGACGGCGAGCTCGCACCGGGCAGCACAGTGGATATCCCGCAGGTGGCGGCGGTGGCCGAAGTCGCCGGCGTCCGCATGCGGGGCGATGCCCAGGCGCAGGGCCGGATTGTCGAGGGCACGCCTGCGCAGGCCGAACTGAAGGTACAGATCCCGCGCTTCCAGGCCGCGCCGACCAATGCACCCAAGGCGCTGTTGTTCGATGGGCGGCAGCTTGCGTTGAGCCTGCGCGGTGATGCGCGCCTGAAGCAGCTGAGCGACGGCATGCGCGCCCAGCTCCGCTTTACCGATGCGCGGGTACCGGACCTGACCGCCTACAACCGTTACCTCGGCAATGACAACGTGCGCCTGCTCGGCGGGACCGGCCTGCTCAGCGGTGATGTGTCGCTGGATGCGTCCGGCCGGGTGGGCAAGGGCAGTGCCGATCTGCGCGGCACCGGTGCCCGGCTGAGCGTCGCCGGTATTGCGATGCGCGGCGATGCGCAACTCCAGGCGCGTCTGCAGCGTGCGGATTTCGACAGCCGCCAGTTCGATCTGGGCGGCACCACCGTGGAGCTGCGCAACATCCATGTGGGAGATGAAAAGAGTGACGGGCGCTGGTGGGGCAAGGTCGCGATCCGCAGCGGCCACATCGATGCGGCGGCGCCATTCCAGGTGGATGGGCTGGCCGACCTGCGCCTGCGCGATGCCGGGCCGTTGCTGGGCGTGTTCGCACAGCGCAGTGAGTACCCGCGCTGGGTACTCGGCCTGCTGGATTCCGGCGAAGTGCAGGCCAGTGGCCAGCTGCGCTGGCGCAGTGGCGAGCTGATCGTGGAGGACCTGCAGGCCGAGAATGAGCGGCTGTCCCTGCAGGCGCGGCTGGATCTGAGTCATGGCAAGCGCCGGGGCGACCTGTATCTGCGCTGGGGCGTGCTGGGCGCCGGCATCGAGCTGCAGGGCGAGCAGCGCAAGTGGCACCTCGCCGGTGCGCGTGACTGGTATGCCGAGCAGCCTCGTCTGCTGCCGGCCACGCCGGCCGCAGCAAAGGCGAGCGACAGCAAGCGCTGAGGGCAGGCATCTGCCTCCCCCTTGCCGGGCCCGGCTTGCTATCCTCGCCGCGCCCACTGTCTGGTGACAGCGCGCACTTTGCCCGTCATCGATCCGTCATTCCATGAGCAACAGCACCCACCGCGTCCAAGGCCTCAACAACGATGAGGTGGCCGCCGACTGGCCCGCCATCACCGAACGCGAGGTCAGCTGGCTGCGCGAGCGCTTCGCACCGCTGGCCGGCGCTGGCCGGTTGGTGTGGCACAGCCCGCGGCCGATGTCCGCCGCCGCCATCGTCGAGACCGACGGGGAGCGGGTGTTCGTCAAGCGCCACCATGGCAGCGTCCGCACGGCAGCCAGCCTGGCCGAGGAGCATCGCTTCATCCAGCATCTGGCCGATCACGGCGTGCCGGTGGTCGAGGTGTTGCGTGACCGCGATGGCGCCACGGCAGTGGAGCACGAGGGTTGGACCTACGAGCTGCATAGCGTGGGCCAGGGCCAGGATCTGTATCGCGATGCACCTTCCTGGACGCCGCTGACCGATACCGCGCAGGCGCGCGAAGCCGGACGGATGCTGGCCAAGCTGCACAGCGCGTCGGCCTGCTATCACGCGCCCCAGCGCAGCACCCATCTGCTGGTCGCACGGGATGATCTGATCCGTGCCGCCGACCCCATCGCCGCCATCCAGGCCGATCTTCCGGGTCGTCCCGGGTTGGCCGCCTATCTCGCGGGGCAGGACTGGCAGGGTGATCTGCGGCGGGCCATTGCGCCGTGGCACGCCGGCCTGGCCGCGCGGCTGCAGGCCGAGCCGCGCCTGTGGGCGCACAACGACTGGCATGTTTCCAATCTGCTCTGGCGCCAGCAAGGAGGTGCCACCGTGGTCGATACCGTGCTTGATCTGGGTCTTGCCTCACCGACCAGTGC
Source organism: Stenotrophomonas sp. RIT-551 (assembly GCF_026241915.1). Lineage (NCBI taxonomy): Bacteria > Pseudomonadati > Pseudomonadota > Gammaproteobacteria > Lysobacterales > Lysobacteraceae > Stenotrophomonas > Stenotrophomonas sp. RIT-551. Next base: position 224,513 of record NZ_JAPJIU010000003.1, on the reverse strand, counting down.
CTTGTTCGACCTTGCGACCGCCATCGAACGCAACGCCATTGCCTGGCTGGCGCTGGAAAGCGGCGAGGCGGCCGTGCGCGTGGATATCGCGCTGGCGCTGCTGGCCGGCTACCGCGAGATCGTGCCGCTGTCGGCCGAGCGCGTGCATCTGCTGGCGGATCTGCTGCCCATCGTGCAGCTCGATTTCGCGCTGTCGGAAGTGGAGTACTTCCAGGGCGTGACGCACTCGCCTGCCAATGCCGACGTGGCCTACCACACCTTCCTGCTGGGCCACGCTGACTGGTTCAGCAGCGCGGCCGGGCAGGGCCTGTTGAAGGCGCTGCACGCGGCTGCCTGAAGGGCGGGCTCGCAAATCCGTACCATTTGTAGTGAAATAGTCACAGAAGCGGGGGTGCCTGGCGAAACCAGGCTGAGAGAGTCCCTTGGAACCTGATCCGGTTTGCACCGGCGTAGGGAGCTTTGAGCAGCAGGCATACCGCCGTGATGGGTCGGTGCGCGTGCGCGCCTTCGCTTCGTCTCCTCCAGCTGATGACGAATCGAATGAACCGCTGCTTCCGCCCTACGTTGTTGTCCGCCGCCCTCTGCGCCGCGCTGCCCCTTCATGCCAATGAACTCGCCGAGGCGCCCGAGCGCTCGCCGACGGAACTGGCCGCCGTGCGCGTGCAGGCGCATCAGCCGGCAGCCACCGCCACGCAGACCGGCAGCTTCGGCGCCGGCGACTGGAAAAGCACGCCGGCCTCGGTGAACGTGCTCGATCGCGACCTGCTGGACAGCCGCCAGGTCCGGACGCTGTCCGAGCTGGCCAGCAACGATGCCTCGCTGGGCGACAGCTACGCGCCGGTTGGTTACTACCAGAACATCGCGATTCGCGGCTTCCCGCTGGATACCGGCACCGGCTACCGCTTCAACGGGCTGGCCATCACCGGTGAGCAGCGGCTGGCGCTGGAGAACATCCAGGCGGTGGAAATCCTCAAGGGCGAGGCCGGCCTCGCCGCCGGTGTGATGGCCCCGGGCGGCATCATCAACTACGTGGGCAAGCGCCCGGCCGAGGTCCGCACTGTCACCCTCGGCACCGACTCGGAAGGCTCGCGCTACACCGCCGTGGATCTGGGCCACTGGCTCTCGCCGCGTTTCGGCGTGCGCTTCAATGCCGCCTGGGAAGACAGCGATTCCTACATCGACCATGCCGACGGTCGCCGCACCTTCTATTCGCTGGCCACCGACTGGCTGATCGGCGAGCGCGGCAAACTGGAAGTGGATGCCAACTACCAGACCAGCGCGCAGCGCTCGGCCTCGGGCTATCAGCTGCTGGGCGCCACCGAGCTGCCGCGCGGCGTGGACCGCAAGCACCTGCTGGGCTACCAGGCCTGGCAGCGGCCGGTCGGCATCGACAGCACCAACCTGACCGCGCTGCATACCTTCGATTTCAGTCCGAACTGGCAGTCGCGCGTTTCCGCCAGCTACAGCCGCTCGGTGATCGACGACAACGTCGCCTTCGCCTACGGCTGTTACTACGCTGCCGGCTGTGCGGATGGCAGTGTGCCGGGCAACTACTTTGCGCCCAACGGCGACTACGACATCTACGATTACCGCAGCCCGGACGACACCCGCCGCAACCTGGAATTCCGTGGCGAGCTGCGTGGCCGTTTCGCCACCGGCGAGATCCGGCACGAACTGAGTATTGGCGCGGATCGGTTCGAGCGCACCGTGGACAAGCGCCGCAACGTCAACGAGTACGTCGGCACGGCCAACATCCATGATGCACAGGTGCCGCAGTTCGACCCGTCGCCGCTGATGCCGGGCCCGTCCGCGCGGCGCCTGGACAGTGCGCAGACGGCGGTGTTCGCGCTGGACCGGATGAGCTTCGGCGATTGGCAGTGGTTGGCCGGTGGCCGCTTCGTCCGGCTGGACGAGCGTGCCTACGACAAGCGCGGCAATCCCGAGCGGCACAGCCGCCTGTCGCGGTTCCTGCCGCAGACCGCGCTGGTCTGGAAGGCGACCGATGAGGTCAATGCGTACGTCAGCTACGTGCGGGGCATCTCGCTTGGCCAGGAAGCGCCGTTCTGGACCTCCAACGACGGTGCATTCCTGCCGTCCGTGCTGTCGCGCCAGACCGAAGTGGGCATCAAGTACGTGCCCAGCGATGCGCTGACGCTGGGTGCGGCACTGTTCCGCACCTCGCAGCCGTTCCAGTACGCCAGGCCGGACGACGGCGACGCGGGCTACACCTTCGTCGAAGACGGGCAGCAGACCCATACCGGGCTGGAACTCACCGCACAGGGGCAGCTGACCGCGCGCCTGTCGCTGGCCGCCAGTGCGAGCGTCCTGCGGGCCCGCGCGCGCGATGCGGGCACGCCGGATTACGAGGGGCATCAGCTGATCAACGTGCCGAAGACGCGCGCGACCGTGCATGCGGAGTACCAGCTGCCGTTCGTCACGGGCCTGGGGCTGACCGGTGGTTGGCGCTATGCCTCCTCCAATGTGGCCACGGCCGACGGCCGCGTCAGTGCGCCGGCCTACAGCGTGTTCGACGCCGGGCTGCGCTTCAAACACCGGGTGGGTGAGCATCCGGTGACCTGGACCCTCTCGGTGGACAATCTGTTCAACCGCTTCTACTGGCGTGACACCGGCAGCAGCTCGGGCGACTACTACCTGTTCCCGGGCGCGCCGCGTCAGGCCCGGCTGTCGGTCACCTTCGCGCTATGAACCCGGCCACCCTGGAATGGTCGGCCGCCATCGTCAGCATGCTCGGCGTGTGGCTGATGACGCGGCGGGTGACCCTTGCCTGGCCGGTGGGGCTGATCTCGGTCGCGCTGTATGCACTGGTCTTTGTCGAGGCCAGGCTGTACTCGGACACGCTGCTGCAGATCGTGTTCGGTGGATTCCTGGTGTACGGCTGGGTGCGCTGGCGTGGCCAGGTCGAGGACGATGGCCGGGTCGCGATCGTGCCATTGGCGCGGGTCGCCTTGTGGCGTGATCTGGCCATCGGCGTGGTGTTCGGCCTCGCCCTCGGCGCGGCGATGCATGTCTACACCAACGCAGCGCTGCCGTGGCTGGATGCGATGCTCGCCGCGCTGAGCCTGGTCGCCCAGTGGTGGCAGGCGCGTCGGCACACGGCGGCGTGGTGGCTGTGGATCCTGGTCGATGTCGTCTACGTTGGGATGTACATGGTCAAGTCACTGCACGTGACCGCCGTGCTGTATCTGGTCTTTGTCGGGTTGGCGGTGATGGGGCTGCGCGCGTGGACGGCAGCGCGCAACGAGGCGGTGCTCCACAACGCAGCAGGGCGGCACGGATAAGTCCGCGCCGCCCTGCGTCACCTCAGGTCTGCATTGGACCCGGCGCGGTCAGAACCGCGCCGTGGCACCCACGAAGAAGGTGCGTGCACCGCCGTCGTAGTTGTTGCCTTCCTCGATGGTGGAGACATCGCCGAGGTTGAGCACGCCCGCGCGCACGGTCAGGTGCTCGTTGACGTCGTAGCCGGTGACCAGATCCCAGGTGGTGTACGCCTTGGCGAAGGTGGCGCTGGTGGAGGACACCAGCTGTTCGCCGATGTGCTGCGCGCTCAGGTTGAGCGACCAGGCATCGGTGACCTGCCAGTCCAGCGAGGTGTTTGCGGTCAGCTTGGGCACCACCAGCAGGCTCGCACCGGTGGTGCGGTTCTTCGATTCCAGCATGCGCGTGGCGTTGGTGATCCAGTTCAGTCGCTCATGCAGGGGCACGGTGACGCTGGCTTCCACACCGCGGGTGCGGGCCTTCTGGATGTTCTGCGCGACCGTCCACCAGAACCCGTTGACGAAGCTGGTCGTCTGGCCCGGAATCTCGCGCAGCGGAACCTGCTGGATCTTGTCATCGAAATCGGTCAGGAAGTAGGTGGCCGAAGCCGACCAGCCGTTCTTGTCGAAGCCCACGCCCAGCTCGTAGTTGGTGCTGGTTTCCGGTTCCAGGTTCGGATTGCCGGCCATATAGCAGCCGGTGGTGCCATCGGCGCTGACCGAGCGATTGGTCCAGCCTTCGGCGGTCAGGGCGGTGCAGCCGTTGCCACCGGACTGCGTCGCCGCGCCGGCCGTGCCCTGCTTCAACGTCGGCGCACGGAAGCCCTGCGAGACACCACCACGCACGGTCCAGTCATCGGACGGGTGCCAGACGCCGTAAACGCGTGGGCTGAGGTTGTCGTCGTAGTTGTCGGTGTTGTCCCAGCGCAGGCCCACGGTCAGGATGAAACGCTCGTGCAGGGTGATGTGGTCTTCGGCGAACAGCGCCCAGGAGTCGGCTTCACTGACCGGGCTGATCCGGCCCGTGCCGGTCCAGGTCACCGGCACCGTCCCGATGGTATCGCCGTTCTTGAGCTCCTCGCGCTTCCACTGGCCGCCCACGTTCAAGCTCTGCTCGAACCCCCAATGGAAGCTGCGGGTGAACGCGGTATCGAACACCGTCTCCTTGGAGTGGTTGCCGACAGCGCTGCCCTTGTCTTCGTAATCGTTCTGCACCAGCGTCGTCTTGGACGTGGCGGCATCGCCGTAGCGACCATCGTGCATGACCACATAGCCGGTCTGCACCAGCTTGGACAGGCCCCAGGCGCCGACATCCCCAGCGCCGCTGTTTCGCTGCTCGCCGCGCGAGGCTTCGAAGCCCACGGTGTGGTCATCGTTGATGCGCCAGTTGAGCAGGGCATTGGCGTTCTCGGCCTTGTTGCCCGGCGTCTGCCGCCGCCCGGTGTCCGATTCCCGATTGGTCACGTTGGCACCGACGCGCAGGCCCAGATTCTCGGTCAGCGGGCCGCTGAACAGCGCGCCCATCTGGGTGGTGTCACCGCGGGTCGGGGAATCCGGCTTGCTGTAGTTGTAGGTGACCGAGCCACCCCATTCGTTGGCGATCTTGCGGGTGATGATGTTGATCACGCCGCCCATCGCGTCCGAGCCGTACAGCGAGGACATCGGCCCGCGCACCACCTCGATGCGCTCGATCATGTCCGGCGAGAGCCAGTTCAGATCCTGCGGACCCAGGTCATCGCGGTAGTTCACGCCGGAGGAATTGCCCTGGCGGCGGCCGTCAATGAGGATCAACGTGTACTGCTCGGGCAGGCCGCGCAGGCGGATCTTGGACTGCGCGCCGGACAGCGCATAGCCACCGGTCACGCCGGGAACGGTGCTCAGCAGCTGGCCGATGCTGCTGACCGGCTTGCGTTCGATCTCCTCGCGGGTGATCACGCTGATGCTGGCCGGGGCGTCCTTGATCCACTGCTGGGCGCCGGTGGCGGTGACCACGACCGTATCCATCTGGCGGGGCGAGGCGGCGGCGTCCGCCGAAGCATCGGCATGCGCCTGGGCGGTCAGCACCAGGCCAATGGCAATGGCCAGGGTGGCGGCGGAACGACGGGGAGAGGGGGAGGGGTGCGACATCGCGAAAATACTCCGTGGCTATGGGAGCCCGCTGGCGATGGCTGGGGACGTCCGTGTGGGGGTTTCAAGAAATCTTAACAATCGTATCACGAACCATTCGCATTTGAAATGTAGTGATACATCTCCACAACATCGGATGTCGTTAGCGTTGCGCGCTGTCTATCACAGGAAAACCATGCCGACCGAGCGAATCACTCCACCAGGGTCAATTGCCGGGCAACGCTCGGCCGCAAGGCCAGCTTGTGGGTGACGCTGGTGATCGTGCGGCGCGGATCGGTCGGATGCGGCCGGGAGGCCGTACTGCTCCTGCCCTGGCGCCACAACCCGAACATCACGATCTCCGCACCCACCGGGAAAGACTTCAGCCACGCAGCATCGGTGTGCCCGACGCTGACCTCGTAGAAATCCCGGCGGTCGGTCACACCGGTGTGCTGATACTTCGGAGCACAGTTGAGGAAGGTGACGCCATGGGGATCACCGGGCTGCGGCGTGCGATGCGACCGCACGGTCCCGAGCAGTGCCATCGGCAGCTCGCTGGAGGCGGCGCCAAGCCGCTCCCATGCCGCGTCGTAGCGCTCCTGCCGGTAGAGGAAATTCGTCCAGTCCACCCGCTTCTTGCCCAGGCGCAGGGTCAGCTGCGCGGCCAGCAGCGTGTCGTCCTCGCACATCGCCTGCAGCGTGAGCAGGTCGGAGAGGGTGCGCAGGTAACCGTCCAGCGGTGCGTCTGCCGGCAGCAGCGCCGGGCCCGCACTGCCGCGTTTCAGGGCGTGTTGGAGGATGAGCAAGCGAAGTTCGCGCGTCCCATCATCCAGGGTCGTCAGAAACTCGGGATCGGCTCCGGCGGCAAGCAGGGCCTGCAGATGGGCGGGCGCGTTGTAGCGACACCCGGGCAGATGCCCGCTGCCTTTGTTCAGGGCGAGGTAGGCGGGCAAATGGAGGGGCGGGGCGCGGTCCACGCCGGGCCTGCTGTGCTCGGGAACGAATCTCACCGGCACGTTGCACCCATCGCACAGCAGCGTTGGCAGGGTCTGTTGCGCGTCATGACGCTTCTGCAGGTCGCCCACCCGGTGCAGGGTGCCGTGCGTGCCCACCGCCTTGCGCATCTTGATTCCGCGACTCATCTGCAACCACTGCTTCGTTCAATGGCGACCATCATAGTCGCTTCGATCAGTCACCCTGCGTGGCGAAGCGCAGCCGGTTGTGGTCCGGGTCGATCACCATCATTTCGCGCCCGCCCCACGGCACATCGGCCGGCGGTCGGAAGACCGGCGCGCCGGCCGCAACGAACGCGGCATGCAATGCGTCCACGTCAGGCACATGAAAATACACGGCGCCTCCCGGCTCGCAGTCGCCGGTGTGTTCGCTGAGGAACATCTGCTGGCCCTCACGGCTGATCTGCACGAACAGCGGCATGTCCGGTGCGAAGCGATGTTCCCAGTCGATCGCGAACCCGAGCCGCTGGTAGAACGGCACGCTGATCGCGGCATCGGTCATGCGCAGTTGCGGAATGACGGTCTGGGGCATGCGTGCGGCCTCAGCCAGGATAGGACGGGAAGCGTTGATCGGGGTGGGTCTTCTTCCATTCGGTATGCGCGACCGTGCCTTCCCAGGACAGGAAAGCATTCGGCACGCGCCCGCGGCCCGACCAGGTGGCGCCGCTGTGCGGCAACCAGAAACGGGGCGGCAGATCTTCCTTCGGGGCCTTGGCGGCCTTGGAGGCTTTCCCGCGCCTGGCCGCAGGCGCGGTGTCCAGCAGCGCCCGGATCCGTCGCTGCTGCTCGGGGCTGAAATCGGCATAGCTGGTGGTCAGCAGTACAGTCACCCGCTCATAGGCCTCTTTGGTCGCCGCCTTGAGCAGCGCCTGCTCGTCCAGTCCCGACCGCGCGACCGCCGCTGCCAGGCGGGTATTCATCGTTGCTGCGGAGGGGGCGGTGGAAGGCGTACGGGGCATGGGATTCCAGGGAGGAGGGGCTGACGGAGGGCACCATAACAAATGCGTACGTGAAGCGGCCGATGGCGTAACACGCCCTGCCCACGAAACCTGAACAGGGGTTGGTTCATCCGTAGGTACGCAATGTTCCGGCAACCTTCGGCGACCAGATTCGATTCAACACCGTTCCCCAGGAGCAACCCACCATGATCACCTCGACCCTTTTCAGTTTCCGCGGCCTGGCCCTGGCAGTGGCGTTGACCGCTGGCGTGACCGCGGCAGGCAATGCGGATGCGATGTCGCGCAAGGACAAGAACACGCTGGTCGGCGCCGTCGTGGGCGGTGTGGCCGGGCACGTGCTGTCCAACGGTGATCCGCTGATGACCGCCGGCGGAGCAGTGGCCGGTGGCGCCATCGGCAACGTGACCACCAAGGACCGTCGCGACAACCGCAATCATCGCTACGACCGTGATCGTCGCTATGACCGTGGCCACCGCTACGAGCGCACCAGCCATCACGATCGCCGCCATGACCAGCGTCGCTGGAACCAGGACCGCCGCAACCACAATCGCGGCTGGCGCTGATCCCCGCTGTGTCGCCCGGGCCCGGCGCGCCAAGCCTGCGTATCCGGCGCCCGGGCGCCCGCTGGGTGGTCGCGCGGCGCGCGCCATGAGATAGCGCGCCAGCGGCACGTCATGACATCGCGGGCTGGCGTGGGTTACCGTCCGGATCTGACGCAGCGCGGATGCTGTCAGGGAGAGGCCGGAGATGAGGGCAGGGAAGTCCACAGCGGAACGGGCAGGGCAGCAGCGGCGCCTTGCACGGCGATACAGCGTTGCTGCCGCCGTTGCAGCCAGCGTCGCCGGTCTCTGGCTGATGCCATGCGTGGCTGCGACCCAGCGTCCGCCGGTGGGCGTGGAGGAGGCGCTGGCCCGCATTGCCACCGTGGCGGACGCACCCGCCTCCACGCAGGCCGCACAGGCGCTGTGGCGCATGCCGCTGGACGCGCCGGTGATCGTGCATGACCGCGCCTCCGGGAGCAGTTGGCGCAGAGACTCCGCCACAGGGGCCGCGCTGCCTGTCGTACTGCGGAATGACCAGCCGCCCGCCAACACCTGCATCACGATCGATGGCGCCCCTGCCGTCCTGCTGCTTCTGCCGCTTCTCGGCGACCGGGACGGATTGGCGACGCTGTTCTGGCACGAGCAGTGGCACTGCGTGCAGGCGGCCCTCGGTCTGCCTGCCGCCGAGGGCGACACCGCACACCTGGATGGGGAGGCCGGTCGCACGGCGTTGCGGCTGGAGATGCGCGCGCTGGCGCAGGCGCTTTCCACGCGCGACGAGCACCAAGCGCGCCAGCATGCGGCAGCAGCGCTGGGCTACAGGGCTCTGCGTGCGGATTCCGCGGCACCGCCGACGCGCGCGCTGGACGAAGAAGCGAAGGTGGAGCGCAATGAAGGCCTGGCCGAGTACACGGGACGCGCGATCGCTGCGGCCACCCACGGTGGCGATGCGACAGCTGCCGCCGTAGGTGCACTCGCCAAGGCGGATGCGTCGCAGAGTTTCGTGCGTTCGGCGGCGTACGTGACCGGGCCCGCGTACGGACTGCTGCTCGAACGTTGGTCGCCAGCGTGGCGCCGCGGGTTGTCTGCCGGCACGACGTTGCCTGCGCTGCTGGCGGATGCGCTGGGCGTCACATGGCGTGGGGCCGGCATCGCACAGAACGATGCCGGCTATGGCGCCGATGAGGTGCGCGCAGAGGAACGCGAGCGAGCAAAAGAGCGGGAGCGACGCAGTGCCGGCTATCGCGAGCGTTTCCTCGGCAACGATGCGGTTCGTCTGCCCCTGCGCAACCCGTCGATCTCCTTCGATCCCCGCTCGCTGTTCCCGCTCGATGATGCCGGGACGGTCTATACGCCGCTGACGGTGCGGGATGAGTGGGGCGAGTTGACGGCAGTATCCGGGGGGCTTCTGTCCAGGGATTGGGCGTTGCTCAGCGTGAGCGGCGGCGTCGTGGACGGCGCGGGTTCCAGATGGACGGGACCAGGCTGGACGCTCGTACTCGGCGAAGGATGGCGCCTGGAGCGGGGCGGCGACGGGTGGGGTTTGACGAAGGGGTGGGGATCGGGCGTGGGCGATCCGGGCGACGCGGGTGAGTGACGTATCGGACAGTCAAATTCGTACGACCCTGCCGGCGAGGCAGGGCGTGCGCATGCCGTTGGCAACGCCGGATTGCGTGACAGTCACGACGACCACGCGGTGTTGGCGGCTCTGCTGGAACGGGCGGCAGGCGATGCGTGCGGAGCAGCGGCGTGGCCTTGCCTTTGCCATGTTGTCGCACCTGAAACGCGTTGCGATGGACGCGCAGGCCAATGGCCAATTCTGATCGGAAGCGTTCAGTTTCTTCACGTTCCCTCTACGTCTTTCGGCTTCAACTGAACCCCGGTCATGGCTCTGGCGATGAGGCCGCTATCGTCCGAACACCCCATTCGAAGGAGGCAGTGCAATGTTCCTGACAAAACAGCAACTGACAACGGCGCGTACGCTGACAGTGGCGTTGATCGCGACTGTGGGCCTGAGTGCCTGCGCTACGTATAAAGACGAGTTCGCCACCATCAACTCCCGCTTGGATCAACTCGACACGAAGGTGCAGGGCGCCGCCCAGAGTGCCGAGTCGGCCAACCAGTCGGCGCAGCAGGCCAACCAGCGTCTGGATCAGATCGAAGGTCGCGTCCAGCAGCTCGAACAGGCGCCCCGCCGCAAGCCGCGCGGTTGATCGCTTCTGCACCGTTTGTGTGCAACGTCTGAATCGGCGACCGGTGGCCTGTGCAGGCCACTGGTCTCCGTTGGTCGTGCAATGTCTTTTGCAAGGAAGTGTCCCATCCGTACGCACTCATCTCCTGCCGTCCTGGCCCTTCGCGGGGCGCTGACCCTCGCGCTGGCGTTCGCGAGCATTGGCGTGGCCAATGCCGACGAGGCTGTCGCGAAACCGGCCGCCGCCGTCGATGAACTTCCGCCGGGCCAGGAAGTCTCCAACACCGTCATTGACCTGGCCGGCTGGGTTGTCGCCACCAAGGACAGCCAGGGCTATCCGTTCGCCATCATGGACAAGGCCGCTGCGCAGATCCTGGTCTTCGACGGCGAAGGCAAACTTCGCGGCGCCGCCCCCGGGCTGTTCGGCTCGGCCACCGGCGACCATATCGCGCCCGGCATCGCCGGACTCGCCCTTCGCGAAATTCCAGGCCGGGATCGCACGACGCCCGCCGGGCGCTTCGTGGGGGGCTTTGGGCCGTCCATCGACGCGGGCCGCGTCCTGTGGGTCGACTACGATTCCGCCGTCTCCATCCACCCCACAGCGACAGGTGTCCCGAAAGAGCGACGGGCCGAGCGCCTGGCATCGGCGTCACCGGACGACAATCGCGTCACCCATGGCTGCATCAATGTCTCGCCGGCGTTCTACGCGCAGATCATTGAATCCACGTTCCAGCGGGGCGGGGTGTTCTACGTGCTGCCCGACAAGGCCTCGATAGCCGAAACCTTCCCGGAGTTCGCGAAGAGTCGCGAGGCGACCCAGGGCGATGAGGGAGCCCGCGCGGGTTCTGCCGGCAAGTAATGCGTCGTCACGGCGCATGGCGTTCAAAATGCGCCAGCAGCGCCGCCAGGTGCGGCGTGTCGACGACAGCGGCGACGTAGCCGTCGGGCCGGATCAGCAGCCAGTCGCCCGGTTGCACGCCATAGGCTTCGACGAAGTGCCCCTCCGCATCGCGCAGGTCGCCGCGGTGGCCGATGATATGGACATGCAACCCCTTTCTCGACGGTGCTGCGCCGCGGTCCGCTTCGTGACCCAGCAATGTCCAATGCGTTCCGCGCAGCACCTCGAACAGGCGCACGCGCTGTCCACCCGCGCCCTGCAGCGGCGCATCCGGCGCCCGGTTGCCCGGCGCAATGCGTCCGCTGCGGGCCTCGGCAGGCAGCGTGAGTGACGATTCAGCATAGGCGAGATCGAGCTGCTGGACCTCGCGCCCGCGGCGGTTGTCGCCGCGCCGGGCCTGGGCGAGCAGCGTCGTGGCAAGCCCGAGCATCGAGGCTGCAATGGGGCGGCGCTCTTGCTCGTAGGTATCCAGCAGGGCCTGCGGCGCACCCTTCAACACCGTCGCCAGTTTCCAACCGAGGTTGTAGGCGTCCTGCGCGCTGGTGTTCAGGCCCTGGCCGCCCGTGGGCGGATGCGTGTGGGCGGCGTCGCCGATGAGGAACACGCGGCCGTCGCGGTACCGGTCGGCCAATCGCGCGTTCATCCGGTACGCCGAGGCCCAACAGACATCGAGCACCGCGAGATCATTGCGGCCGGTACGCACGCGCACCATGTCCGCCAGCCCGTCGACGGAAAGGTCCACGTCACCGTCGAGCGGTACGGGGGCCTGCAGCTGGAACAGCGCCGTTCCCATCAGCGGGCACAGCGAGATCCGCCGCTGCGGGTCGTCTTCGTTGAAGTTGTGCCAGGCATCGCGCGGCAGACCGTGCAGCACGATGTCGGCCACCACCGCTCGCACGCCCAGTGTTTTGCCCGGGAAGCCGATGTCCAGTGCCTGGCGTACGAAACTCCGACCGCCGTCCGCGCCGACCAGGTAGCGCGTGCGCACGGTCTGCTCGCCCGTTGACGTGGCAAGGCGGACGCTTACGCCGTTGGCGTCCAGTTCCAACCCGATCACTGCGTGCCCGAACTGGACCCGGTGGCCCAGCTCGGCGAGGCGATCGCGCATCACGGCCTCGGTCAGGAACTGCGGCACCATCAGCGGCCGCCGATAGGGTTCGGCCGGTGTTGCCGGGGCGGCCTCGATGACCGCGGCGTCCGTGCAGGTGCCATCGGCATGGTGCGACCGCGAGACTGGATAGAGGCCGCCGGCGGCGAACAGTCTGTCGACGATGCCCATGTCCTCGAAGATTTCCTGGCTGCGCGGCTGGATGCCCTTGCCACGTGAGCCATGGAAGGGCTGTTCCCGCTGCTCCACAAGGCGGAATGCCACGCCGCGGCGGGCCAGTTCGATGGCCAGGGTGAGGCCGGCGGCGCCGGCACCACAGATCACTACATCAGGGGTATTGCCCATTGTGCCGCTCCAGGTGTGTGTAATATGCACTTACTTGGAGGGGATGCTATGCCTGCGAAAAATAAGGTGCAAGATACACATAATTCTTCCGCATTGAAGTCGCTGCACCTTTCCATGGTCAGCCTCGCCAGCGTGATGAACCGGCCGCGCAATGATGAGCGGCTGATCCAGGAGGCCGGGGTGACGCTGGACCAGGCCCTGTTCCGCCTGCTGGTGGTGATCGAGCGGGTCGGGCCGATCGGAGTGGTTGAGCTGGCCGATCGGCTGGGCCGCGACTACACCACCATCAGCCGGCAGGTCGCCAAGCTGGCGGCGATGGAGCTAGTCACGCGTCGTGGCAACCCCCAGGACCGCCGTATCCGGGAGGCGACCATCGCCCCGAAGGGCAAGGAGATGACGGATCGGCTGGACGCCGCACGCGAGCGGATCGGTCGTGAGATCTTCGCGTCGTGGCCCGCGCAGGAGGTATCTGAGCTGGTGCGTTTGATGGCAAAGTTCGCCAGCGCGCTGGAAGCCCGTGAGCGGGAGCCGTAACGACGCAGCGCAGATTTCAGCCCACCGCCCGTCGCTTGGACGCCCCTGTCAGACCCTCAAGGCATCACACGTGAAAGGATTCCTGCTTCTTGCCCTGCTCACGGTCGCGTCCTCGACCGCCCATGCCATCGTCATCCGCGACGACGTGGACGATGCGCGGTACCGCGTTCCCGCCACCGAATTTCCCGCCCTCGTGGACATGCCCGGCGAAGGCCACGGTGCGCTGATCGCACCGCAGTGGGTGCTCACCGCCGCGCACACGCTGCCGATGCATGCCGACCTCAAGCAGGTGGTGATCAATGGAAGTGCCCGGGACGTCGAGCGCGTCGTCACCCATCCCGGCCATCGCACGCTGCCGCAGACGTTGATCGACCAGGCCATGGCCAGTGGCGAGGCGATGCTGATCGTGGTGTTTCTGGCCTCGGGCGATGATGTTGCCCTGATCAAGTTGAAGACGCCCGTCACCGACGTCGCGCCTGTTGCGCTTTACGGCGGCAGCGACGAGGCCGGTCAGGTGGCAAAGATCCTGGGGAAGGGCGCGACGGGTACCGGTGCTACCGGGCACTCTCCCAATGGCCCCAATCGCACTGAGCTCCGGCGTGCATTCAACCGGATCACCAGTGCCTACGACCGCTGGCTCTGCTATGTCTTCGATGCACCACCAGAAGCGCTGCCGCTCGAGGGTGCGCTGGGCAACGGTGACAGCGGTGGCCCCGTGCTCGTCGAGCACGATGGCCAGTGGCTGCTGGCCGGGCAGGGGTCGTGGAAAGTCGTCCAGGGCAATGTGCTGACGGCCCGGCCCGGGCGATACGAGCAGGTGACGTGCAATGTGCGGATGAGTCATTACGCGGAGTGGATCCGGCGCGTGATGGATGAACACACCAGCCCACCTGATCCAACCGTACCTTCAGCTGATCGATCTCCGCCTCGCTGACGCCGATGGACTTCAGGTAGGCCTTCGGCACCGCCGTACTGCTGATGCAGGTCACCAGGAACAGCTCCATGTTCTCCGGTGTGGTGCCCGACATGCCGGCCATCTTCCTGCCGATCTCCGGGCGGAGCCCCTGCTCTGTACTGTGGAGTGATCCCAGCAATTTAACGCCACGGTACGGCCAGGTGCGCACACTGGTCTGGTCTGCACTGTCCCTCATGCACCGCAACCGGAGATCCCATGTCCTTCAACGCCCTCCTTGCCACCAAGACCGGCGATGCCATCAGCGCCGGTGTCGTCCAGTTGACCGAGCAGGACCTGATGCCCGGCGACGTCACCGTGGCCGTGGAGTACTCCACGGTGAACTACAAGGATGCCCTCGCGCTGAGCGGTCGCTCACCCGTGATCCGTACCTTCCCGCTGATCCCCGGTATCGATCTGGCCGGTGTGGTCGAGACCTCCAGCCATCCCGGTTACGCCGCTGGTGACCGTGTGCTGGTCAACGGCTGGGGGTTGAGCCAGACCCACCACGGCGGCTATGCGCAGAAGGCACGCGTGCCCGGCGAGTGGCTGGTGAAGATCCCCGAGGCGTTCACCAGCCGCGATGCGATGGCGATCGGTACGGCCGGCTACACCGCGATGCTGTCGGTGCTGGCGCTGGAGCATGGCGGTGTATCACCGGACCAGGGGGACATCCTGGTGACCGGTGCCAACGGCGGTGCCGGCTCCATCGCCATCGCGCTGCTGTCCACGCTTGGCTATCGAGTGGTGGCATCGACCGGCCGGCTGGAGGAGTCCGCCTACCTCAAGGAACTGGGCGCCGCCGAGATTCTTGACCGCGCGACGCTGTCCGAGCCGGGCGCGCCGATCGCCAAGGAACGCTGGGCCGGTGCGATCGACACGGTGGGCAGCCATACGCTGGCCAACGTGCTGGCGCAGACCCGCTATCGCGGCGTGGTCGCCGCCTTCGGATTGGCCCAGGGGGCCGATCTGCCGGGCTCCGTGCTGCCCTTCATTCTGCGCAATGTGACCCTGGCCGGTATCGATTCGGTGAACGCGCCGTATTCCGCACGCGAACAGGCGTGGACGCGCCTGGCGGCCGATCTGGATCTGGGCAAGCTGGCCCGCACCACGCAGATGATCAGTCTTGCCGAGGTGCCGGCGCTGGCCGGCCAGGTGCTGCAGGGGCGGGTGCAGGGCCGCACCGTGGTCGACGTCAACGCCTGAGGCGTGAATGCCCACGGTGGCCACCGCAGGTGACCGGCATACCAGCGAAGGTGCGGCGGCGTCAGGGGGCCTTCTTGGCGGGGATCCGGCGGAGGACACGTTCCCCTCGACCGCCGTGTCATCGCGCATGCGGAAGATCCAGACGTAGTCGTTGTGATACGGCTTGCCGTCCAGGGCGATCAGCGTAGCGGCAGCCGGCTCATCGGCGGATCTCCCCGCGGAGCGTGGCGGTGCCGAAGATCAACTGCTGGGCCATCGGCCGGCCGATGAAGCGGGCGGGGAAGATCGGTGCCGGTGCACTGGCCTCATCCAACAGGGCCAGATGCGCCTCGCTGAGGACGATCTCCAGCGCGCCGAGGTTGTCTTCGGCCTGCGCGACGGTACGGGCGCCGATGATCGGCGAGACCACGGCCGGATTGACCAGCGTCCAGGCAATGGCCACCTGCGAGCGCGTCACGCCCAGCTCTTCGGCCACCTCGCCCACTACCGTGGCAATCGCCAGCGAGCGTTCGTTGAGATGGCCGATTGACGCGATCACGCCCTTGCCACTGCTCGCCACGTCCGCACTGTTCTCATCGGAGAGATCGGCGTGGCTGTACTTGCCGGTCAGGATGCCACCGCCGAGCGGGGACCAGGGCAGCACGTGGATTCGCACGCACTTCCGGGAGGCCTGCCGGATCGAAGAGATCGCCGGGATCGCGGGCATGAGCCGTTCCAGTTTCCATGCGCACTTCAAGGCGGTCACGGCGATGAGTCCGCTGGATTTCAGGACGCAGCTGCGGATGCAGGAGGCGCGGCGACTGATGGTCAGTGATGGCCTGGATGCGGCCGGGGCCGGCTTCAACGTGGGCTATGAAAGCCCTTCGCAGTTCAGCCGGGACTACTCACGGCTGTTCGGCCTGCCCCCGGCGACCGATGCCCAGCGGCTGCGGTTGGCGGAGGGGAGGAGCTGCGGGACACCGTAGTGTGGCCGCACTCCCATGATGCCCGCGCAACTGCGGGCGGCCGCCGTCAGACCGGTGCGAAACCGCGGGTGGTCTTCTTTTCATTCTTTTCCGCCTTCTTTTCCTTGGCGGTCTTGGCAGGTTTCTTTTTCTGCTCTTTCTGTTGGTTCAGGCCTTTGGCCATGATGACGCTCTCCAGGTGGGTTGCAACGGGGCGAGCATGGCACATCCGGTGTCGGCCGGCGCATCGGCGTGCGATGGGTGCCCTGGAGTGAACCCGGGGTGCGGCCGTTCAGGGCGCAGGCATGTCCCGGTACACCGGCTCGCTGCTGAGCACCTTCAGTCCGTCCGGCCCACTGTGCAGCAGCCGTTGCTCCCCGATCGCCTGTTGCCACTGCAGACGGAAACCGTCCGCATCGGGGAGTCGGGCGGCCAGCGCGATGAGGTGCTCGCGGGCCTGCGGGCCCTCGCTGTCGAACTGGCCCCAGCGTTGATCGTGGCAATGGATGATCAAGCGATAGTGGCTCATGCCGGGCTCGGCCAGTAGAGGCTGTCCGGGGTGGAGCGCGCACCGAAGATGGCCTGGCCGACGCGCACGACGGTAGCCCCTTCTTCGATGGCGATCTCGACGTCGCCTGACATGCCCATGGAGAGTTCCTCCAGGCTGATGCCCGCCGGCAGCGTGGGGCGCAGCCGCTCGCGCAGGTCGCGCAGTCTCGCGAAGCATGGCCGTACCTGTTCCGGATCGGGCGAGAACACTGCCAGCGTCATCAACCCGCGTACGCGCAGGTTGGAGAACGCCGGCAGCTGCTGCACGAAATCGGCGACCTCGATCGGGTCCAGGCCGTACTTGCTGTCCTCGCCGGAGGTGTTGACCTGCACGAACACGTCCAGCGTGCGCTGCTCCAGTTCCAGCCGCTGATCCAGTGCCTGTGCCACGCGCAGGCTGTCCAGCGCCTGGAACTCACTGGCGAAGCGCGCCACGTCGCGCGCCTTGTTGGTCTGCAGGTGGCCGATCACCGACCAGCGCAGGCCGGGCAGGTCGGCCATGGCCGCGGCCTTGCGCTGGGCTTCCTGCACCTTGTTCTCGCCGAGCTCATGGCAGCCGGCGTCCCACGCCATGCGCAGGCGGGCTTCATCGACGGTCTTGCTGACCGGCAGCAGCCGTACGCTGGCCGGATCGCGGCCGGCCAGCGCGCAGGCGCGGGCGATGCGTTCGCGGACCGCCTGCAGGTTGTGGCGGATCTCGTCGACAGTGGTGGCCTGGGGCCAGGTGGGGGCAGCGATGGGCATGGGGAGCTCCGGAAGCGGGGACGGCTGCAAGGCGGCAGCGCACGTGCAACACTGTCCCGTGACGATGAGCATATTGGCATAGGACAAAATGAAAATCACCGGCCAGACCGCCAGTGCGGTGTTCGAGAGCATCCGCCAGCAGATCCTCAGTGGCGCGCTGGTGCCCGGGCAGCTGCTGCCCCCGGTCCGCGATCTGGCGCTCGCACTGGGGATCAACCGCAACACGGTCGCGTCGGCCTACAAGCGACTGGACGCGGCCGGTCTGGCCCAGACCCAGGGCCGGCGCGGCACCGTGGTCAGTGCACGGCCCAGCCCTGGGGCGCAGGAGGGCACGCAGGCGGGCTCGGCACTGCACGATCTGGCCAGTGGCAATCCGGACCCGCGCTGCCTGCCGGACCTGCGCGCGTTGTTGCCGGCGCGGCCGCCACGCCTGTATGGCGCAGCGACGATCGATCCGGTGCTGGCTGAACTAGCGCATCAGCAGCTGGCTTCGGATTGTCCGGCCGGCTATGCGCTGGAGCTGGCGCACGGCGCGGTCGATGCGATCGAACGTGTGCTGGCCTGCTGGTTGCTGGCCGGTGATCCCGTGGCGGTCGAGAACCCGTGTTTCCTCGGCAGCCTCAATACGATGCGTGCCGCCGGCTACGACGCGGTGGCGGTGGCGATCGACGACGAGGGCATGCAGGCCCAGGCGCTGGAACAGGCGCTGGCCGCCGGCGCGCGGGCGGTGCTGCTGACCCCGCGTGCGCACAATCCCACCGGCGCCAGCCTCAGCCGGCGACGTGCGCGCGCGCTGCGCCAGGTGCTGGAGCGCTACCCACAGGTGCTGGTGCTGGTCGATGACCATTTCGCATTGTTGTCCCGGCAGCCGTATCACGCGGTGATTCCGCCAACGACCCGGCGTTGGGCGTTGCTGCGCTCGCTGTCCAAGTCATTGGGGCCGGACCTGCGCCTGGCGTTGATTGGCTGTGATGCCGAAACCGCAGCCCGGTTACGCCTGCGGATGGCACCGGGTACCGGTTGGGTCAGCCATCTTCTGCAGGACGCGGCGGCCGCGGCGCTGGGGTCTGGCCGGGTGGCAGCGCGGATGAAACGGGCCGGGGATGATTACGTGGCGCGCCGGGAGGTGCTGCGGCAGGCGCTGCGGCCCGAAGGCATCGCGGTGGGCGCGCAGATGGATGGGTTGAACCTGTGGCTGCCGCTGCAGCGTGACAGCCAGCCGCTGGTGATGGCCCTGGCCCAGCGCGGCTGGCAGGTGCGCGGCGGCGAAGTGTTCTCGGTCCACACGCCGGTGCACGGGGTGCGGATCACCACCGCCACGCTGACCGCGACCGACGCAAGGCGCTTCGCCCGGGATCTGCGCGAGGCGCTGGCCGCCGGGGTTCAGGGGGCAGCGGCAGCGTTGGGGCTGACGTAGTGCGACTGTTCGTCCTCGTTGAGGAAGATCAGTTCCGGCTTGCCCTGCCAGGAGGTCAGCATCGCGCCGGTGCTGTTCTGGTGTTTGACCACCAGGGTCGCGCCGCGGTCCGGATTGGCGGTGACCTTGAACACTTCGGTGGTGCCGCTGGCATCGTCCAGGGTGAGGATGGCCTCGTCACCGACATCGGCGGTGCCGTAGCCGCCACGCTCGGAACCGTCGGCACCCAGCAGGATCAGGCCCGACAGCGGTGAGGCGCGCGGCCCCTGGGTGACCCCTTTGGTGAGTGGATCGGGCACCGGTGCGCCGAGGATCACCCGCGCCTGGCCGCTGGCATCGCGGATCACCAGGCCGCGTGCGGTGATGACGCGCTCATCGGACTGGCTCTGGTGCAGGCGCAGCGCGGTCCAGCCGGAGACGGCCAGGGCAAGGCTGGAGACGACCAGCGTGGTAAGCGTCAGGGCGCGCGACATGGGTTCTCCGGATCCTTGGAAGGTTGCGACCATAGCGGATAGGCCGTTGACGGCACCAGTCGGAAAATTCTGGAATTACCACCAGACCGTGAACCCGGTCACGGGATGGCTCAGCGGAAATCGCGGCTGTGGGTACGCACCCCATCGATCAGCGTATCGATGTTGTGCATCTGGCGCACGATCAGGTGCTGCACGCCGTCCACGCGTTCCAGGCGGCCATCGATCTGCATCATCCGGGCTTCGACCAGCACGCGGTGCTGCCGGTCGGCGATCTTGCGCCAGACCACCGCGTTGACCATGCCGCATTCGTCTTCCAGGGTGAGGAAGGTGACCCCGCTGGCGGTCTGCGGGCGCTGGCGCATGCGTACCAGCCCGGCAAAGCGCACGCTGCGCCCATGTGGCAATGCGGCCAGTTCGTCGGAACGGTGGCAACGGCGCTGACGCAGCTGGCTGCGGATGAAGGAGACCATGTGCCGGCCCAGCGTGGTGCCGGTGGTGTTGTAGTCGGCCTGCATGTCCTGGAAGGCGCTGGGCAGCGGCAGTGGCACGGCGGCTTCGGTGGTGGCACGGGCGGTCTCGAACAGCGGCAGCGGCTTCTCCACGCCGGAGACTTCCCAGCGCGCGCGATGGCGATGGCCGCTCAAGCCCTTGAGTGCGCCGGCATCGGCCAGCAGGCCTTGATGGCGACGGTCCAGCCGGGCGCGCTGGCTCAGGTCGGCGACGCTGTCGAAGGGCGCGCGGGTGCGTGCCTGCACCACGCCGGTGGCGACATCTTCGCTGAAGCCATCGATCAGGCGCAGCCCCAGCCGGATGCCGAACGGCCGGCCCGGCGAGGCGGGAGGCACCAGCGTGCAGTCCCATGCGCTGTAGCGCACATCCACCGGCAGCACCGGCACGCCATGGCGGCGCGCGTCCTGCAGGATCTGGTCCGGGGTGTAGAAGCCCAAGGGCTGGCTGTTGATCAGGCTGGCGGCAAACGCGGAAGGGTGGTGGCACTTGAGCCAGCAGCTGACATAGGTGATCAGCGCGAAACTGGCCGCGTGGCTTTCCGGAAAGCCATAACTGCCGAAGCCCTTGATCTGGTCGAACAGGCGCTCGCCATAGTCGCGGCTGTAGCCATTGGCGGCCATGCCGGCAAGCAGCTTGTCGCGGTGGGGCTCAAGCCCACCGTGGCGTTTCCACGCCGCCATCGAGCGGCGCAGTGCGTCGGCCTGCCCGGGGCTGAAGCCGGCGGCGGCG
The DNA here is from genome assembly GCF_026241915.1 of Stenotrophomonas sp. RIT-551. NCBI lineage: Bacteria > Pseudomonadati > Pseudomonadota > Gammaproteobacteria > Lysobacterales > Lysobacteraceae > Stenotrophomonas > Stenotrophomonas sp. RIT-551. The sequence goes on along the minus strand of NZ_JAPJIU010000003.1, from coordinate 204,018 downwards.
ACGGCCAGCTGCATCACCTGTTCCTGGAACAGCGGCACGCCGAGGGTGCGCTTGAATACCTTCTCCAGGGCGGGCGGGTAGTCGATCTCTTCGATGCCTTCTTCCTTCAGCCGCTTCCGTCGATTCAGATACGGGTGGACCATGTCGCCCTGGATCGGGCCCGGGCGCACGATCGCCACTTCGATCACCAGATCGTAGAAACAGCGTGGCTGCATGCGCGGCAGCATCGCCATCTGCGCGCGCGACTCGATCTGGAACACGCCCAGGGTATCGGCGCGGCAGATCATGTCGTAGGTGGGCGCATCGCCCTGCGGAATCTTCGCCATGGTCATCGGCGGTCCGCCATGCGCTTCCAGCATCGCCAGGCATTTGCGCACCGCGGTGAGCATGCCCAGTGCCAGGCAGTCGACCTTCATCAGGCCGGTGACGTCCAGGTCGTCCTTGTCCCACTGGATCACGGTGCGGTCGGCCATGGCCGCGTTCTCCACAGGCACCATCGTGGACAGCGGATGTTCGGAGATCACGAAACCGCCCGGGTGCTGGGACAGGTGGCGCGGGAAGTCGACCAGTTCACTGGTCAGCGCCACCACGCGCCGCATCAACGGGGTCTCCGGATCGAAGCCGCGTTCGCGCAATGCCTCGGGCAGCGGCTCGTGGCTGCTCCAGCGGTCCAGGCAGGCGGCCAGTTCGTTGACCTGGTCCGGCGGCAGGCCCAGCACCCGCGCCACATCGCGCACCGCGCTGCGGCCACGGTAGCTGATCGCCACGGCGGTCAGTGCCGCACGCTCGCGACCGTAGCGGTTGAACACGTACTGCAGCACTTCCTCGCGGCGTTCGTGTTCGAAGTCGATGTCGATGTCCGGCGGCTCGTCGCGCTCGGCGGAGATGAACCGTTCGAACAGCAGCTCCATCTCGCTGGGATCGATCTCGGTCACGCCCAGCACGTAGCACACCGAGGAATTGGCGGCCGAGCCGCGGCCCTGGCACAGGATCTGCTGGCCGCGCGCGAAGCGCACGATGTCGTGCACGGTCAGGAAATAGGACTCGTACTGCTTGGTATGGATCAGCGCCAGCTCGTGTTCGATCTGGTGGCGCTGCCGGGGCGTCTCGCCCGCTGGCCACCGCCATTGCATGCCTTCTTCCACCAGTACCCGCAGCCAGCTGGCCGGGTCGTGGCCGGCCGGCACCAGTTCGCGTGGGTAGGTGTACTGCAGTTGCTTGAGATCGAAGTGGCAGCGCTCGGCGATGCGCAGGGTTTCGGCCAGCAGTTCGGGTGGGTAGAGCGTGGCCAGGGCCTGGCGGGTGCGCAGGTGGCGCTCGCCGTTGGGGAACAACCGCCAGCCGGCTTCGCCTAGCGTGCAGTGGTGGCCGATCGCGGTGAGGGTGTCCTGCAGCGCGCGGCGGCGGCGCACATGCATGTGCACATCGCCGCTGGCCACCAATGGAATGCCCTGGTCGCGGCCGAAACGACGCAGGCGCTGCAGGCGCGCGCGGTCGTCGGCCTCGCGGTGCAATTCAACCGCCAGCCACAGCCGCTGCGGGAAGCAGACCTGCAGCCACTGCGCATCCTCGATGGCCGGGGCAGGTGCCGGCCACAGGCACAGCAGGCCGGCGTGCAACTGCTCGATGTCGCTGCGCAGGCAGCGGTACTCGCCCTTGGGTGCACGCCGACGGCAGGTGGTGATCAGCTGGCACAGCGCGGCGTAGCTGCCCTGGTCGGTGCACAGCAGCACCAGTTTCGGGCCGTCTTCCAGTTGGAATTCGGCGCCGGTGATCAGGGGCAGCGCGTGCTTCTGCGCGGCCTGCCAGGCGCGCACGATGCCGGCCAGCGAGCACTCATCGGTGATCGCCAGCGCGCGGTAGCCCTGGCCCTTGGCACGCGCGAACAACTCCTCGGCGATGGACGCGCCACGCTGGAAACTGAAGGCCGACAGGCAATGCAGCTCGGCGTAGTCGGGCAGGGGCGCGCTCATGCGAACCAGCCGTGCAGCATGAACGGCCCGCTGCGTGCATCGGCGGCGGTATACGCCCACCCGCGTTGGCCCTGCGTGGTTTCCACCACGTAATAGTCGCGGCGGATGTCCCCGGCATCCCACCACCCCGATTCGATCCGTTCCGGTCCGGACAGGATGCGCAGGTGTGGATCCTGCAGCGCCTGCGGCTGGGCCAGCAACCAGCCCGGGCGCATTGGCAGCGGCGGCGGCGGTGCTTTGGGGGCGCCCTTGGCATCGCCGGTCGCGCGTTCGGGCCGATGGTCGGCGCGCAGCCCCAGCCCCTGCACGGCGTCATCGCCGAGCCGGGCACGCAGGCGTTCGCGCAACTGCTCCCATGGCATCGCCTGCTGCGGGCGCGGGTCGAACAGATCGCGTGCGGCCGGGACGAACGGCGGCAGCTGCTCGGCCTGCAGGCGCAGGCCACGGCTGCCGGCGGGCAACTGCAGATGATCGACGCGGTTGCGGGCCAGTTCGAACAGCATTGCCGGTTCGCGTTCGGGGGCGAGCAGGCCGATCGAGAGCCGTGTGTCGGGGTGGTTTTCGTGTTCGAACCACAGATCGAACTGCAGCACGCCGCCATCGCGCGAGCACAGGAACGCGGCCAGATCGGCGGTCAGGCGCCGCAGCGGGAACAGCATCGCCTGGGTGGACTCGACCTCGTACTCGAACTCGATGCGCGCATCGAAGCGGTCCGGTGGCTGGAAATAGCGCAGCGGTGGCGTGCTGATGCCGCGCAGTGCATCCAGATGCGCAAGGACCTGCGCTGGAAAGCGCCGGGCCAGGCTCTCGCGCGGCAGGCCGAACGCGGCGCCCAGCGTGCGCAGGCCCGAGCGCGCGAGCACCGTGACCGCCTCGGCCGGCAACCCGCTGCGTTCGATCGGCACCTGGGCCAGGGCCGCGTCCAGCTGGGGTGCAGCCACGCCGAGCCGGCCATGCACGCGGGCCAGCACGCTGGCGGCATGCGGATTCGGTGCGGCCACCAGCCGATGCCGGAAACCCAGTTCGGTCAGGCCACGGGTGAGCCGCTGCTCGACCTTCGGCCAATCACCGAACAGCGCGCGGCTGGCCCGGATTTCCAGCGCCATCGCATGCGGAAAATCCAGGCTGACCTGCGAGCTGATGCCGTACAGCCAGCTGGCCAGCAGCTGGCGGGTGGCCTGCTCGGCGCGTGGGTCGTACTCCACGATGAGCATGTCGCGGGTCAGCACCTGCGCGGCCGAGAGCAGCATGCCGCGGCGCAGCCCAAGCTGCCGGGCCGAGGGGCTGACCGCGTGCAGCACGCGCCGCTGCGCCGGGCCGGTGACCAGCACCAGCGGCGCGTCCGGATCGGGTTGCTGGCGCAGGGCGGCATCCAGCGCCAGGTGCGGCAGCAGCAGGCAGGCCCAATCCACGGCGGCGGCTCAATGGGCCACGGCCAGCGGCAGCGGCTGCGCCGGTGCCAGCCCGCCACGGCACTTGAGCACCCGCACCTGGCCATCGTCGAGCTGCAGGCGCAGCGCGGCCGGGGAGGGATTGCGCGCATGCCGGGCATCGCGGAAGGAAAAGCCCAGGCACTGGCCGGTTTCAGCGGCCACCTGCAGCCGGCGCAGCGCGCGGTCATCGGCCTGCTGCGGCCAGCACAGCACTGCGGCGCAGGCTGCCGAGCGCAGGCATTGTTCGGCCGCCCACAACGCATCGCGCGGGCTGGCCTGGACCACCTGCACCTGGCTCAGTGCCAGCCCGGCACGTGCCCAGGCCGGGGCATGCGGCAGGTGCGGCGGGGCGATCAGCACCACGGTCTGCTGTTGCTGGCTCAACCGCGCCAGGGTCGGCCAGACCAGCGCCAGCTCACCGACCCCGGGCGAGGCCAGCAGCACTTCCGACAGGGCCGAGGGCGGCCAGCCACCACCGGGCAGGCGGGCATCCAGTGCCGGGTGGCCGGTCGGGTGCGGCGCTACCTCGGGGAACGCCGTACGCGGCTGCCCCCGCCAGACCCGGCGGGTTTCCAGCAGCCGGTCCAGGGCCAGCACGGCGCCCATCAGCGGGCCTCCCGGCAGGGCTGGAGCAGGCGGAAACGGGCGGGAAACAAGGGCATGGCGGCGAGTATCGGCAGCACGCGTGTCAAAGGCTGAGACCGACAATCCTACCCGCAATTAGTAAAAATGCTAACGAATTCGACAGCCGGATTCCGAACCGGTTGAGGGTGCTGAATGCTTCAGCGAGAGCCTCCACGCATGGCGTGGATCTACACGGGAGGGGGGGCTCGGCGCCCTGTCGATGTACACCGAGCGGGGTCTTAGCGCCCCTGCGGATCAGGCCGGTGGTGCACGTACTCGACCACGGTGCCGTCCGGATGCACGGCGTTGAAGGCCGCGCCGGTCGGCACCACCTGCAGCGGGAAGATGATCTGCGCCCCGGCCGCCACCAGCCGGTCGTAGTACGGCTGCACGTCATCCACCAGCAGCGTGCCGGTGGTGGAAGTGAACGGGGCCAGCTTGTCCGGCGCGCCTTCGATCAGCAGGAACGCCCCGACCATCGCCAGGCGCAGGCCGGCCTCGGGGAACGGGAAACCCGCATCGGCCACCACGCCCTGCAACTGCTCGTAGAACGCCACCCGCGCTTCCAGTTCGCCCGGGCCGACGAACACCCGGATCAGCACCCGCGGGCTGCGTTGCCGGGAGGTGTCGTTGCGGTCGCGCCAGAGTTGATCGAAGTGGCGGTGTGGGGGCATGCGGTCGCTCCGGGACGTGAGCGGTCATTATCGATCGGCGATCCACCGGGAACCGGGCTGGGCTCATGACCACCGGTGATGGTGTGATAACCCCGCATCGCCCACCACGCCAGCAGTGCCAGCAGCGAGACGGCAGCGCCGGCCATGCACACCCCGGGCCAGCCGAAAGCGGCATACAGTGCACTGCCGGCCAACGCGCCCAGCCCGCTGCCTGCCGCGTAGAACAGCATGTAAGCGGCGATCACCTGTGCCTGCGCGTGCGGTGCGGCGGCCAGGATCCGGCTCTGGTTGGTGACGTGCAGCGCCTGCACGGCCAGATCGAGCAGCAGCACGCCCAGCACCAGCCAGCCCAGGTGATGGGACATCGCCGCGATCGGCGCCCAGCTCAGCAGCATCAGCCACAGGGCCCCGGTGGTGACCCGCCCGGCATGGCCCCGGTCACTCCAGTGCCCGCTGCGGGCCGCGGCCAACGCACCGAGCAGGCCGACCAACGCGAAAGCGCCGATGGCGGTGTGGCTGAGGGCATAGGGTGGCGCGCTGAGTGGCAGGCTCATGCTGCTCCAGAACACCCCGAACACGGTGAACAGCAGCAGGCCCAGCACGCCGCGCTGGCGCAGCACCGGCTGCTGCCGCAGCAGCGCGAACAAGCCGGTCCGCGCGCTGTGTGCGGCCGACACAGGCAATCGCGGCAGCCGTGCCCACAACAGGGTGCCGGTCACGATCATCAGCACTGCCGAGAGCAGGTACACCGCGCGCCAACCGCCCAGATCGGCCACCGCCCCGGCCACCACCCGTGCCAGCAGCAACCCGACCACCACGCCTGCCTGTGCGGCGCTGACCACCCGGCCACGCTCGTGCTCGCCCGCCGCGGCGGCGGCGTAGGCAATCAGCCCCTGGGTCATCGCGGTGCCGAGCAGGCCCACCGCCAGCATCCCCAGCAGCAGGCTCCAGGCCTGCGTGGCCAGCGCGACGGCCAGCAGCGCCAGCACCAGGCCGCCGGTCTGGACCGCCATCAGGCGGCGGCGGTCCATGCGGTCGCCCAGCGGCACGATCCATAACAAGGCGGCGACCGAACCGAGTTGGGTCGCCGCGATCACCGTGCCGACGCGGCCGGTGCTGATCTGCAGGTCGGCAGCCAGGGCGTCCAGCAGGGGCTGGGCGTAATAGACATTGGCCACGCTCAGGCCGGCCGCGCAGGCGAACAGCATCAGCAGGGACGAGGGGAGCGGGGAGGGGGCAGTGCCGGATGCGCTGGTCGCCATCAGTAAGTCTCAAAATAGAACCAGTTGATTCTGCAGGATGTGGTTCTAAAATGAAACTATGAGCGGAGAATCCTGATGGCCACCGAGTCGATGACACCCTGCCCGGTCGGGCGCGCGCTGGACCTGGTCGGCGACCGCTGGTCGCTGCTGATCGTGCGCGAGGCGTTCGATGGAGCAGGGCGCTTCAGTGATTTCCAGCGCCGCCTCGGGATGTCGCGCAGCATGCTCAGCCAGCGCCTGCAGGCCTTGCTGGAGGCCGATGTGCTGGCGCAGCAGCCGCTGGAGGAGGGGCGCAGCTACCAGCAGTACGTGCTCACCGAACGCGGCCGCGCGCTGTTCCCGTTGGTGGTGGCGCTGCGGCAGTGGGGCGAGGCCTTCCTGTTCGCGCCGGGCGAGCCGCGCTCGGTGCTGCAGGCCGACAGCGATGGCCTGCCCTTGGCGCTGATGCAGCCGCGTGACCAGCATGGGCAGGTGGTGGCGGCTGCCGACACCCAGGTGATCAAGCCGCCGTCGCCCTGATTCGGGGCGGGTTTCGCCGTCTCAAATGTAAGCATCCTGTTGACAGGCATGAACACGCTCGGACACTCTTCCGGGGTGAGGTGCCGGCAAGGGCCTCCCGGGTGGTGCGGCTGTCACGACGGGCGGAGGGGCCTGGACGTAGCCGTCATCGCCTTGCGTTGTAAACGGTTCCGCGCCCCTGCGCGTGGTTCCCGCCGATATGGCGCTGCACCCTTCTGCGGCAAGACTCCCTGGATTTATTGCGCAAGCAAAGGTGTTTCGTCCGCTCATGAAAACGATTTCAAAGCCCCTGGCCCTGACGGCCGCCATCGCGCTCTCGCTGAGCGCTTCCGCCTGGGCCGCTGCCCCGGCCGCCGCCACCGACGCGTTCACCGTATTGACCCTGGAACAGACCCCGGGTGAGCTGGATGCGGCCGTGGTCGCCGCACAGCTGGAACAGCTGCAGGTCGATGCCGTGACGGTGCGCAACGTGGAGCGCCGCGCCGACCGCGTGGATCCGCTGCAGGGTCTGGCCGATGCGCTGGGCTATCACTATCGTTTCGTGACCGCCGATCCGGCCGCCGCGCAGCAGACCGGCAGCGTCGTGCTGACCCGCCTGCCGATCGAGGCCGAGTCGGGCACCGAACAGCCGTCGCTGAATTACCTGCGCCTCAACGATGGCCGCCATGTGGTCGCGCTGTACACCAGTGCCGCCGATGCCGCGGCGCTGCCGCCGCTGGTCACCGGCTCACGCCTGGGCGCACCGGCCGTGCTGCTGGGCGCGGTGAGTGCCGATGCGGCCACCACCGCCGGCTTCGATCCGTCGCGTGTCGCGCTGGAAGCCAACGAAAGCTACTTCAGCGACGGCTTCCAGTCGGCTACCTCGGCCGCCATCAAGCTGCGCACCCATGACGGAAAGAAGGGCACCACCGCGGCCACGCTGCTGACCCTGGGCTACACCGCGCCGGTCGGTGGCGATACGCCATGGATGGACACCGGCCTGAACGCCGATGCCCGTGCCAAGGCACTGGTCGCGCAGATGACCGTGGACGAGAAGTTCCAGATGCTGCACAGCTACTTCGGGCTGGGCAAGGACGGCGGCCCGTTGCCCGAAGGTGCGGTCGGTTCGGCCGGCTTCGTGCCGGGCGTGCCGCGCCTGGGCATTCCGGCGCAGCAGTCGGCCGATGCCGGCGTCGGCGTGACCAACCCGGGTGGCCTGCGCAAGGGTGACCATGCCACGGCGATGCCGTCCGGCCCGTCCACCGCATCGAGCTGGAACCCGGACATCGCCTTCGCCGGCGGTGCCACCATGGGTCGCGAAGCCTGGCAGCAGCGCTTCAACATCCTGCTGGCCGGCAGCGTCAACCTGCAGCGCGACCCGCGCAACGGCCGCAACTTCGAATACGCCGGTGAAGATCCCCTGCTGGCCGGCGTGCTGGTGGGCGAGTCGATCCGCGGCGTGCAGAGCCAGCACGTGATCTCCACGATGAAGCACTTCGCGCTGAACGACATGGAGACCTCGCGCAATTTCCACAGCGCCGAGATTGGCGAGCAGGCGATGCGCGAATCGGACCTGCTGGCGTTTGAAATCGCCATGGACATCGGCAAGCCGGGTTCGGCGATGTGCTCGTACAACCGCATCAACGGCACCTACGGCTGCGAACACGATTACCTCATGAACGAGGTGCTCAAGCAGGAATGGAAGTTCCCCGGTTTCGTGATGTCCGACTGGGGCGGCGTGCACAGCGGCTCGAAGGCGGCGCTGGCCGGCCTGGACCAGCAGTCGGCCGGTGAAGTGTTCGACAAGGCGGTCTACTTCGATGAGCCGCTGCGCCTGGCCGTGGCCGGTGGCGTCGTGCCGCAGGCGCGCCTGGACGACATGGTCGGCCGCATCCTGCGCACCATGTTCGCGCACGGCAACTTCGACCTGCCGCCGGTGCACGAGCCGATCGATGACGAGGCCGGCTTCCTGGCCGCGCAGCGCACCGTCGAAGAAGGCAGCGTGCTGCTGCGCAATGCCGATGACCTGCTGCCGCTGGGCAAGGATGTGCAGCGCATCGTCATCATCGGTGGGCATGCCGACAAGGGCGTGATCGGCGGTGGTGGTTCCTCGATGGTGGGATGGACCGCCCGCGGCACCAATGCGGTGCCGGGCGTGATGCCGACCACCTGGCCGGGCCCGGTGATCTTCCACCCGTCCTCTCCGTTGGAAGCGCTGCGCGCCGAGCGTCCGGATGCCCGCATCGATTACGTGGATGGCCGCGATGTCGCGGCCGCCGCGCGCGCTGCCGCTGCGGCCGATGTCGCCATCGTGTTCGCCACGCAGTGGTCGGCCGAGTCGGTCGATCTGCCGCACATGCAGTTGCCGGACAACCAGGACGCGCTGATCGCCGGGGTGGCCAAGGCCAACCCGAAGACGGTGGTGGTGCTGGAAACCAATGGCCCGGTCGAGCTGCCGTGGCTGCAGCAGGTGCCGGCCATCCTGCAGGCCTGGTATCCGGGTATCCGCGGTGGCGAAGGCATCGCCGCGCTGCTGACCGGCAAGGTCAATCCGTCCGGCCGCCTGCCGGTGACCTGGCCGGTGGATGTCAGCCAGCTGCCGCGCCCGCACGTCAATGGCCTGGGCTTCAACCCGAAGAACAAGCCGGATGACACCATCGACTATGACATCGAAGGCGCCAACGTCGGTTACAAGTGGTTTGCCGCCAAGGGCCTGACCCCGCAGTACGCGTTCGGCCATGGCCTGTCCTACACCAGCTTCGGATACGACAACCTGACGGTGGTGGTGGAAGGCCAGCGCGTGGTCGCCAGCGTGGACGTGCGCAACACCGGCAAGGTCGCCGGTGCGGATGTGCCGCAGCTGTACCTGCAGCTGCCGCAGGGCAGCACCACTCCGATCCGCCTGATCGGCTTCCAGAAGGTGACGCTGCAGCCGGGCGAAAGCCGCCGGATCCGCATCGAGGCCGAGCCGAAGACGCTGGCCAGCTTCGACACCGCCGACAAGCAGTGGAAGATCGCCGGTGGGCAGTACGAAGTGCAGCTCTCGCGCGCGGCCAATGCACCGGTGCAGCGCGTGCCGCTGGAGCTGGCCGGGCAGGTGGTCCGCTGAGCTGACGGGCAGGGCACGACCGTGGGTCGTGCCTCCGGTCACCCCGGCAGGTGCTCACGCAGATGCGCCAGCAGCAGCCGGACCCGGCGCGAGGGCTGGGCGGTGTTGGGAAACACCGCATACACTCCCTGGCGCGGGAAGCGATGACGGCGCAGGATCGGCAGCAGCCGGCCCTGCGCCAGATCGTCATCGATCAACCAGTGCGGCAACACGGTCGCGCCGGCCCCGGCCAGCGCGAACGCCCGCAGGGTGGAGGCGTTGTCAACCGTGACCACCGCATGGGCGGGGTTGCAGGCAAACAGCTGGTCGCTGCCATCGGGCGCCACCAGTGGGAGATCCGCCAGGCGCGGATAGCCCAGCCTTGGCAGCGTGCGGACCCAGTCCGGATCATCGCGCGCGGCCTCATCGGGCAGCGTGGCCAACAACGATGGCGAGGCGACCGCGCACAGTGCGTGTTCGTCCAGCAGGGTCGCGCGCAGCTGCGAATCCTGCAGGCGCCCCAAGCGGATGGCCAGATCGAACCGCTCGGGAATCAGGTCCGCCGGCGCCGGTGAGGTGGACAGGTGCAGGCGCAGCTCGGGATGCAGGGCGCGGAATGAGTCCAGCACCGGCACGACCCGGGCGATCGCATATTCCGGCGTGGTGGTCAGGCGCAGCGTGCCGCGCAGTTGCATCTGTTCGCTGCGTGCTTCCTCGATGGCGAGCTCGGCAGTGGCCAACAGCGCCGTGCAGTGCTGGTAGAAGCGTTCACCGGCCTCGGTCAGGGCCAGGCTGCGGGTATTGCGTACCAGCAGGGTCACGCCCAGTTCCTGTTCCAGCCGCTTGAGGTTGAAGCTCACCACGGCGCGGCTCTGGCCGAGGCGCTGTGCGGCAGCGGTCAGACTGCCGGCATCGACAATCGCCTTGAAGGTCTCGAAGCGGTCCAGGCTGACCATGGGGGCGCTCTGACTGTCAAAAATGGTTTGACAGTCTTGCATCCGGTTGCCCGTTTATCCAGCCGCCGCCAACGCACATGCTGCCGCCTCGAAATCGGAGCGCGCCATGACATACCGGGCCAGAGTGGAAACGCTGTACCTGCTGGGATTCTCGCTGGATCTGGTGAACATGTTCATCGGCACCGTGGCCTATCCGGCCATCGCCGCGGAGCTGCAGGCCTCCGTACCGCAGCTGGCGTGGATCGGCAATGGCTACATGCTGGGCCTGACGCTGGTGATTCCACTGGGCAGTTGGCTGGCCGCGCGCCTGGGCGAACGCCGGGTGCTGTGCCTCTCGCTGGCCCTGTTTACCGTGGGCGCCGTGCTGGCAGGCACCGCGCCGAGCATCGAGTGGCTGATCGCGTGGCGCCTGCTGCAGGGGCTGGGCGGTGGGCTGTTGATTCCGGTGGGGCAGGCGATGGCCTACCGCGAATGCCCGCCGGCCGATCGTACGCGACTGACCGCCCGCATCATGGCGGTCGCACTGCTGGTGCCGGCGCTGTCACCGACGCTGGGCGGCCTGCTGGTGGAGTGGGGCTCGTGGCGCGGCGTGCTGCTGGTCAGTGTGCCGCTGGCCGTGCTGGCCTTCGCGCTGGCGGCCGCGTGGGTGCGCCCGGGTGCACCGGTGGCCGTGCCGGCATTGGACCGGCGTGGGCTGCTGCTGGGCTCCGTGGGCCTGAGCGCGTTGCTGGTCGCGCTGGGACTGCTCGCAGCGCCGGGGCAACGGATGCTGGGCGCGTGCCTGTTGGTGGTCGCCACCCTGGTGCTGGCGATGTATGCCCGCAGTGCGCGCCGGACGGATCATCCGGTCCTGCAGTGGTCGTTGCTGCGGCATGCGTCGCTGCGGCTGGCGATGACGGTCTACCTGCTGGTGCCCGGGACCTTCATCGGCACCCAGCTGGTGGCGACGTTGCTGCTGCATGGGCAAGGCTACGGCGCCGCCGCCATCGGTGGCTTCATGCTGCCGTGGGCGATCGCCTCGGCCTGTGCGATCGCCACGGCACGGCACTGGCTGCCGCGCATCGGGGCGCGCCCACTGCTGAGTGCCGGGATGGGATGCCAGGCCGTCGGTATCGTGCTGCTGATCGCCGTGCAGGCCCAGCAGCCCTGGCTTCCCGTGCTGGCCTTCGCGCTGATGGGCCTGGGTGGCAGCCTGTGCAGCAGCAGCGCCCAGACGCTCGCCTTCCAGAGGCTGGCCGATGCGGAGCTGCTGCCGGGCAGCGCGCTGTGGAATCTCAACCGCCAACTCAGCTTCTGCCTGGCCGCCGCGGTGCTGGCCTGTGTGCTGGCGGTGCTCTCTTCGGTGACGTGGGATCACGCCTTTGCACTCACCCTGGTGCTGGCGGCGGCCATGAGCCTGCTGCCGCTCCTTCCCTTGTGGCGCCTGCCGGCGTCCGCCCTTTCCTTGAGAACCTCCCCATGAATGACACCTTTGCCTTCAATGAGATCCACGACCTGCATGTGCTGATCGAAGACTGGTTCACCGGCTGCTCGCCGGTGGCGGCGCTCGATACCCTGCTGGCCCGTTTCAGCGAGGACTTCAGCATGGTCGGCATCCGTGGTGTCCGCCTGGACAAATCCACGCTGGCCGGCTTCTTCGCTGTCGCGCATGGCAGCCGGCCGGGATTGCGCATCACCATCGATGCAATGACGTACCTGCCGCTGGGCACAGGCGCATGCGCGGTGCGCTATCGGGAAGACCAGCGCGACGCACAGGGCACCGGCAATCGGCGCGAGTCCTTGGCCATTCTTGTTGGCGGCACCGACGGCATGCTGCGCTGGCAGGCTTTGCACGAAACGGTGGTTGGCGGCTGAATGGGGACGAAGGCCCTGCGCCAGGCCAATCGGCATCTACCGGTGCGGGCCGGGCAGCGCTAGGCTCCGGACGTTGCCTTCACTGCCGGGAGAGAGCCCATGCGTGTGCGTGTATTGCCAGTTGCGCTGTTGAGTCTGATGGTCGCCGCCAGTGTGTCGGCGCAGACCTCGCCGATGACCCCGGACATTCCGGCCAAGGGCTTCGTGACCCCCACGGCGCAGGACAACTACGACAAGCGCGTGGTGATGGTGCCGATGCGTGATGGCACGAAGCTCTATACGGTGATCGTGGTACCCAAGGGCGCCAGGAATGCGCCGATCCTGCTGACCCGCACGCCCTACGATGCGGCCAATCGTGCCAAGCGCATGGATTCGCCGAACATGCGTGACATCCTGCCGCAGGGCGATGAAGTGTTCGTGGATGGCGGCTACATCCGCGTGTTCCAGGACATCCGCGGCAAGTACGGCTCCGAGGGCGATTACGTGATGACCCGGCCGCTACGCGGGCCGCTCAACAACACCAAGGTCGACCACGCCACCGATGCCTGGGACACCATCGATTGGCTGGTCAAGCACGTGCCAGAAAGCAACGGCAAGGTGGGCATGCTGGGCTCGTCCTACGAGGGCTTCACCGTGGTGATGGCACTGACCAACCCGCACCCGGCGTTGAAGGTGGCCGCGCCGCAGAGCCCGATGATCGATGGTTGGATGGGCGACGACTGGCTCAACTACGGCGCGTTCCGGCAGGTCAATTTCGGCTACTTCACCGGCCAGTTGGCCAAGCGCGGCAAGGGCCCGGCGATTCCCAGCGTGGGCTACGACGATTACACCACCTTCCTGCGCGCCGGCTCGGCCGGTGACTACGCCAGGGCCAACGGGCTGGACCAGTTGCCGTGGTGGCACAAGCTGATCGAGCACCCCAGCTACGATGCGTTCTGGCAGGAACAGGCGCTGGACGCGCGCATGGCCAGAACCGAACTGAAGGTCCCCACGATGTGGCTGCAGGGCCTGTGGGACCAGGAAGACATGTGGGGCGCGGTACACAGCTATGCGGCGATGGAGCCGCGTGACACCGGCAACACGCTGAACTATCTGGTGATGGGGCCGTGGCGGCACAGCCAGGTCAACTATGACGGCAGCAGCCTGGGCGCGTTGAAGTTCGAGGGCGACACCGCGCTGCAGTTCCGCCGCGATGTACTCAAGCCGTTCTTCGATCAGTACCTGGTCGATGGCGCGCCCAAGGCGCAGACACCGCCGGTGTTGATCTACAACACCGGGGAGAACCACTGGGACAAGCTGCAGCAGTGGCCGCGCAGCGCGGCGCAGTCCCGGCCGCTGTACCTGCGCGCGGGCGGCAGGCTGTCCTTTGAAGCACCACAGGCGGGGGAGGCCACGTTCGAGGCGTATGTATCCGATCCGGCCAAGCCGGTGCCGTTCGTACCGCGCCCGGTGCGGTTTGCTGACCGCGATATGTGGACGAGTTGGCTGGTGAAGGACCAGCGTTTCGTGGATGGTCGCCCGGACGTGCTCACCTTTGTCAGCGAGCCGCTGACCGAGCCGCTGCGGATCGGTGGCGCACCGCAGGTGAATCTGCAGGCGGCCACGAGTGGCAGCGACAGCGACTGGGTGGTGAAACTGATCGATGTGTATCCGGACCAGACCCCGTCGACGCCGGAGATGGGCGGCTACGAGCTGTCGGTCTCGATGGCGATCTTCCGTGGCCGGTATCGCGAAAGCTTCAGCGACCCGAAGGCGATCGCGAGCAACCAGGTACTGGATTACAAATTCGGTCTGCCGACCGCGAACCATGTGTTCCAGCCGGGCCACCGGGTGATGGTGCAGGTGCAGTCGAGTCTGTTCCCGCTGTACGACCGCAACCCGCAGACGTTCGTGCCGAACATCTACCTCGCCAAGCCGGGCGATTACCAGAAGGCAACGCAGCAGGTCTGGCATTCGCCGCAGCAGGCCAGCTTCATTTCGTTGCCGGTGTACTGAACCCTTGAAGGAGGTGCCGGCCACCGGCCGGCACTTCCAGCATGCAGCGCATCTCGCCCTGGTGGGCCGGAACGTGCATCCGGCCCAACAGGATCAACACTCAACCGTCGATCGTCGGGTAGTCGGTGTAGCCGTGCGCGCCACCGCCGTACAGCGTGTCCTTGTCCAGCTCGGACAGCGCCACGCCCAGACGGAAGCGCTCGACCAGATCGGGATTGGCGATGAAGGGACGACCGAAGGCGACCATGTCGGCATAGCCGGAGGCGACCGCCGCTTCGGCACGCGCCTGGTCGTAACCGTTGTTGGCGATCCATGCGCCCTTGAACTTGGCGCGCAGCGCGGCGTAGTCGAAGGCGATGTTGTCGCGCGGGCCGCCGGTCGCGCCTTCGATCACATGGATGAAAGCGAGCGGGCCGATGGCATCCAGACGCTCCACGGCGCGTTCGAACAACGGCTGCGGGTTGGAGTCGGCAGCGTCGTTGGCTGGCGTCACCGGCGAGAGACGTACGCCGGTGCGTTCTGCACCGATTTCCGAAACGATCGCGCTGACCACTTCATCCAGCAGGCGGGTGCGGTTTTCGATGCTGCCACCGTATTCGTCGGTGCGCTGGTTGCTGCCATCACGCAGGAACTGGTCGATCAGGTAGCCGTTGGCAGCATGCACTTCCACACCGTCGAAGCCGGCCGTGATGGCGTTGCGTGCGGCCTGGCGATAGTCCTGGATCAGGCCGGGAATCTCGTCCAGGCGCAGGGCGCGCGGCTCGGAGACATCTTCAAAGCCCTTGGCGGTGAAGGTCTTCGCATCGGCGCGCAGGGCACTCGGCGCCACCGGTACCTCGCCCTCGGGCAGCAGGCTGGTATGCGAGATGCGGCCGACGTGCCACAGCTGCAGCACGATCTTGCCACCGCGCGCGTGCACGGCGTCGGTGACCTTTTTCCAGGCATCGATCTGGTCCTGGCTGTAGATGCCGGGCGTATCCAGATAGCCCTGGCCCAGCGGACTGATCTGGGTGGCCTCGGCGATGATCAGCCCGGCGCTGGCGCGCTGTTCGTAGTACTGGATGGCCAGAGGATTGGGAATGCGGTCCTTGATGGCGCGGTTGCGGGTCAGCGGTGCCATCGCGACGCGGTTGGCGACGTCGATGGCCCCCAGACGGGTGGGGGAGAACAATTGGCCGTCAGTGGAATCTGTCATGGGCTTACCTTGGGGGAGGGCGACCGCCAGCGGCGGATGAAAGAAAGGATGTGGGCGTACGACCCCGAGCATAGGGGCAGGTGCGTTGCAGCGATGGGAAGGATTGTTGCGGAGCACGCTGTGCACGTTCTGTAACGTCTTCGCGGCGTATGGTCGAGGCATGGGCAGGCAGTGCCCGCAGCCTTATTCCAACCCGAGGAACAACGCGATGATTGATTATCAGCTCAAGGGAAAGGTCGCCAT
Source organism: Stenotrophomonas sp. RIT-551 (assembly GCF_026241915.1). Taxonomy (NCBI): domain Bacteria; kingdom Pseudomonadati; phylum Pseudomonadota; class Gammaproteobacteria; order Lysobacterales; family Lysobacteraceae; genus Stenotrophomonas; species Stenotrophomonas sp. RIT-551. The sequence continues at coordinate 188,223 of NZ_JAPJIU010000003.1, read as the reverse complement.
CGTCACCGGCGGCGTCTCCGGTATCGGCCTGGCCGTGGCCGAACTGCTGGCCGATTCCGGCGCGGCGGTGGCGGTGTGGGATCTCAAGGCCGACGCCGTCGAGAAGACCGCCGAGGCGCTGCGCAGCAAAGGGGTGAAATCGATCGGCATCGCCTTGAACGTCACCGACGAGCACGCGGTGGAAGCAGCCGTGAAGCAGACCGTGCAGGAACTCGGTGGGCTGGACATCGCAGTGAACAACGCGGGTATCGGCGGGCCGTCGGCGGCCAGTGGCGATTACCCCGTGGATGGCTGGAGGAACGTCATCGACGTCAATCTCAACAGCGTATTCGTGTGCCAGCGGGCGCAGATCCAGGCGATGCGCAGCGCGGGCAAGGGCGGCAGCATCATCAACATGGCCTCCATCCTGGGCCAGGTCGGTTTCAACAATTCGGCGGCCTATGTTGCGGCCAAGCATGGCGTGGTCGGCCTGACCCAGACGGCGGCGTGGGAACACGCGGCGGACAAGATCCGCATCAATGCGGTGGGCCCGGGCTTCATCGCCACCCCGTTGCTGGACAAGATGGACCCGAAGGTGAAGCAGGCGCTGGAAAGCAAGCATGCGCTGGGACGCCTCGGCAAGCCGGAAGAAGTCGCCGCACTGGTGGCCTGGCTGGCCAGCGCGGATGCGGGTTTTGCAACCGGCACTTACTACGCGATCGATGGCGGATACCTGGCCCAGTAAGACACGTGGTGGCAGGCTCACCCGGGCCTGCCGCTGGTTTCACGGTCCCCAGACGCCCCTGTCTGCGACGCTCCGTCCATTGCCGGATGAGAGACGCAGATGGGACTGGAACAAGATCTATCGATCCTGCTGCGGATTGCCGTGGCCATGCTGCTGGGCGCCACGCTCGGCATCGAACGCGAGATGGGCAAGCACGCCGCCGGACTGCGCACGCACATGCTGATCGCCGGTGCAGCCGCACTGATTGTCGGCTTGGGCGACAGCATTGCCGAACACTTCCAGGAGGAACGCTACCGTGACCTGCTGCAGGTCGATCCGGTGCGTCTGATCGAGGCGGTGGTGGCCTGTGTCGGCTTCGTTGCCGCCGGCACGATCCTGCGGGGCTCGCGCGATGACCAGGTCAGCGGCCTTACCACCGCCAGTTCACTCATCATGTCCGCCGCGATCGGTATCGCGGTTGGCATCGGCGAGTATGTGATCGCTGTCGGGGTGAGTGTGTTGTGCCTGATCGTGCTGGTGGTATTCAGCCGTATCGCCAGAAAACTGGAGTCGTCATGAGCAGCGAACGTCCCTTCGAGATCCAGCGCATCGACCATGTGGTGCTGCGTGTGCAGGATCTGCCCCGCGCGGTGCGCTTCTACTGTGACGTTCTGGGCTGCACCGTCGCCCGCGAACGGCCGTCGCTGGGCATGGTGCATCTGCATGCCGGTGAGTCGCTGATCGATCTGATCAGCGTGGACGGTCCGCTGGGAATCAAGGGCGGTGCGGCGCCCGGGCGGGAAGGGCGCAATGTCGAGCATGTCTGCCTGCGCGTGGAACCGTTCGATGCCGAGCAGGTGCGCGTGCATCTGCAGGGACTGCAGGTAGAGCTCAGTGGGCCGGCCGAGCGCAATTACGGTGCCGAGGGCGATGGCCTCTCGCTGCGCCTGCGCGATCCGGACGGCAACTCGGTGGAACTCAAAGGTCGTTCGAACGACTGCGGCTGCTGAATGGTAGGACCAATATTCGGACGTAGACCTATGGTCTAATAGGCTCGTCTCGCGTTTGGCGTTTCAATGCGGGCAGTTCCAACAGGCAGTTTGGTTATTGGTACTACCAATAATCGCTGTTGGACGTTCTCGGCTCGCGCGGTGCTGACCGCGCGGACCCCTGTCCGTCTTGATGAGATCCGCCGATGCAGGCCTGGCAACAACTGTATGACCCCGCTGGCAACCTCTGGCTGTCCAGCCTGATCGCGCTGCTGCCGATCGCCTTCTTCTTTGTCGCCCTGGCCGTGTTGCGCATGAAGGGATGGCTGGCCGGCACGATCACCGTGGTGATCGCGTTGGCGGTGGCCCTGCTGTTCTATCGGATGCCCCTGTCGCAGGCGCTGGCAGCAGCCGGTTATGGCTTCGTCTACGGTTTGTGGCCGATCGCCTGGATCATTCTGGGTGCGGTGTTCCTGTACAAGGTCTCGGTCAAGACCGGACAGTTCGACATCATCCGGGCGTCGATCCTGTCGGTCACCGAAGACCAGCGCCTGCAGATGCTGATGGTCGGCTTTGCGTTTGGCGCGTTCCTGGAAGGGGCGGCCGGCTTCGGAGCGCCGGTGGCGATCACCGCTGCGCTGCTGGTCGGGCTGGGCTTCAAGCCGCTGTATGCCGCCGGCCTGTGCCTGATCGTCAATACCGCGCCGGTGGCCTTCGGCGCGATGGGCATTCCGATCATCGTGGCCGGGCAGGTGACCGGGCTGGATGCATTCGAGATCGGGCAGATGGCCGGGCGCCAGCTGCCGTTCCTGACCGTCATCGTGCTGTTCTGGATCATGGCGATCATGGACGGCTGGCGCGGCATCAAGGAAACCTGGCCAGCGGTGCTGGTGGCCGGTGGTTCGTTCGCGATCGCCCAGTACCTGACCTCCAACTTCATTGGCCCGGAGCTGCCGGACATCACCGCCTCGCTGACGTCGCTGGTCTGCCTGACCCTGTTCCTGCGCAAGTGGACGCCGGTGCGCATCTTCCGCTTCGATACCGAGACCAGCGCACACGCTGCCGCCCAGGCACTGGAGGCACCGCGCTATTCCACCGGCCAGATCGTCAAGGCATGGTCGCCGTTCCTGATCCTGACCGCGATGGTCACGATCTGGAGCATCAAGCCGTTCAAGGCGCTGTTCGCCACCGGGGGTGCGCTGGAGCACTGGGTGCTGAAGATTCCGGTACCGGCGCTGGATCAGCTGGTGCTGAAAATGCCGCCGATCGTGCCGGTCCCGACCGGCTACGAGGCGGTCTACACGTTCGATGCGGTCTCGGCCACCGGCACGGCGATCATGCTGGGCGCGGTGATCGCGATCGTGCTGCTGAAAATGCGCCCGGCCGCGGCGCTGCGCACATTCGGCGAAACCGCCCGGGAGCTCAAGGTGCCGATCTACTCCATCGGCATGGTGCTGGCGTTTGCCTTCATCGCCAACTACTCGGGCCTGTCGGCCACGCTGGCGCTGGCCCTGGCACATACCGGCAAGGCCTTCACCTTCTTCTCGCCGTTCCTGGGCTGGCTGGGCGTGTTCCTGACCGGCTCGGATACGTCCTCCAATGCGCTGTTCTCCGCGCTGCAGGCCACCACTGCCCAGCAGATCGGCGTATCCGAGGTGCTGCTGGTCGCGGCCAACACCACCGGCGGGGTGACCGGCAAGATGATCTCGCCGCAGTCGATCGCGATTGCCTGCGCGGCAGTCGGGCTGGCCGGCAAGGAATCGGACCTGTTCCGCTTCACGGTCAAGCACAGCCTGATCTTCACCGTGATGGTCGGCATCATCACCACGGTGCAGGCCTACTGGCTGACCTGGATGATTCCCTGAGCCCATGCGCGGCAGTCCGGCTACCGGCATCGACCCCATCGCCCGCCACGCGGGCGACAATGGCGGCATGAAGAACGAACGCCTGTCCGACAAGGTGGCCGCGCAGCTGCGCAGCCTGATCCGTGAGCAGAACCTGCAGCCGGGTGACCGCCTGCCGGCCGAACGACCGCTGGCGGTGCAGCTGGGGGTCTCGCGCACGGCGCTGCGCGAGGCGATCGCGCAGCTGGCCAGCCAGGGCCTGCTGAGCGCGCGGGTCGGCGGCGGCACCTACGTGAGCGAGCCGGCGGCCCGTGCCCGGCAGGCCATCGATGAGCCGTTGATCCCGTACCTGCCGCTGTTCCAGGGCGACCCGGAATACCGCTTCGACGTGCTGGAAATCCGCCACGCGCTGGAAGGGGCGACTGCGTGGCACGCCGCCTTGCGCGCCACCGACGAAGACCGCGCGAAGATCCGCCAGGCCTTCGACACCATGATGGCTGCGCATGGCAAGGACGATCCGGCCGGCGAAGCGCAGGCCGATGCCGCCTTCCACCTGGCCATCGCCGAGGCCTCGCACAACCTGGTGCTGCTGCAGGTGATGCGTGGCCTGTTCGAGCTGCTGCAGACCAACATCTCGCAGAGCCGCGAGAAGCTCTATACCTCCGCCCGCACCTTCGAGCCGCTGTCCGTCCAGCACCGCGAGATGATGGATGGCGTGCTCTCCGGCGACCCCGAACGCGCGCGTGCCGCCGCACACGCGCACCTGGAATTCGTGCACACCTCCCTGCGCACGCTCGATGACAACGAGGCCCGGCGCGCACGTGCGTCACGGCTTCCTTCTTCCCACGGTTGACCCATGATCATTTCCGCCTCCACCGATTACCGCGCAGCGGCACAACGCCGCCTGCCGCCGTTCCTGTTCCACTACATCGATGGCGGCGCGTATGCCGAGCACACCCTGAAGCGGAACGTCGCGGACCTGTCCGAGATCGCGCTGCGCCAGCGCATCCTGCGCAACATGTCCGATCTGAGCCTGGAAACGGAGCTGTTCGGTGAGCGCCTGGCGATGCCGGTGGCGCTGGCGCCGGTCGGGCTGACCGGCATGTATGCGCGCCGCGGTGAAGTGCAGGCGGCGCGGGCGGCGGCGAGCCGGGGGATTCCCTTCACGCTGTCCACCGTGTCGGTCTGCCCGATCGAGGAAGTGGCCCCGGCCATCGATCGGCCGATGTGGTTCCAGCTGTATGTCCTCAAGGATCGCGGCTTCATGCGCAATGCGCTGGAGCGGGCCAAGGCGGCTGGCGTGACCACGCTGGTGTTCACGGTGGACATGCCCACGCCGGGCGCGCGCTACCGCGATGCGCACTCGGGCATGAGTGGCCCGAACGCGCCGGCGCGGCGCATGCTGCAGGCGATGACGCACCCGCGCTGGGCATGGGACGTGGGCCTGTTCGGCCGCCCGCACGATCTGGGCAACATCTCCATCTATCGGGGCAGCCCGACCGGCCTGGCCGATTACATCGGCTGGCTGGGCAACAACTTCGATCCGTCCATTTCGTGGAAAGACCTGGAGTGGATCCGCGAGTTCTGGAGCGGACCGATGGTGATCAAGGGCATTCTTGATCCGGACGATGCGCGTGACGCCGTTCGCTTCGGGGCCGACGGCATCGTCGTCTCCAACCACGGCGGTCGTCAGCTGGACGGGGTACTGTCCACCGCGCGGGCGTTGCCGGCGATCGCCGATGCGGTCAAGGGTGAGCTGAAGATCCTGGCCGATTCGGGCATCCGCAACGGCCTGGACGTGGTGCGCATGATCGCGCTCGGCGCCGACAGCGTGCTGCTCGGCCGTGCGTTCGTGTATGCCCTCGCGGCGCAGGGCGAGGCCGGCGTGGCCAATCTGCTGGACCTGATGGCCAAGGAAATGCGCGTGGCGATGACGCTCACCGGCGCCAGGACCATCGCCGATATCAGCCGCGATTCGCTGGTGGACGCCACGCGTCGCCTCGCGGCCGCACCATGAACGCGGCATCCCGGGGCACGGCAGCCTTGCTGGCGCAGCTGCGCGCGATCGTCGGTGATGCACACGTGCTGTGCGGCGACAAGCCGACCCGGCGCTTCCGCAAGGGCTACCGTTTCGGCGATGGCCCGGTGCTGGCCGTGGTCCGCCCGGGCACGCTGCTGGAACAGTGGCGCGCCCTGCAGGCCATCGTGGCGGCCAACGCGATCGTGATCATGCAGGCGGCCAACACCGGCCTCACCGGCGGTTCCACGCCGGATGGTGCCGACTATGACCGTCCGGTGGTCATCCTCAACACGCTGCGCCTGACCGGTGTGCAGCTGATCAACGAGGGCCGCCAGGTGGTCTGCCTGCCCGGGGCGACGCTGGACCGGCTGGAGAAGGAGCTGGCGCCACTGGGCCGCGAACCGCACTCGGTGATCGGCTCGTCGTGCATCGGTGCCTCGGTGCTGGGCGGGGTCTGCAACAACTCCGGCGGCTCGCTGGTGCGACGCGGCCCGGCCTATACCGAACTCGCGTTGTTCGCCCAGGTCGATGCCAACGGCAAGCTGCAGCTGGTCAATCATCTCGGCATCGCGCTGGGCGATACCGCCGAGCAGATCCTGGAGCGGCTGCAGCGCGGCGACTACGCGCCCGCCGACGTGGACAACGGCAACGACCGCGCCGCCTCCGACCCGCGCTATGCCGAGCAGGTGCGCCAGGTCGATGCAGCCACGCCGGCCCGCTACAACGCCGATCCCTCGCGCCACTACGAAGCCTCCGGCTCGGCCGGCAAGCTGGCGGTGTTCGCGGTGCGGCTGGATACGTTTGCGCGCGAGCCCGGCGAGGTGTTCTACATCGGCAGCAATGCGATGGAGGATCTGACCGCGATCCGCCGCCATCTGCTGACCGCGTTCGAGCGCCTGCCGATCTCGGGCGAGTACCTTCACCGCGAGGCGTACGACATCGGCGAACGGTACGGCAAGGACACCTTCCTGCTCATCGATCGCTTCGGCACGGCCAGGGTGCCGGCGGCGTTCGCGCTGAAAAGCCGCGTCGATGGATGGTTCGAAAGCCTTGGCCTGCGCGGGGTCACCGACCGCGTGATCCAGTGGGCGATGCGTTGCCTGCCACGCCATCTGCCCGCGCGCATGGGCCGGTTCCGTGACCGCTACGAGCACCACCTGCTGCTCAAGGTGTCGGCGGTGGATGCCGCCGCCACCGAAACCTTCCTGCGCACTCACTTCGCTGACAGCGAGGGCGACTTCTTCCAGTGCACGGCCGAGGAGGGGCGAAAGGCGTTCCTGCACCGCTTTGCGGTGGCCGGCGCGGCCGTGCGTTATCGCGAGGTGCACCGGCGCGAGGTCGAGGACATCGTGGCCCTGGACGTGGCACTACGGCGCGATGACCGCGCGTGGGTGGAACACCTGCCGGCCGAACTCGACGCACGCTTGGCCGGCAAGCTGTATTACGGGCATTTCCTGTGCCATGTGTTCCATCAGGACTACATCGTGCGCAAGGGCGAGGATCCGCTGGCCATCGAGCACGTGATGTGGGCGCTGTTGGACGCGCGTGGGGCGGAGTATCCGGCCGAGCACAACGTGGGCCATCTGTACCCGGCCAAGCCGGCACTGGCGGCGTTCTACCAGCAACTGGATCCGAGCAATACGTTCAACCCGGGCATCGGCCAGACCGCGAAGACGCGCGGATGGGGCAGCTGCGACTGCACCCCCCACGGGTAGAGCCACCCCATGGGTGGCTGCCCTGAAACCTGCGATACGCCGGCACAGCCACCCATGGGGTGGCTCTACCCGCGGGGCTTCATTCGCAGCGGACGGCGGTAATCACGTTGTCCTTGTCGATGAACACCCGCAGCCGATCCTGGCGCAGGTCACGGGTGGTGATCGTGGCCGGGCCGATCGGGTTGATCAGGCCGGCGCCGCTCTGCACCAGCAGCTTGCGCATGTTCGCCTCGTCGGCCGGCTGGCCGATGGCCCAGCCCAGGGCATCGGCCTTGCACACGCCTGGACCCTTGATCTCCGGGCCCGGCGTGCTCACGCACGCGGCCAGCGAGAGGGTGCCGGCGAGCGTGATCGCGGCGAGGGGGTAACGGAAAAGGGATGCCATCGGGTCGCTCCTGCGGGGTCAGGCGCCGACCATACCACCGCGGTGTGCATCGGCGTGTGGTGGGCACCCCGCGACCGTTGGACGCAGCCCACGCGGCTGCTGGGGCAGGGCGCAACGGCCACCGGCGCTACACTGGCGGCCTCTCAGATCGGCCATGCCGGGAGTCGCAGGTGCTGCACGTGTTCATGCTGGGTGGGCGACATGCCCGCGCCCGGATCGAGGTCCACGACGTGGCCTTCGCCAACGTCGATGCCATTGAAGAGGCCTACCCGCAGCTGCGCCAGGACTGGTTCGGTGAGCGGAAAGGGCTGCATCTCGATGGCTGGCTCGCGGTGGATGGGGTGGAGGCGTACCGGGTGCGCTTCGGCGACGCGGCCCCGGCCGTGGGCGCGCCGCGCCTGTACTTCCTCAATCTCGGCGGGTATGCCGCCGGCGCGCTGGGCGAGGCGCACGATTACCGGCTGCTGGTCGCCACGGATGCCGAGGCGGCCAAGCGCAAGGCCAAGGCCCTGCGCGATACCAGCTGGTTCAAGCCGCATACCGATGCCCTGCTGGAGGTGGACGACTGCATCGCCATCGACCAGGTCGGTGGCCGCCACGTGCAGCTTGAGCGCGGTGAGCACCGCGGGATCACCCTGGTCAGTGACTACATCGTGATCGGCTGAGCGGCGCCGATTGCCCGCCGGCCCGCTGCTGGCGCATAGTGTCGCGGTCTTGTGAGGTCCGGCGATGTCGCCGCGACAGGTCAACCAACGGAAGTAGCGCATGCACAGCAGGAAGATCACGGCCGCATTGATCGTGACACTGGGAATGACGATGGCCGGCAACGCCGTGGCGGCCGAGCCGGACGCACCGGTGTTCGGTGGCTGGCGCAACCTGCATTCGGCCAGTGGCGCCGAGCCGGTCCTGAGGAACCAGCCGTTTGCGATCCTGCCGCGCGAGGTTGCCAGGGGCGAGCGCTTCGCGATCCTGGACCGCGAAAACAAGCAGGCGGTCTGCTGCCTGGTGGTAGACAGTGACCGTCTCGATGCGATTGCCCTGGAAACCAGCTACCGGCTGCCCGGGGTGTGGATCGCCGATCTGCTCGGCAACGAGGACTACAACCGCCGCCACGGCGACCCGCATGTGTTTGCGATGAAGCGCGAGGGCGACCTGGTCGACCATGTCTTCTCGCAGGAAGGCGGCGGTTACAGTGACCTCGGCGGCCTGCTGCTGCCGGCCGGTGCCGCGCTGGATGCCAGCGGCGGCAGCGTCAAGTTCGGTACCACCACGTACCGCCTGCAGGTGCAGTCACAGCGCTTCGCCGATGACAATGGCGCGCTGGACCGCTACACCCTGCAGCCGCCGGCGCCGGCGCCGGCCGCACCGGTGGTGGTCGAGGTGCCGTACAGCACCTACTGACACGGAAGCGACAGAAACGGCGCGGTACAATCACGCCCGCCCATCGGCACGGCCGGCTGGGCCCGCATTCCTGTCCGAGCTTGTCCGTGATCGCCCGATTGTCCTTGCCCTGTGCGGTGCTGCTGTTGGCAGCCTGCGCCACGCCGCCCCGGCCGCCGGCCAGACCGCCTGCCAATCCAGACGCCCTGTGGGGCATCATCCAGCGCGACTGCGCCGGCGAGGCCGCCCCCCGCGGCAGCTGCCTGGCCGTGTCTGCCCAGGCGCAGCGGCGCGATGTGCTGCTCAAGGATTCGCACGGTCACTACCAGTTCCTGGTGCTGCCGTTGGACCGCATCTCGGGCATCGAAAGCCCGGCGCTGCTGCGTGCCGGTGCCCCCAACTACTTCGCCGCCGCGTGGAACGCGCGCAGCCACACCGAGCAGGCACTCGGGATGGCACTGCCGCGCGATGTGGCCAGCCTGGCCCTGAATTCGCCCCATGGCCGCTCCCAGCACCAACTGCACATCCACGTGGATTGCCTGCGCGCGGATGTCCTGGCCCAGCTGCGCCGGCTGCAGCCGGTCATCGGCGCCAGCTGGCAGCCGCTGCCGGAGCCGTTGCGCGGGCATGCCTATCTCGCCCGCCAGTTGCCCGGTGCCGAGCTCACCGCGAACCCGGTGCGTCTGCTGGCCGCCCATCTGTCCGATCCGGCCGATATCGGCAACTGGTCGCTGGTGGTCGCCGGGCAGACCGGCCCCTCCGGTGCGCCCGGTTTCGTGTTGCTGGCCACCCGATTGGACCTGGCGGCGGGCAACAAGGCCAGCGGTGAGGAGCTGCAGGATCACGCCTGCGCCGCATTGACCGGTGCCGCCGGCCCGCTGGACGGTGTGCTGTGAGGCGGTGCCAGGGCAGGGCGCGCAGCATCGGCTTGCGCATGGCCGGGTAAAAACGTCGCACCTGCGCACCGTGTTGGATCCGGCCTGCTCCTGGCGGCGTGCATCTCGCTTCCCGGACGACGCCTGTATCGCCGATCAGAGGCAGTGCCGGGCTACCGTGGAATCACCGGACGATCGCGGGGCGCGGGGAATCCAGCGCGATTGAAATAAAAACCTCGGACGTGGCACGTTATAGTGGCCGTTCTATGCGGTTCCCGCTTTCGCGCCCGGGCTGACTGGCGCGACGTATCCGACTTAATCCATGACTGCTGAAACCACGACTCCGCCCGCCGCTGCGCCGTCCCAGGCCACCGGTCCGCTGTTCTACCAGGCGCCCGTTCCGCTGCGCTCGGATCTGCACGCCGCCTGGCGCCTGGTGCCGGACACCGCGCATTTTGCCGGGGAAACCAACGCGATCCCCGCCGTGATCGGCGAATTCGGTTCGCTGGCCCAGCATTACCCGATCATTTTCACCGGCAAGGACGCGATGCCGCTGGTCGCCGTCGGCCTGGCACAGCGCAACCTGTTCGTTACCGATGGCGTGTGGGACGAGCAGAGCTACGTGCCGGCCTACGTGCGCCGCTATCCGTTCGTGTTCATGCAGGCCGGTGATCAGGACGAGTACGTGCTCGCGCTGGATTCGGCCGCCAGGCAGGTCAACCAGGGCCAGAGCGAGGACGGCGTGCCGCTGTTCCAGGATGGCAAGGCCACCGAGATCGTCGACAACGCCATGCGCTTCTGCGGCGATTACACCCGCGAGCATGACCAGACCCGCCGCTTCACTGCCGCCCTGATCGAAAACGAACTGCTGATCGACCGCAACATCGACGTCACCCTCGCTGACGGCCGGCAGATGTCGGTCAACGGTTTCCAGGTCGTGGATGTGGAAAAGTTCGCCGCGTTGCCGGACGCCACCGTCGTGGCCTGGCATCGCAGTGGCTGGCTGGCGCTGGTGCACCACCACCTGAGCTCGCTGGCACGTTTCAGCGCACTGGTGAACCGCCAGAGCGCACTGCCTGCCGACGCCTGAGTCCGGGCGCACGGCGTGTCACGGAAACGGCGGCCGCAGGGCCGCCGTTTTTCGTTGCTTAGGCGAAATATCGATAAGCATATCGCGGGCGGTCATTTCCTCCTTTTCCGCCTGTTCAGCAGAATCACGGCCCCTCCCTCACTACGCTCCGGCACGGGCCCGACCCCGCCGGCACGTACGTCTTTACCGGAAATCTGCATGTCTGTGCTGTATCGCCCGCTGCGTCGGCGGGCCCTGGTTGTGTCGTTGTTGCCTTTGCTTGGTGCGGTATCGCTGGTCCACGCGGCCGATGCACCCACCCAGCTGGAGGCCGTCACCGTCACCGGCTCGCGCATCCCCCGCGCCAGCGTGGAAGGTCCATCCCCGGTCACCGTGATCACCCAGGAGCAGATCGAGGCGCAGGGCTACCGCAGTGCGTTCGAGGCACTCAGCGCGCTGACCGAGAACACCGGCAACGTGCAGGGCGAGGATTTCGGCAACACCTTCACCCCGGCTGCCAACACCATCAACCTGCGCGGCCTCGGCCCCAACCGTACCCTGGTGCTGGTCAACGGCCGCCGGCAGTCGGACTACCCGCTGGCCTACGAAGGCTCGGTCAACGTGGTCAACCTGGCCAACATCCCCAGCGCGCTGATCGACCGGATCGAAGTGCTGGCCGGAGGCGCCTCGGCGGTGTACGGCTCCGATGCGATCGCCGGCGTGGTCAACATCATCCTGAAGAAAACCTATGACGGCGTCGGGATCAATGTCCGCGCCGGCACCACCGAACAGGGTGGCGGCGACAACCAACGCCTGCAGGCGGTCGGTGGCGGTTCGGGTGAGAACTGGGACGCGATCTTCGGCCTGGAGATCGCCAACCGCAAAGCGATCTACGGTTCGCAGCGCGACTTCATGGATTCGCTCACCGACGATCCGCGCGGCGTGGCACCGCTCGCGACGGCCGTGGCGTATCGCCGCAACGCCTCCACCAACAACTACATCGATCCCGGTGCCGATGGCTGCGATGCCGCCAGCACGTTGTACGGCGGCAGCGTCTTCCGTGCGCAGAATCCCCGCCAGGGCTGGTACTGCGGCAGCAATGAAGCCGCGCCCACGTTCTGGACCGTACAGACCGAGAAGCGCAACATTGATGCGTACAGCGCGGTGACCTGGCGCTTGAATGACCGTCAGGAACTGTTCGCCGATGCGGCGATCGGCACTGCGCGCATCTACAACAACACCCGCGCACCGAGCTGGACCTCTTCGCGCAATTATTTCTACAACCAGAACAGCGGTCAGCTGGAAAGCTGGTACCGGCGTTTCGCGCCCGAAGAGATCGGTGGCGTGCAGCGCAATGCCAACCGCTTCCTGGAGCAGTCGTGGTCGTTCAACGTCGGCGCCCGTGGCAGCATCGGCGGCTCGGACTGGGATTACGAAGCGGCCTACAGCCGCTCGCGCTACGAGAACAGGACGCAGCGCCCGGGCCTGCTGGTCGGCATCAATGCGTACCTGCTGGGCCCACAACTGGGCACCCGCGATGGCGTTGAAGTGTATGCGCCGGATCCGTCGCGCCTGTACCAGCCGCTGACCCCGGGCGAGTACGAGGGGCTGTCGGACCGCTACGAGAGCCGCAACGCTGCGTGGCTGCAGACCGCCAGCGTCAGCGTCAACGGCCAGCTGTTCGATCTGCCCGGCGGCCGTGCAGCGCTGGCCGCCGTGGTCGAAGCCGGAAGCCAGGGCTACCGCAACCGCCCGGACCCGGCCTTGGGACAGGGCGTGTTCTGGAACCTCGACGCCGGCATCCCGGCCGGTGGCGAGCGCGATCGCTATGCCGCCGGGGTGGAGCTGCAGCTGCCCTTGCTGGAGCGCCTGACCGCGACCGTGGCCGGTCGCTACGACCAGTATCGTGCTGCCGGTGATCATCTGGGCAAGGCCACCTGGAGCACCGGCCTGGAGTTCCGTCCGTTCGATACGCTGCTGCTGCGCGCGAGTGCCGCAACCAGCTTCCGTGCGCCGGACATGAACTACGTGTTCGCCACCGAAACGCGCGGCTACAACCCCGGCATGACCGATTACTGGCGCTGCCGCAGTGCCGGCCAGGCGTACGACGACTGCGATTTCAGCGGCCTGGCGATCGACTACACCAGTGGTGCCAATCCGCAGCTGCAGCCGGAAACCGCCAAATCGTATGGACTGGGTTTTGTGTGGTCCCCGTCGGCCAATCTGGACTTCACGGCCGATTACTACGACATCCGCATCGACGATGAGGTCACCAACCTGGATGCCACCCGCATCCTCAAGGATGAAGCCGATTGCCGCCTCGGCCAGACCGTGGGTGGCGACGCACGCGATATCGGCTCGGCACAATGCCAGGACGCGCTGCGTCGCGTGATCCGCAACCCGGCCGACGCGGCAGTGCAGCCGAACCAGGTCGTGCGCGTGCTGATCAACCCGATCAACGCCGCCTCCGAAACCGTGCGCGGCATCGACCTGAAGTCGAACCTGCGCTGGGACGCGGGCCGCTATGGTCGTTTCTCCGCCCGCGTCGCGTACTCGCTGGTGATCGATCACAGCTACCGCCAGTTCGCCGGCGATGACGTGCAGGACCAGCGCAACTCGCTGGATTCCTACCAGTGGCGCAGCAAGGTCAACGGCAGCGTGACCTGGGCGATCAACGACTGGACCGCCACCCTGTACGGCATGCGTTACGGCTCGTTGCCGAAGACCGACGGCAGTGGTCGCATCGCGCCGTACATGACCTACAACGCCAGCCTGTATCGCAAGCTCAACGACAACGCCACGCTCGGCCTGATCGTCAACAACCTGCGCGACAGCCGCCCGCCGGCGGACAAGAACGGCGGCGGCTGGCCGTTCTATCCGGTCGGCAACTACGACCCCTACGGCCGCCAGCTGTGGCTGGAGTTCGATTACCGCTTCCTGTAAGTCCCTCGCGGGCCCGGCAATGCCGGGCCCGCTGCGTTTGGGTCTACAGCGCATGCGACGGTATACTGCGCGCCGCCGAGTGTTGCGGCGGTTGCAGGAAGCACGCATGACCCACCCGATTCATTACCGTCGCGCCGTGCCGGGCGATGCCGCTGCCTGCATCGATCTGCGTGGGCGCACCCGCGAAAATGCGTTTTCCGCGGCCGAGCTTGCCGGACTCGGCATCACCGAAGACAGCTGGGCGGCCGGTATCCGTGACGATGTACTGCCGGGGCATATCGCGCTGGAAGGCGAGCACATGGTCGGCTACTGCTTCGGCGATCGCGACGGCGGCGAGATTGTGGTGCTGGCAATGCTGCCGTCCCATGAAGGGCAGGGCATCGGTCGGCGGCTGCTGGATATGTCCATCGCCGATCTTGTCGAGGCCGGGCATTCGCGGCTGATCCTGGGGTGTGCGGCGGACCCTGCGGTGCGCTCGCATGGCTTCTATCGCTACCTGGGCTGGCGGCCGACCGGCGAGATCGACGCCCTGGGTGACGAAGTGCTGGAACTGCACGTGGGCGCCAGGCCATAGCACCTGGGTAGGGCATGGCAGTAATGGCGTGTCAGGGGCATGCGCATCGCCCGCTCACTGTGCAGCCGGTCACGGCTCGGTGATCCGCCTCTGAAACATGCTGGGCGCATCTGGACGGAGCGATGCGATGCCCGCGTGGTGGCTGACCCTGATGATGAGCGCCACAGCGGTGGATCTGCCGCCGCGACAGGTGCATACCTGCCTGGTCGACGGCGCGCGTCATTATCAGTCCACCCCGTGCGAGGGACGCACCGAGCGCATCCGCGAGATGCCGCCGCCCGCCGATACCTGGGCCAATGAGATCCATATCGAGTCGCTGCGGCAGGAACTCCAGGCCAAGCGGCGTGCTGAGGCTGCGCCCGCGCGACAGAAGCGTCCGCCGCGACGCAGTGTCCGCCCGACGCCCGCGATCCGGGGGGCGGTCATCTCCGTGCATGCCGATCCTGTCCGTTGCGCCGCCGCGCGACGCCAGCGCGAGACGGCCTACCGGAAAGTGGGCGGCCGGCCGAGCCTGGCGCTCAGCCGGCGAATGGATGACCTGGTGCACGATGCGTGCCGGTAGTCAGCCGGCACGCACGCTCATGGCTGCGCCATCAGATACCGCGCCACGGCATCAAAGGCGGGCAGGGTGGTCGGGTCGTTGGCGCTGTTGGCTGCGACCGGATGCGAGCCGAAGCGCGCGATCACCACCCGTGCGGTGGGGTCGATGTACAGCGCCTGGCCATGCACGCCGCGCGCCATGTAGGCGCCATGGTCGTTGTGGGAGATCCACCACATGCCGCGATAGCTCCAGCCCGGCAGCTGCGCGTAACCGGCCTTGGCAAAGGCCTGTTTGCTGCCGCCGGCCCGGATACGGGCGATCGCGGCGGCGGGCACGATGGGCTGGCCGTCGACCTTGCCGTCGTCGAGCAGCAGTTGGCCGACACGGGCCAGATCCCGCAGGCCGGTATTGAAGCCGCCGCCCGCAAACGGCGTGCCGGTGGAATCAACGGTGTAGTACGCGTCCTGCTCGGCGCCCAGGCGTTGCCAGATGCGCGACTGCAGCAGCTGTGCAACCGACTGCCCCGTGCGCCGGGCGATGATCCAGCCCAGCGCGTCCGTGTTGATCGTCTTGTAGCCGAAGGCCTCGCCGTGGCGGCCCTGCTTCTGCACGGTCTGCAGGTAATCGTAATAGCTGCGTGGCCCGGTGTAGCCGGGGGCCGGGGGCAGGGTGCTGCCCGCGGCGGAAAATGCCCAGACCTCGGCGTTGGGGTCGGCGTAGTCCTCGCTGTAGCGCAGTGCCGTGGTCATCTCCAGCACCTGCCTGACCGTGGCATCGCCGAACGCGCTGTCCTTCAGCTCGGGCACAATCGCGCTGACGCGCTGGGTTTCATCGATCACCCCCTCGGCGACCAGCATCTCGCCGAGCAGGCCGGTCATCGATTTGCTGACGGACATCGCGCCGTGCTGGCCGTGCTCGTCCAGGCAGCCGCTGTAGCGCTCGTAGACCACCACCCCGTCGTGCAGCACCACGATGCCGTCGGTGTAGTTGGCCGCCAGTGACTGTGCCCAGGTCATCTGACGGTGGGTGCCGGTGGGCGTGAACGACAGCGCGTCGATCGCGGCATCCAGCCGGCGCGGCAGGTCACGGGCCGCGCCGGGGCCCCGGCTGACGCCCACGGTGGGCATCAACTGGCGGAAATGGCAGGCCGTCCAGCGCAGCTTGGGGAAACTGAAATAATCGTCATCCGTGTAACGGATGCGCTTGTCTTCCGGCGGCGGCGCGCCCTGCATCCAGCCGAGCAGCCTGGGATCGGACGCTTCGGCCGACAGCGGCGGCGAGGTGGGCGAGGCCGGAGCGGCAGTGGCGGCGCCCGGCAGGGCGAGCACCGCGACCAGGGCCGCGGCCAGCCGGGCGCGGGATGACGCCAAGGCGGCGCGCACGCGGGTCAGGGCGATGTGGAGGCGCGGAACGGGCATGGGGCACTCCTTGCTGATGCGCAGGACGTCTGTGCCACCAAGGGTACTGCACCGGAATGAAAGACGGCGCCATCGGCGCCGTCCGTGACGTGCCCTGCCGGGGCAGGGCGCGCGATGCCGTTACGGGGTGCCGGGGTTGCCCTGCGGCGCCGGTGCCGGCGTGGCCGACTCGGCTGACGGCAGCGACAGCGCCGGGTTCAGCTGCTGGGCCTGCAGCATCTGGATGCGCTGGTTGAGCGCGTCCAGTTCGCTGTGGCTGCTGCGCAGGTCGGTGCTCAGGCTGACCGCCTGCTGCTTGGCCTGTTCCAGCGAGGCGCTGACCTGCAGCGACTGCTGGCGCTGGAGATCGGCTTCCTGCTGCAGGCTGCGCAGCCGCTCTTCGTTGTAGGCGACCAGGTTTTCGGTATAGCGCTTGCCGGCCTGCAGGCGGGTGGTATCGATATACACCTGGGCCAGCTGTTCGGTCTGTTCGACGAAGGTGCGGTAGACCTTCTCGGCGTTGTCGACCGAATCGGTCTTGATCACGCGCCAGAAGTCCTTCTCGTGGAACAGCGCCACGTAGTAATTCAGCGTGCTGGTATTGAACAGCAGGCTGGCACCGTAACTGCCGTTATAGGTGGTGCGCAGCTCGGTGAGCTGCTTGGAGTCGACCAGCTGGCGCAGTTCGTCCACGGTATTGCGGACCACCGGCGCCGGGCGAACGGCGGTCTCCACGGCCGGCTCGGCACGCGGTGCGCGCGCGGCCAGGGCCTGCGGAATGACGCTCAACGACAGCAGCAACACAATCCCACCGGTCAGCGCGTGCGCGACGATGGAACCAACCCCTTTTCTCTCTCGCATATTCAGGCCATCCACGAGTGGATTATCAGTGAAGTAAAGTCCCCGCCGGAGTCTAGCACGCACAATCGCGTGGCCTGCACTTTGCCGCAGCGTCAATAAACCAACTGTGCCGGGGTGCACTGGATGGACTGCATGTGCACGTCGGTCCGCCCCAGCTCCAGCCCGAGCACCTGGGCCAGCGTCTGCGAGAGCAGGGTGCCGACGCCGTTGAGCAGCGGCTTGAGGGTTTCCAGCACCGGGGTCAGCGCCAGGCACAGCAGGCCGCTGCAGCGGACCTGGTCAGTGCCCGGGTCGGTGACTCCGGTTCCGCCGGCGAGGTCCTCCAGGCCGCCCGGCCGGGTCTGCAGGTAAGAGGCCAGATTGGATTTGACGCAGTTGTTGTAGTTGAGCAGGGTACTGAGCAGGCTGTTGCAGCGGTTGATCACCAGCCCACCGAGCAGGGAGCCGAGCAGGCCACTGAGCCCGCCCATTCCCTTTCCGGTAACGGTGGCGTTGTAGCCGTCCCAGACCGAGCCGGTTTCAAAACAGGTGCCCAGATTCAGCGCGCCACACGCGTGCGGTACGCCGCCCACGACGTCCCAGTCGCCGAGGGCGCCGATGCCGCGTGCCGGGTCACCGTGTCGCAGCAGGGCAATGGTCTTCTCGGCGTCGTAGAAAACGTTGCCCGGATTGGCGGCCTTCAGATACTGATCCGCCAAACGATTGGCGGTGGCGGCATCGGTGCTGCCCTGCTTGCCCGGGGTGACCACGTTGCTCAGCACGCGCAGCAGTTCGCTCACCAGGCCGGAGATGGCTGTGCCGACCTGGGCCTGGTTGAAGTAAGTGGAGGCGGTCTCTCCGGCCGCAAGGGTGACGCTCTCATCGCGGGTCAGCGCATTGAGGGAAATCTTGTCGGTGACCAGCGGTGCGCCCAGCAGGGTCAGCAACTGCTCGTTCTGCAGCCCGGCATCGCACACATTGCGCTGCGAAAATTCGTTGGCGGCGGCCACGCGGCCGACGCAGGCGCGCAGCAGCGAGGATTGCACCCGCACCGTGGCGGTTGGCGGGGTCGCGCCGCAGTTGAGCGCGTCCAGTGTGCCCATCGCGTTGGTCACATCGGCATAGATCGGCAGGTTGAGGCGGATCCCCAGCCCGCTGAGCACGGGCCCGAGCAGCGCCAGCCCGCCGGTATCGATGTTGATCTTCAGCCGCACCTGCGCGTTGTAGGCACGGGTGCCGACGCCGCCGATCGCGATCGAGGGCGGTTCGATGATCGCCGCGCGGGTCTGCACCAGGCCCAGGATGTTGAGGTTGTTGACCGCCACGCCGTTGCCACCGCTGGCGATGCTGATGCTGGTGGTGATCAGGTCCAACGCGCTGATGTCGGCCTGCAGCGCTGGCGAAGCGGGGCCTTCGGGCGCGACGATGCGTGCGAACAACCCGCCGGTGCTGTCGGTGCTGCCGAGCTGCACGTTGAGCTGGTTCAGATCGACCTTTGCCGCGAGCGCATTGCGCAGTGCCGTCAGATCCACATGGGTGACGCCGCTGTTGGTGAGCACCGTGGCCGTGGCATCGAGCAGCTGGCCAAGCGAGACCCGGTTGGCGGCCAGCAGGGCGTTGAACTCGGCGATACCGATGTTGGCCTGGACCGGAATGCCCAGCGCCTGCAGCAGGCCGCCCGGGGTGACCTTCGCCTGGGCCAGGCCGTCATAGCCAAGCAGGGTGGTGCGGTCCAGGTTGACGCCCACCAGGTCGAGCACGTTGCCCAGCGGCGTATTGCCATTGACCCGCAGCAACTGCGAGCCCACCGAGAACACCGCGATCGGCGGCGCACGCGTGGCCACCGCCTGCGCACGGATCGTGGGCAGGCGCGTGTTCTGGCCGAAGAACGGCACCACCGAACGGGTGGCGACCACTTTGACCGCATTGAGCGGGTTGGCGGCGTCGGGCGTCATGCTGAAATGATCCTCCGCGCCGCGTGCAGGATTCCAGTTGCCGCAGTGGATCACCAGGGCGCCGGAAAAGCCGTTGTCCCGCTCAGCATTGTTGCGGGCAGCGCCGTTGTCCTTGAGGTCCGCGCGGCACAGGTCCAGGCGCTGCGCGCCGGCGACGGCGGCCAGGTCGACCACCTTCTGCGCATCGCGCTTGGCCCAGTACAGATAGCCCACTTCCACCAGGCCGAGCATCCCGACCAGGCCGAGCAGGACCAGCATCATGGTGACCGACATCCCGCCGCGCAGCCGCCGCCGGAACGGCCGGGGCGCACGAACGCTGGACTGGTGCATGGCATCAACCTCCGTCGTTGGAACCGCCTACGTCCTTTTTCACACTGGTCTTGAGGAACTCGGGAATCTCGTGCTCGAAGCTCTTGAGGTAGCGCGCATAGCTGGCCGCGGCCTGGTCACCCAGGATCGGCAGGCGCGCCCCCGCGTGGGTTCCCTGGGCCTGCATCCGCAGCAGATCACGGGTGGTCTGGCCTATCTCGCTGCGCGGCGCGGGTGCGGGAGGCATGTAGCGCCCGGGCGCGGCGTCGGTGTAAGCCGGCGCGCGATCGACGTAGGTCGGCACCGGTGCCGGGGTCTCTGGCGCCGGCAGCGTCGTAGTGGCGACCGGCGGGGCCTGCTGTCCGCCGAGCATCTGCCCGGTGAGCGGTGCCTGCTGCGCCATCGCGGGCAGCGCCACCACCATCAGCAGCCACGGCAGGCCAACGTGCAGGAACGTAACGGGCAGGCGACGCAACTGGTTCATGGCGTGGTCTCGCTGGCAGGAGTGGGCGTGCTGAAGCGCTCGAGCATCGACGGCGCCAGGCGCGCATCGGCACGCGTGCGGTGATCGGTATCGATGGCGACCCTGCGCTGCGCCGGGCGCCCGGCAGCGGCGCGTGGTGCAGGCGTGGCGCCGCTGCCGGGCGCGGCGGCCGCCGTGGCGACGCTGGCCGGGGCACGCTGCACCGACGGCGCCGGGGCCGCCTGCTGGCGCAGCTGGTCCGCCAGCCGGCGGACTTCGGCCTGCGCGCTGTCGGTCAGGCGCGCGTTGCGCATGATGGTGTCGGCCATGTCGTTCTGGCCGCGCAGCAGCGCCCAGACCGCCAGGTTGGCGTTGGCCTTGGCACTGCCGGGCGATAGTTCGGCGGCCTTGGCCAGCGGTTCCTGCGCGCGGGTCCAGTCGCCGGCGCGCAACCGGGCGAAGCCCAGATCGCCGAGGTAGCCGGTGTTCAACGGCTGCAACTGTACGGCCTTCGCCAATGCCTGCTCGGCACGTGCCGCGTCGCCATCGCGGGCGGCGATCAGGCCGAGTCCGTGCCACGCCGCGGCCGCCTGCGGGCCGCTGGTCAGGCTGCCGTACATGGCCAGTGCCGCCTCGCGCTGGCCGGTTTCGCGCAGTGCATCGGCATTCAACAGGCGCAGTTGGGGACTGTCGCCATAGCGTTGGCGATACGCCTCCACGTGCGCCAGCGAGGCGTAGTACGCGCCCTGCTGCTGCATCTTGGAGATCAGCTCGAGGTAAAGCTGTTTGTCGTCCTGCGGGGCCACCTCGGGCGAGGCCAGTGCCATCGGATCCTGTCGGTAACCGTTGCGCACGTTCGAACAGGCCGCGCAGAGGGCAGTTGCGGCGAGCAGCAGGCAAAGGCGGGAGAGCACGGCGTGGTGCATGGCGTTCAATCCAGTTTGGTCAGGGCGGAGGCGAGGGCGATGATGGCCGGGCCGGCCAACACCAGCATCAGCGCCGGCAACAACGTCAACATCATCACCACGGTCATCTTTACCGAGAGCTTGCCGACCTTCTCCTTGAGGGTGGAACGGCGCTGTTCGCGCAGGCGGATGCTGAACTGGCGCAGCGGCTCCTGCACCGCTCCGCCATGTGCGTGGACCTGCAGGATCAGCTGCACCAGGCTGCGCAGGTCTTCGTCGTCGAACGACTCGCCCAGCCGGCGCAGCGACTGCTCGCGGCTGCGCCCGTGCATGTAGGCGATGTTGGCCTGGTGGATCTCGCGGCCGAGGACCGGGATCGCGTTGCGCAGTTTGTCGCCCAGGGTCTGCAGGCTCTGGTCCATGCTGAAGCCGACGCCCTGCAGCAGGCGCAGCAGGTCGATCAGCAGCGGCAATTCCGCCGAGACCTGCTTGCGCAGGCGCATCGCCCACGCGCGCAGGGCGAACTTCGGCAACAGGATGCCGAAGGCCAGCGCGCCGAAGATCACCATCGCGCGGCTGAAGCCGGTGCTGTGGTTGAAGGCCAGCACCAGGACCAGCGTGGCCACGGCGATCAGCAGCCGAAGGGCAAGGAAGATCGCGGTGCCGGCGTTGGTGTTCCAGCCGGCCTGGTCGAGCAGCAACCGGTCTTCCGGTGCCAGCAGGGCGGCTTCGATGCGGCCGCCATTGAAACGCTGGCCGAGCGCGGCGACCGCAGCGAGCCAGCGCTGGCGCAGGCTGACCGGCGGCTGCTGGGCCGGGGCAGGGGCGCCGGCGGCATCGCGCGGCCGCAGGGCGGCCTGCAGGGCGTCCTGGTGGCGTTGCTCGCGCCCGCTCAGCACCCAGCCGCGCAGCCCGAGCAGGCCCACGCCGGCGGCGAGGACCAACAACGTAGCGATCCACCAGCCGTTACTGCTCATGCGGACTCCCGGTGGATGAAGGGCGGGCGCTCATATCGACTTGGCCAGCCGGTACAGCAGGAAGCCACCGATCAGTTCCAGCCCCAGCGCCCACAGCAGCAGCTTGTGGCCGAGCGGCTCCTGGATGATCGGCTGGAAGAAGTCCGGGCTGGTGATCGCCATCAGCACCGCGCTGATCGGCGGCAGCAGGCCGAGCACCCAGGCCGACATGCGGGTCTCGGAGGTGGTGGCCATCAGCTCCTGCTGCGCCTGGTCCAGGTCGCGCATGAAGTCGGCCATGCGCTGCAGGATCTGGTCGGCGCGGCCGCCGATGCGGACACTCACGCCGAGCACCACCGACAGCACGTTCAGGGCTTCCAGCCGATAGGGCTGGGCGGCCTGTGCCAGGGCGCGGTCCAGGTCCAGGCCGCTGCGGGTGTAGGACACGGTGGCGTCGAGCAGGCCCCGCAGCGGCATCGGCATCTGCGCGGCCGAGGTCTGGAAGGCCATCTGCAGGCTGTTGCCGAGGCCGGCCAGGCGCACCAGATTGTCGAGGAAGTCCGGCAGTTGGCGCAGCAGCTTGGCCTGCAGCCGGGTGATCCGCCGTGATACCCAGAACCAGGCTGCCAGCGCACTGAGCACCAGTACGATCGGCGCGGCCCACACCGTGCCAAGCCGCGCACTGGCGATCCAGGCCAGCAGTGCCGCAGCGGCGACGATCAGCAGTGGCACCCGCCAGCCGGTGGGAAGCGCGGCGCGCCGCATCAGCGCGTCCCAGGGCCGGCCGGCCGGGGTGCTGGTGACCGGCATCGGCGGGGGCGGGGCGTCGCTGATGCCGGCCAGGCGCGGGGCGGTGTCCGGTCGCGCCAGCCGCTGTTCGGCGTGCTGCAGTGACAGCCGGCGCTGCTCGCGCGCGGCCGCGCCGCCCCACAGCTCTACGGCCAGCGCCACCAGTATCAGCGCCGCACTGCACAGGAGCAGGACGAAGGCCATCCTCAGAAGCCTCCGCCCAGTGCTTCGCGCAGCTGCCGCCGGAACGGTTCGAGCTTGTGCGAATGGGGCTGGAAGCCGAGCCCGACCCAGCGGTCGTACTCCTTGCCGTCGCCATCGATCTGCACCTCGTGGCGGAACATCTCCTGGGTGGCGATCATGTTGTCGGTGACGCCGGTGATCTCCGTGATCGAGACCAGCACGCGACGGCCGCTGCCCAGCCGCGAGATCTGCACGATGAAGTCGATGGCGCTGGCGATCTGCCGGCGCAGGCTGTCTTCGCTGCCCTGGAATCCGGCAAAACCCGCCAGCATCTCGATGCGGTACAGGCAATCGCGCGGCGAGTTGGCGTGGATGGTGGCCATCGAGCCGTCATGGCCGGTGTTCATCGCCTGCAGCATTTCCAGCACTTCGGCGCCACGTACTTCGCCAACCACGATGCGGTCCGGGCGCATGCGCAGGCTGTTGCGGACCAGGTCGCGGATGCTGATCGCGCCGTTGCCGTCCGCACCGCCGATACGGCTTTCCAGACGCACGACATGCGGGTGGTTGAGCGAGAGCTCGGCGGTGTCTTCGACGGTGATCACGCGCTCGTTGGCGGGAATGTAGTTGGCCAGGGCATTGAGCAGCGAGGTCTTGCCCGAGCTGGTGCCGCCGGAGACCAGGATGTTGCAGCGGCCCAGCACCATGGCATGCAGGAGCGCCTGCATCGGCCGATCGAACGTGCCCATGCGCAGCAGCTCGTCCGGGGTGAACGGATCCTTGCGGAACTTCCGGATCGAGACCATCGGCCCATCCACGGCCAACGGCGAGATGATGGCGTTGAGGCGCCCGCCGTTGGGCAGCCGCGCATCCACCATCGGGTTGGATTCATCCAGGCGGCGGCCGAGCGGCGCCAGGATCCGGCGCAGGATGCGCAGCAGGTGGCTGTCATCGCTGAAGCGCTGCGGCGCCCGCTTGAGCATGCCGCCCTGGGAGACGTGGATGTCCTTGTAGCCGTTGATCAGGATGTCCTCGATCTCCGGGTCATGCAGCAGATCGTCAAGAGGGCCGAAGCCGGTCAGCTCTTTCACCAGTGCATTGGCGACGATGTCCTTCTCGGCCTCGTTGATCGGAATCCGCCACTCGTGCACGAAGCCGGCGGTCTGCGCGTGCACGTAGCGCGACACGGTGTCCGGTGCCCACGCGTCGATATCGATGCGCTCGTCCTCGATGCTGTTGAGCAGGTGCTCGTGCGCGGCGATCAGCACCTTCTGGTACTGCTCGGTCTGCTCGAACGGCTGCACGCCGTGCTCGGCGTCGGCACCGGGTTCGGCGCGGGCGGTGGTGGACGGAAACGGAGTCACTTTGTCTTCCATGGGGAACCACTCAGGCGAAGGGCGAGGTGTTCCCGCCAGCCCCTGGCCGGCGCGGGGGCCGTCGGATCCAGGTGCGACAACAGCGGGGCAAGGGCACGCACATACGGATCACGCGGCGCGTCCTGCAGCAGCAGGCGGCCATGGCTGGCACTGGAACGCAGTGTGGGCCGATCGGGCAGCACTGCCAACAGGGGCAGTTCGAAGCGTGTCGCGATCTGCGCCGGGCTCAGGCCGCTGGCATCGTCATGGCGGTTGATGATCAGCTGCAGCCGGGCATCGCGTGCGCCCACCTGGGCCAGGTGGCGAAGCATCTGGTCCAGCGAGACCAGGGTGCCGATGGACTGATCGGCGATCAGCCAGAGTTCGTCGGCACTGTTGAGCAGGGACACCGGCAACTGGCGCAGCGGCACGCCGCCCAGGTCGCACAGGACGGTGTGGAAGACGCTGCGCAGGCGCTGCATCAACATGCCAGGGTCGGGCAATGCGGTGCCTTCCATGCCGGGTGGCTGGCCGAGCAGGGTGACGCCGGCTGGATGGTGGGCCATCGCGGTGCGCGCCAGCGTGGCATCGATGCGTGCGGCATTGCGCAGCGCATCGTCGAAATGGAAGGTGGGGTCGACGTTGAGGTAGAGCGACAGGTCGCCGGTGGGTTGGCCCAGGTCCAGCAGCAGCGTACCGGCATCGGCCGGTGCCGCATCGCCGGCCGCTGACGGGTTGGACAGCGCGGTCTGGCCGGCGAGGACGCCCAGATGCGCGGCCAGGGTACTGCTGCCCACGCCGGGGCGGACGCCCAGCAGCAGCACCATGCGTGCGCGCGCCGGCGGCGCCACCGCAACGCTGCTGCGGCCCTGCGCGGCGAGCGCGGCAGCGCGACGGAGCACCGCTTCCATGTCCTGTGGTGCGCTGTCCAGGTCGAGCAGATCGCGCAGGCCGGCGCGCAACGCGGCGACCACGCCGTCCATGTGATCGGCGTGGGTGGAGCCGATCGCCACCAGCGGCAGCTCCGGGGCCTGGGCCTGCAGCTGCCGGGTCAGGGCCGCGGAGAAGGCGGCGTTCTCGTGCCGGTAGTCCAGCAGCACCACGCAGCCGGTGTCGCGCAGCGGTTCCAGCGCCGAGGCCGGCGCTGCGCTGTCCAGCCACTGCACCGTGCCCAGCGACGGCAACAAGGCCGACAGCAGGGTGGCCAGTTCGCGGTCCGGCGCAAACAGCACGAGCTTCATTGAAGCATCCCGTGGTTGGACCAGCTGCAGGGTGGCGGACATGGCGGGAAGGTTCCTGGCATTGGGCTCAGCGCGAGAATCCGGGCAGTTGGTCCGACGATGCCGGGCTCAACAGCCAGGCGCCCCAGACCGGCAGGTTCGGCGATGCCTCGCGCTGGCCCGGCAGCGGCACCTCGGTGCCCTGGGCCAACGGCTGCACCAGCCGCGGGGTGACGATGATGACCAGCTCCTTTTCTTCCTTCTTGTAATTGAGGGTGCGGAAGAACGACCCGATGATCGGCAGATCGCCGAGCAGGGGCACCTTGTCCACGTTGGAGCTGACGTTGTTGCTGACCAGCCCGCCGATCACGAAGGTTTCCCCGTCACCCAGCTCGACCGTGGTGTCGGCGCGGCGGGTTGTGATCGACGGCACCTGCACATCGTTGTAGGTGATGCCGGCGGCGTAGTTCAGGTCGCTCGCTTCCGGCGCCACCTTGAGTGCGATGCGGTTCGGGCCGAGCACGGTGGGGGTGACGGTCAGGCCAATGCCGAACGGCTTGAAGGTGACCGTCGTGGTGCCCAGCCCCTGTGGTTCCAGGATCGGCAGCTCACCGCCGGCCAGGAAGCTGGCGCTCTGTCCGGACAACGCAACGAGAGTGGGTTCGGCCAGGACGCGGGCCATGCCGTTGCTCTGCAGCAGGTCGATGTTGGCGTCCCAGCCATGGGTGAGGGATTTGAACACCAGCCCGAAGGCCGACGACAGCGGGTTGGTGATGATGACGTCGTCGGGCCCCGCCGATTCGCCCGCCGGCAGCACGCCGGGCAGGGTCGCGCCGGGGCGCGTGATGCCGTAATAGAAGCCGTTGTTGCGGTTGAAGTTCTTGTTGCCGAAGCTCATGCCGATCTGGCGCAGCACCGACTTGTTGAACTCGACGATCTTCACCTCGACCTGGACCACGCCACCCGTGGCGATGGTGGAGATATCGGCCAGCTGGCCCTCTTTGCCCACGGCCATCGCCGCGGCCTTGACACTGTTCTGGTGGTCCAGCAACGAAGGGCTCAGGCCCTGCAGCAGGCCCTGGCCGTCCTGCACGATCAGCCCGGTGCCACCGCCCTGGGTGGTCAACGCACCCTGCACGGCACTGCGCACCTCCACCTGCAGCCGTTCCGGCTCGCGATTGCCGTTGCGCCACAGCAGCAGCGTCGTGTTGCCGGGTGCCTTGCCGACCAGCAGTGCCTCGCGGCCACGCAGCATCACCACGTCGGCCACGCTGGGGTCGGCGATGGCGACCCGTTCCAGGTTGGCCGGCAACGACCACGGTCGCTGCTCACGCGTCTGCAGTACCAGCTCTGCGTCGGCACTGGCCAGCAACGGGCTGCCGATCAGCACGCCAGCCAGCAGGCAGCGTGGCAGGGCGTGGCAAAGGCGGCGCGTGAGGGTGGGGCGTTCGGTCATGGGCTGTCTCGGCATGGGCTTAACGCGACCCGCTGTGGGAGGAAATGTCGCCACGGATGATTTCAATCCCGCGGTCCGGGCGCGGTGCCGCACGCCGCGGTGCGCTGCCGGGAACGGGCAGTGCCGCGGTGGAACTGCGCCCGCGTCCGGCCAGGGCGTCGGTGTCGATGCCGGCGTAGGCATCGTTTTCCGGGCGCTGCAGGGCGATGCGCTCCTCGGCGGACAGCTCGCGGCGCGGGCTGAGCACGCGGCCGGGCGTCGGGAACAAGCCCTGGTCCGGCAGCGCGATGTCGGCCGGGTGGCCCAGGTCCGGCGCAGCGTTGCGCTGGAGCGGCAGCGCTGGCAGCAGGTGCTGACCGGGCTGGGCCTGCGTTCTACCGAGGCCGCCGGCAATTTCGTGTTCGTCGACACCGGGCGCCCGCATGCAGCCGTCGCAGCCGGGTTGCTGCAGCAGGGCGTGCGCATCGCGCGGGTGTTCGCCCCGTATGACACCTGGGTGCGGATCACCATCGGGACGCCGGCGGAGAACCGGCGCGCGCAGCAGGCGTTGCGTCACGTGCTGGGTTAGCCGCGGATGCGCTCGAAGCCGTCCGCGCTCCAGTCCTCGCTGCCCACGCCGTGGTGGATGACGAACAGCCCCTGCGGATCGTAGCGGCGCTTGGCGGCCTGAAGGCGAGGGTAGTTCGGTCCCCAGAATGCCTGCTGCCAGTCTTTCTGGAAGTAGTCGCTCTCGGAGACGTAGGCCGGTGCGGACGGGGCCACCGCGCTCAGCGCCTGGTAGGCGCGCGCTACGTTCAAGGCCCCCCGGCGTGCACGGGGCTCGTCCACCTTCAGGCCCAGGCCCGGGAAGACCGGTCCGCCGGCATTGCCGATGATGGCCAGCGCGAAGGCATCCAGCACCGCAGGGTGGGTGGCGGTGTCACGGCTGGCCGCCAGCGCAGCGGCCGGGGCGCCGAACAGGCCCTTGTTGCAGTGCAGGCCGACATCCATGTGCTCGGCCGCAGCGCAGATCGCGGCCGCCGCCTGCTCCCGCCGCGCATCATCCAGCAAGCCGGACGGCAGCCAGGCCGAGGCGTAGCCGTGCAGGAACCAGCCGGCCTGGCCCTGATCGCCCTTCCACAGCATGTGCCGCGGCGAGGCACCCGCGCGGGTGTCCTCGGCGATGAACCCGGGGGCATGCTGGCGGAAGAAATCGGCATCCCAGAAATCGCGGGCCGGCATCGCCAGGGCCTGCAGGGGGTCGGTGATCGTGTAGGCCGGCCGTGCACGCACCCATGCCAGGAACGGCGACCAGGTGGCTTCGGCCGCGTCGCGCGACAGCCCCTGGAACACCATCGAGACCGAGAGCCGGCGCGTGTCGGTGAAGGTGATCTGCTCGCCCCAGTGCGCGTTGCACAGCGTGTCGCGGTAGAAGCGCAGCATCTCCGCCGCCAGGGCCTGCCAGCTGGCGTCGTCGCTGGCCTGGATCTGGCAGGAGATGCCGCCGAAGGTATCGGGCAGGGCATGGGTGCGCAGCGTCATCCGGGTCACGATCCCGAAGCTCGCCGCACAGCCGCCCTTGAGGGCCCAGAACAGTTCCGGGTCGTTGTCGGCGTTGACGATGCGGATCTGGCCGTCGGCGGTGACGATCTCGGCCTCGAGCAGGCTGGCCGCCGCCGTGCCATGCGCCTTGGAGAAGCTGCCGAAGCCGCCGCCCGTGACCAGGCCGGTCACTCCCACCGAGGTGCAGCCGCCGCCCTGGACATAGCGGCCACCGCGGGTGGTGACCGCATCGTAGGCATCGATCCACATGGCCCCGGCGCCAACGCTCACCGCTGGCTGTGGGGCCGTGCCCGGGCGGGCGTTGTGGGCCACAAAGGCGTCATGCAGCTCGACCTGGTTCATCGCGCGGGTCCAGACCAGCAGCGAATCCGGTGCGCAGGACGTGCCGTGGTAGCTGTGCCCACCGCCTTTGACCACCAGCCGCAGCCGGTGGGTACGGGCGAAGTTCACCGCGGCGGCAACGTCGGCGCTGTTGGCGGCCGCGACCACCTTGGCACTCGGTACGGAGCGCCACGCCCCGAAGTAGCCACTGGTCTGGGTCAGGGCGGGCTGGTCACCGAGGAAGAAGGGGTTCTGCAACTGCTCCAGGGCGGCCGCGCGGGTGGCAGGGTCAGCCAGGAACGGCGACTGCGGGACCGCCAGCCGTCCGCCCACCTCACGCGACAGCCGGTCCCATTCGGTCGCCGCCGGCCAGGCCGCGCTCCCCGGCCGCACCCTCGCACCGGTCGCCGCGAGGGCGGGGCCGGCCTTGAGCAGCGTGGGCAGCAGGGGCAGGGTCAGCCCGGCCTTGAGGCAATCGCGTCGTTTCATGGAAGTCGTTCCTGCGGAGGGCGCTGTGTGTGATGCCGATGAGTGTGATCCCGGGAAGGCCCGCCCGCATTGGCCTGGGGCTGGATTCCGGGGGTGAAGGGACGAATGGCGGCCGGTGTGGGGCGGCCGGTAGTCCGGCCCGACGAGCTGCCTGGCGTGGGGCAGCGGCCAGTAGTTTTTACCCGGGCCCGCCAGTAGTTCTGCGGTCGCCGAGCGGCTGGCTGCAACGCAGACTTCAATGACGGACTTCCAACTGCCCCTCATTCACAGGACGCCCCATGAACACAAAGGTCAGCAATCTGCCCCTGCCGGTGCCGGCGTTCTCCGGGACGATCACCGAGAACTACAAGGAGGCCACGGCCGACTTTCCGCAGCCGGTGGCGCCGCCGGCCGGCGCACCGGATGTGCTGGTCATCCTGATCGATGATCTCGGCTACGGGGGCACCTCGATGTTCGGCGGGCTGATCCCCACCCCCAACATCGATGCGCTGGCGCACAACGGCCTGCGCTACAGCCACTTCCATAATTGCGCGCTGTGCTCGCCGACCCGGGCGGCGCTGTTGTCCGGCCGCAACCACCACCGCACCGGCAACGGTTCGATCACCGAGGCGTCCACAGGCTTCCCCGGCTACAACAGCATGTGGGCCGACGACAATGCGGCCATTCCGCAGGTGCTGGCCTACAACGGCTACAGCACGGCCGCGTTCGGCAAGTGGCACAACACGCCTGATTGGGAAACCAGCCCGGTCGGGCCCTTCGATCGCTGGCCCACCGGCAAGGGCTTCCAGACCTTCTACGGGTTCATGGGCGGGGAGACCAACCAGTTCACCCCGCAATTGTTCAGGAACACCACGCCGGTCGAGCCGGAAACCACCCCCGAGCAGGGCTACCACCTCACTGACGACCTGGCGACCCAGGCCATCCAGTGGCTGCACACCCGCCAGTCCATCACCCCGGACCGCCCGTGGTTCCTGTACTGGGCGCCCGGGGCGATGCATGCGCCCCACCATGTGCCCGAGCCGTACATCGAACGCTTCAAGGGGCAGTTCGATCTCGGCTGGGACGCTTACCGGGCCAAGCTGTTCGAGAACCAGAAAGCCGTCGGTGCGATTCCCGCCGATGCGCAGCTCACCCCGCGGCCGGCAGAGTTACCCGGCTGGGACACCTACAGTGCGGACGAAAAGCGGCTGTTCGCCCGGCAGATGGAGTGCTTCGCCGGCTTCCTGACCCATCTGGATGAACACATCGGCCGCCTGCTCGAGGCGGTCAACGCGCTGCCCAACGCCGACAACACGCTGATCATCGCGGTGCTGGGCGATAACGGGTGCAGCCCGGAGGGCGGCCTGCTCGGGACGTTGAACAACATGGCGACCCAGAACGGGCTCCCCGATGACGTTCCGACCATGCTGGCGGCCATCGATGAGATCGGACAGTCCCATCACGAGAACCACTTCGCCGTGGGCTGGGCCTGGGCGGTGGACTGCCCGTTCCAGTGGACCAAACAGGTGGCCAGTCACTTCGGTGGCAACCGCACCGGGGTGTCGATCACCTGGCCGGCCAGGATCAAGAACGGTGGCGAACTGCGCGCGCAGTTCCAGCACGTGGTCGACATCGCGCCGACCATCTACGAAGCGGCCGGGATCGCCTTCCCCGAAGCGGTCAATGGGGTCCGGCAGCAGAAGCTCGACGGTGCCAGCTTCCTGCATACCTTCGCCGATGCCGATGCGCCGTCTACCCATCTCACCCAGTACTTCGAAAATGCAGGCAACCGGGCGATCTACCATGACGGCTGGATCGCCTCGGCGCACCATGGCGTGCCGTGGGTGCTGCTGGGACGCGACGGTCATTTCGAACGCGACCATTGGGAGTTGTACGACCTGAGCCAGGACTTCAGCCAGGCCAATGACCTTGCGGCCACGCATCCGGAGAAGCTGGCGCAGCTGCTGGAGATCTTCCGCCAGGAGGCCGACGCCAATTTCGTGTTCCCGCTGGATGATCGCTTCTCCGAGCGCGCGCACGTGCCCGACCGCCCCAGCGTGACCCGTGGCCGGGCGCGGGTCAAATATTACGGCGGCACCACGCGCATCAGCGAGGGCACCGCCCCCGACGTGAAGGCGCGCAGCCACAGCATCACCGCCACCCTGGTCATTCCGCAGGGCGGCGCGGAGGGCGTGATTGTCGCGGCTGGCGGCAGCGCGGGCTACGCGTTCTTCGTCAAGGACGGCGAACTGATGTACGAGAACAACTTCTTCGGCCGCGAGCGCGACCTGATCCGTGCCGGAACCCGGCTTCCTGCTGGAGAAGTGACCGTGTCCTTCCATTACACCCATGAAAGCCAGGCCTACGGCGGCGGCGGAACCGGCCGCCTGGCGATCAGCGGCAACGAGGTGGCGCGCCTGCCATTCGCCCATGTGCCGCCGGCCCGCTACAGCGCCACCGAGACCATGGACATCGGTCGTGACCTCGGCGAAGCCGTGTCGACGCAGTACAAGGGACCATTCCCGTTTACCGGTACGGTGAAAGAGGTGGTGTTCGAGATCGGTTAACCTCTTGAGCGGATGCGCCACGAGCGCTCGCCTGGTCTCGTTGTTGCATGCCCACCCCGAACGCTTCCCTCACCGGTTCGCTGGCCACCTTCACCCCGGCCACGCGCGCCTGGTTCACCGCGGCGTTCACCGCGCCCACCCCGGCGCAGGCGCATGCCTGGGCTGCGATCGGCGCCGGCGAGCACACCCTGGTGATCGCGCCGACCGGTTCGGGCAAGACCCTGGCGGCGTTCCTGCACGCGATCGACCAGTTGTTCCGCAGCGGCGAGCCATCCCGCGTTCCGCCCTCCGATCCAGCGCCGCCGAAAAAGCGCGGCACCCGCGTGCTGTACCTCTCGCCGATCAAGGCGCTCGGCGCCGACGTGCAGCGCAACCTGCAGATTCCCTTGCAGGGGGTCAGCGCCGAGCGTGAGCGGCGCGGCGATCCGGCGGTCAACCTGTCCGTGGCGATCCGCACCGGGGATACCACGGCCGCCGAGCGGGCGCGGCTGGTCCGGCGCCCGCCCGACATCCTGATCACCACGCCTGAGTCGCTGTTCCTGATGCTGACCTCGCAGGCGCGCGAAACATTGCGCGACGTGCATACCGTGATCATCGATGAGATCCATGCGGTGGCCGGCAGCAAGCGGGGTACTCATCTGGCGCTGAGCCTGGAACGGCTGGAGGCGCTGCTGGCGGTGCCGGCGCAGCGCATCGGGCTGTCGGCCACGGTGCGGCCGGTCGAGGAAGTCGCGCGGTTCCTCGGGGGCGACCGCCCCGTCAGGGTGGTCCATCCGCCGTCGCAACGGGCATTGGATGTGCGCATCGTCGTGCCGGTGGAGGACATGGCCGACCTGCCGCCCCATCCCGGCGCTTCGGAGGCTTCGCCGTCGTCCGGGCGGCTGGGGTCGATCTGGCCGCACGTGGAGGCCAGCATTCTCGACCAGGTGCTGGCCCGGCGCTCCACCATCGTGTTCGCCAACGCGCGCGGGGTGGCCGAGAAGCTGACGGCGCGGCTCAACGAGCTGTACGCCGAGCGCCTCGCGCAGCGGCCAACGCCGGGTCCGGCGCCAGAGCACCATGGTTCCTTCACTGGCGGCACCGCCGCGCGCTCGGCCGGGGCAGAGGCGCTGATCGCACGTTCACACCATGGCTCGGTGTCCAAAGAGCAGCGCCGCGAGATCGAACAGGCGCTCAAATCCGGTGAGCTGCGCTGCGTGGTCGCCACCTCCAGCCTGGAGCTGGGGATCGACATGGGCCTGGTCGATCTGGTCATCCAGGTCGCAGCGCCGCCTTCGGTGGCCAGCGCCCTGCAGCGGGTCGGGCGCGCCAGCCACCAGGTGGGCGGCATCTCCACCGGCCTGGTCTACCCACGCACGCGCCGCGATCTGATCGATGCGACGGTCGCGGTGGAACGCATGCTCGCCGGCGATATCGAGGCGATCGACCCTCCGCGCAATCCGCTGGACGTGCTGGCCCAGCAGACCGTGGCCGCCGCGGCGATGGATACGCTGCAGGTGGAGGCGTGGTTTGCCTGTGTGCGTCGCGCGGCGCCGTACCGGTCGCTGCCACGCAGCGCCTTCGATGCCACGCTGGACATGCTGGCCGGGCGCTACCCGTCCGATGATTTTGCCGGGTTCCGCCCACGGCTGGTCTGGAACCGTGACACCGGTGAGCTGAGCGCCCGGCCCGGATCGAAGCAGCTGGCCGTCACCAGCGGCGGCACCATTCCCGACCGCGGCATGTTCAGCGTAATGCTGCCGGAGGGCGAGGAACGCGCGGGCTCGCGCCGGGTCGGCGAGCTGGACGAGGAAATGGTCCATGAGTCGCGCGTCAACGACGTGATCACGCTCGGCGCGACGTCGTGGCGCATCGAACAGATCACCCATGACCAGGTGGTGGTGACCCCGGCACCGGGCCGCTCGGCGCGGCTGCCGTTCTGGCGGGGCGAAGGCGTGGGGCGCCCGGCCGAGCTGGGCGAAGCGGTCGGTGCCTTCATCGGGGCGCTGGAAGGCGCGGTCGGCGAGGGCGACGTTTCCCCCGCGCTGCGGGCGCGGCTGCAGGCCGATGGGTTGGCCGACAACGCGGTCGCCAACATCGTCGGCCTGCTGGGCGAACAACGTGAGGCCACCGGCCTGCTACCCACCGATCGCACCCTGGTGGTGGAACGTTGCCGCGACGAATCCGGCGACTGGCGGTTGATGCTGCATTCTCCGTATGGCCGGCGCGTGCATGACCCGTGGGCGCTGGCGATGGCCGCGCGCATCCGCGAGCGCTGGGGCATCGATCCGGCGGTGGTGGCCAGTGATGACGGCATCATCGCGCGGCTGCCCGACGCTGCCGGCCGCCTGCCCGGGGCGGAGCTGTTCCTGTTCGAGCCGGAGCGGCTGCGCAGCGAGGTGACCCGTGCGGTGGGCGGCTCGGCCTTGTTCGCCGCCCGCTTCCGCGAATGCGCGGCGCGCGCGCTGTTGTTGCCTCGGCGCACGCCGGGCCGCCGCTCCCCGCTGTGGCAGCAGCGCCTGCGCGCGGGCGAGCTGCTCGGGATCGCGCAGGGCTACCCCGAATTTCCGATCCTGATCGAAACCGCGCGCGAATGCCTGCAGGATGTCTACGATCTGGACGCACTGGATGGGTTGATGCAGCGGCTGGCCGATGGGCGCGTGGCGATGGCCGAGGTCACCACCGAGGTGCCGTCACCGTTCGCGGCGAACCTGCTGTTCGGCTATGTCGCCGAGTTCATGTACGGCACCGACGTGCCGCTGGCCGAGCGCCGCGCGTCGGTGCTCTCGCTCGACAGTGGCCTGCTGGGGGATCTGCTCGGCCAGGTCGATCTGGGCGAACTGCTTGATCCCACCGTGGTCGACGCGATGGGCGAGGCGCTGCAGCGGCGCGTGCCGGATCGCCGCGCCAAGGGCAAGGAGGGCGTTGCCGATCTGCTGCGCGAGCTGGGCCCGCTCACGGCAGCTGCGCTGGCCGCGCGCCTCATCGACGCCGAGCCGCTGCCGCTGCTCCAGGCATTGGAGCAGGAGCGCCGCGCGATCCGGATGCCGATCGCCGGTGTCGAACACTGGGCCGCCATCGAAGATGCCGCACGCCTGCGCGACGCACTCGGTGTCGCCGTGGCGGCGGACCTGCCCGACGCATTCCTGCAGCCGGCTGCCGATCCGTTGGGCGAGTTGCTGGCGCGCTATGCCCGCAGCCATCCGCCGTTCACCACCGCCGACGCAGCAGCGGCGTTCGGGCTGGGCGTGGCCGTGGCCGATGCCGCGCTGACCCGGCTGGAGATGCAGGGCAAGCTGCTGAAGGGCGCGTTCGGCGTGGTCCGCCGGCAGTCGGCGGGGGCCGGCGCGATGCCGGCGCCGGTCCCGCTGGCCCGTCACGAATGGGTAAGCGAGGACGTGTTCCGGCGGCTGCGGGTGCGCTCGCTGCAGGCCGCGCGCGAGGCCACCCGGCCGGTGCCCCGCGAAGCTTACGCGTTGCTGGTGCTGGAACGGCATGGCCTGATCGCCGATGCCGCCCAGGCCGCCCGTGGCATGCAGACCCCGGCCCGCAGTGCGCTGGAGGGTATCGACGGCGTGGCACGGGTCGTGGAACTGCTGGCCGGCGTGCCGCTGCCCGCCTCGGTATGGGAGCAGCAGATATTGCCCGCGCGGGTGGTGGACTACGCGCCCGGACTGCTGGACGAACTGCTCGCGACCGGCACGGTGCTGTGGTCAGGCCATGGCCGCATCGGCGAGGACGACGGCCTGGTCGCGCTGCACCTGCAGGAACTGGCCGCCGAGACCTTGTCGGCACCCCCGGCCCACGTGGAGCTCTCTCCGTTGCAGGCCGGCATTCTGCAGGTGCTGACCGACGGTGGTGCGTACTTCGCCCGCCAACTGGTCGCGGCCGTGCGCAGCCAATGGGAGCAGGCCGGCACGGCCAGCCCGGAGATCACCCCGGACCAGCTGCAGAGTGCCCTGTGGGACCTGGCCTGGTCGGGCCAGGTAACCACCGACCTGTGGGCGCCGCTGCGCGCGCTGTCCGGCACGCGCCCGCCGCGCCCCCGCGTGACAAGGACGTCGCGGCGCAGCCGCGGTTTCCGCGGCTTCCCGATGCACGACATGCCCGCCGTCAGTGAAGGTTCGCCGCCGGGCACCGCCAGCTTCGCGGCGCCGACGCTGGCCGGTCGCTGGTCGCTGCTGCAACGGGAGGCGGTGAGTGACACCGTGCGTGCGGTGGCCCTGGCCGAGGGCCTGCTGGATCGCCACGGCATCGTGACCCGTGGCGCGGCCGTCGCGGAAGGGATTGCCGGCGGCTTCCCGGCATTGCAGCAGGTCTATCGTGGGATGGAGGACACCGGCCGCGTGCTGCGTGGGCGTTTCGTGGAGGGGCTGGGCGGGGCGCAGTTCGCTGATCGCCTGTTGGTGGACCGCCTGCGCGGGATTGCCGAGGCGCTGCGGCCGGGGGCTGCCGACATCGCGGTCGGCCTGTCCGCGGTGGACCCGGCCAATCCGTTCGGTACGGTGCTGCCGTGGCCAGCGCATCGCACGGGGCAGCGTCCGGTACGGCGGGCTGGCGCGTTCGTGGTGATCGGCGGTGGGCGCCTGCTGATGTATCTGGCCCAGGGTGGGCGCCACCTGCAGGTGTATGTCGAGGCGGATGATCCGTCGCTTGGCGCGGCCTCGCAGGCACTGGCCAGTGCGCTCAGGCGTGGCCGACGCAGTTCCTTCACCCTGGAGCTGATCAACGACGCGGTGGTGAAGCGCGACGCCTTGATGGATGCCCTGCGTGCCGCGGGTTTTTCCAGTGCGCCCAAGGGCGTGAGCTGGGAAGGGTAACCAGAAGGGCCGGCATTGCTGCCGGCCCCGTGCGATCAGGCGCAAGGTCCGCGAGGTTTCCGCGTTCCTGACTGATGCGACCGGCTCGCCGCCGTATTGGGACCTGGCCGATACCTGAGCCATCGGCACCCCCATCACGCCGGGGGTGGCAGGATCGGGAGAGATTCGCCCCCTCACCAGGAGACCACCATGGCTTCGACCGTTGTCCTGACCCGATCATGGGTCATCCATCCGTTCCACGCCGCTGTACTGGGCAGCGTGCTGCCGTTGTTCCTGGGCGCACTGCTGGCGGACTATGCGTATTGGAGTTCGTACGAGATCCAGTGGGCCAACTTCGCGTCCTGGCTGCTGATCGGGGCAATGGTGATGACCACGCTGGCGCTGCTGTGCGGGATCGTCGGGCTGGTCCGTGGCAGTCGCAATCTCGCTTACGTGGTGATTCTCGCGGTGATCTGGGGCGTGGGCTTCATCAACTGCCTGCACCATGCGCGCGATGCGTGGGCGGTGATGCCGGCGGGCCTGGTGCTCTCGGTGATCCTGACCGTGCTGGCGCTGATCGCCACTTGGGTGGGACTGTCCAGCCTGCGCGTGGGAGGTGTGCGATGAGCCGCCAGACGACGCTCCGCACTCTCTCGGTCTCCGCGCTTGCGGTCGCCCTGGCTGCCTGCAGCGGCAAGGCGCCGGAGCTGGAACAATATGGCGGCAACCCGGAGATGCCCAAGCCGCATCGCGGGCTGATGCCGGACATGACCATCGCCAAGCCGGCGCAATGGGGTGACATGCTCCCCACCGTGCCCAAGGGCTACCGCATCTCGGCGATCGCCACCGATCTGGCCATTCCGCGGCAGACCCTGGTGCTGCCCAACGGCGACATTCTCGTGGCCGAAGGCCGCGGCGGCAGCGCGCCGAACCTCAAGCCGAAGGATGTCATCGCCGGCAAGATCAAGGCCAAGGGCAATACCGCGGTCAAGAGCGGCAACCGCCTGACCCTGCTGCGCGACGCCGATGGCGATGGCGTCTACGAATTGAAAACGGTGTTCGCCGACAAGCTCAACGCGCCGTACGGCCTGGCGATGATCGGCAATGCGATCTTTGTTGCCAACCAGGACGCGGTGGTGCGCTTTGACTACCAGGAAGGGCAGACCAAGGCGAGTGGCGCACCGGTCAAGCTCACCGACCTGCCCGCGGCGATCAACCATCACTGGACCAAGGCGATGACCGCCAGCGCCGATGGCCGTTATCTGTACGTGGGCATCGGCTCCAACAGCAACATCACCGAACGTGGCATGGCGGTGG
Source organism: Stenotrophomonas sp. RIT-551 (assembly GCF_026241915.1). Lineage (NCBI taxonomy): Bacteria > Pseudomonadati > Pseudomonadota > Gammaproteobacteria > Lysobacterales > Lysobacteraceae > Stenotrophomonas > Stenotrophomonas sp. RIT-551. The sequence continues at coordinate 150,364 of NZ_JAPJIU010000003.1, read as the reverse complement.
AGATCGACCGCGCGCGGATCTGGCAGATCGATGCGGTCACCGGCGCGCACAAGGATTACGCCACCGGCATCCGCAATCCCACTGCGTTGGCGATCCAGCCGGGCACGGGCACGTTGTGGGCGGTGGTCAACGAACGTGACGAGATCGGCCCCAACCTGGTGCCCGATTACCTCACCTCGGTGAAGGAGGGCGGCTTCTATGGGTGGCCCTACAGCTACTGGGGCAAGAACGTGGACCGCCGGGTGATGCCGCAGAACCCGGAGAAGGTCGCCTCGGCGATCGCACCGGATTACGCCTTGGGCTCGCACGTGGCCGCGCTGGGCGTGGCCTTCTCGTCCCCGGTGATGGGCACGCAGTTCGCCGAGGGTGTCTTCGTCGGCGAGCATGGCAGCTGGAACCGCAATCCGCCGGTGGGCTACAAGGTCGTGTTCGTGCCCTTCAGCAATGGCCGCCCGGCCGGCGAACCGATCGATTTCGTGAGCGGCTTCTTCGGCGAAGACGGCAAGACCCGTGGCCGCCCGGTGGGCGTCACCGTCGATCCGCGCGGCGCGCTGATCGTCGCCGACGATCTCTCCAACACCATCTGGCGGGTTACCGCCGACGGCACCCCGGCACAGCCGTAAGGCTGTTTAACAGGGACGGAGGGGAATAATAGTCCTCTCCGTCCCCGTTAAGAGGGGCTTGACCTTCCCATGATGGGAATCTTTAGGGTGGCAGGTAACCTCACCCCAAGGACTGCCCATGTCGTCTGTAATCTCCCGGTCCGGCGCGCCGATCAGCCGCCTGAGTCTGCCCATCGAGGGCATGACCTGCGCCTCCTGCGTGGGCCGGGTGGAGCGTGCGCTGACCGCCGTCCCCGGCGTGCAGACCGCCGCGGTCAACCTCGCCACGGAGCGGGCCGATCTCAGCTTCATCGGTGCGCCCGACCCGCAGGCAGCGGTGCGCGCCATCGAACGCGCGGGCTACAGCGTCCGCGAAGACACCACCGAGCTGAGCATCGAGGGGATGACCTGTGCGTCCTGCGTCGGTCGCGTGGAACGCAGTCTTGCGCAGCTGCCGGGCGTGATCGCGGCCAGCGTCAACCTGGCCACCGAGCGGGCGCAGGTGCGGCATCTGGCCGGCACGGTGTCCGTGGCCGATCTTCAGGCCGCCGTCGAGAACGCCGGCTACACCGCGCGGCCGGTCAGTGTGAGCACGGCCGCAACCGGTGACCAGGACGAGCAACGCCGTGAAGGCGAAGCACGCGCGCTGCGCCGTTCCCTGCTGCTGGCGGCGGTGCTGACCCTGCCGGTCTTCATCCTGGAAATGGGCTCGCACCTCGTCCCGGCCATGCATCACTGGGTAGTGCACACCGTAGGGTTGCAGACCAGCTGGTACCTGCAGTTCGCGCTGGCCACGCTGGTGCTGTTCGGGCCGGGCCTGCGCTTCTTCCGCAAGGGCGTGCCGGCACTGCTGCGCGGCGCCCCCGACATGAACTCGCTGGTGTCGCTGGGCACGGCAGCGGCGTACGGCTATTCCGTGGTCGCGACCTTCGCACCGGGCGCACTCCCGCCGGGAACCGCGAATGTCTACTTCGAGGCGGCCGTGGTGATCGTGACCCTGATCCTGCTCGGCCGCACGCTGGAGGCGCGGGCCAAGGGCCGTACCTCGCAGGCGATCAAGCGCCTGGTCGGGTTGCAGGCGCGGACCGCGCGCGTGCAGCGCGGTGGGGAGACCGTCGAAGTGCCGCTTGAACAGGTCACGCTGGACGACATCGTGCTGGTCCGCCCAGGCGAGAAGGTGCCGGTCGATGGCGAAGTGGTGGAGGGTGCCTCCTATGTCGACGAAAGCATGATCACCGGTGAGCCGGTACCGGTGGCCAAGGCCGTGGGCGCGGAGGTGGTGGGCGGTACGCTCAACACCACCGGTGCCTTCAGTTTCCGCGTCACCAAGGTGGGCGGGGACACGGTGCTGGCGCAGATCATCCGTCTGGTCGAGCAGGCGCAGGGTTCCAAGCTGCCGATCCAGGCGCTGGTCGACAAGGTCACCATGTGGTTCGTGCCGGCGGTGATGGCCGCCGCCGCGCTCACCTTCCTGATCTGGCTGGTGTTCGGCCCCACCCCGGCGCTGACCTTTGCACTGGTCAACGCCGTGGCGGTGCTGATCATTGCCTGCCCCTGCGCGATGGGCCTGGCCACGCCGACCTCGATCATGGTCGGCACGGGCCGCGCGGCGGAGCTGGGGATCCTGTTCCGCAAGGGCGAAGCGCTGCAGGCATTGCGCGATGTGAGCGTGATCGCGCTGGACAAGACCGGCACGCTGACCAGGGGCCGTCCCGAACTGACCGACCTGGAGCCGGCCGACGGTTTCCAGGCCGATGAAGTGCTGGCGCTGGTCGCTGCGGTGGAAACCCGCTCGGAGCATCCCATCGCCGAGGCCATCGTGGCTGCCGCCAAAACGCGTGGGCTTGCACTGGCGACCCTTGAGCGCTTCGAGGCGGTGCCCGGCTTCGGTGTGTCCGCGCAGGTCGGTGGCCGCACCGTAGCCGTGGGCGCGGACCGCTACATGACCCGGCTCGGCCTGGACGTGACCGCTTTCCAGCCCACCGCGCAGCGGCTGGGCGAGCAGGGCAGGAGCCCGCTGTATGCCGCCATCGACGGTCGCCTGGCGGCGGTGATCGCGGTGGCCGACCCGATCAAGGAAAGCACGCCTGCGGCGATCCAGGCGCTGCACGCATTGGGCCTGAAGGTGGCGATGATCACCGGTGACAACGCGGCCACGGCGGCAGCGATCGCGCGCCAGCTCGGCATCGATGAAGTGGCGGCTGAAGTGCTGCCGGATGGCAAGGTGGCTGCGCTCAAGCGCTTCCGCGCGGGCGGCGCGAAGGTGGCGTTCGTCGGGGACGGCATCAACGACGCACCGGCGCTGGCCGAGGCCGATGTCGGGTTGGCGATCGGCACCGGCACGGACGTGGCGATCGAAGCCGCCGATGTGGTGCTGATGTCCGGCGACCTGCGCGGCGTGCCCAACGCGATCGCGCTGAGCCAGGCGACGATCCGCAACATCAAGCAGAACCTGTTCTGGGCCTTCGCCTACAACGCGGTGCTGATTCCGGTCGCGGCGGGCCTGCTGTACCCGCTGAACGGCACGCTGCTTTCGCCGGTCTTCGCCGCCGCGGCGATGGCATTGTCCAGTGTGTTCGTGCTCGGCAACGCGCTGCGGCTCAAGCGCTTCCATGCACCGATGCAGGCCGATACGCTGGGTGCCGGCGTGGAGCAAGGCGCGATGAGGACCGTACGATGAATATTGGTGAAGCCGCGACGTTCTCGGGGGTCTCGGCGAAGATGATCCGCTACTACGAGCAGATCGGCCTGATCCCCCCGGCCGCGCGCTCGGAGGCGGGCTACCGGCATTACAGCCCGCAGGACGCGCACAGCCTGCGTTTCATCCGGCGTGCGCGCGACCTCGGTTTTTCCGTCGAGCAGATCGGCGAACTGCTGGTGCTGTGGCAGGACCGCGAGCGTGCCAGTGCCGACGTCAAGGCGGTGGCGCTGTCCCATGTGGATGGGCTGAAGGCGAAGATCGCCGAGCTGCAGGCCATGGTGCAGACGCTGGAGCACCTGGCCGCGCATTGCCACGGCAATGATCGGCCGGATTGCCCGATCATCGCCGACCTGGCGCAGCCGGCTGCGGCGCCGGTGGAGACCGCAGCGGCCAGGAAGCCTCGCAAGACGCCGCTGTTCGGCGCCGATACGCCGGTGTCTTCGCGCGGGCGTGCGTCCCGCAGGCCACGTTCCTGATCGACCCGGCCGCGTCCATGCCCCGCACCGGGCGTGCACGCATCTGCTCCCGCGCGGCGGATAACGCGGGCATGAATAACCGGCGACGCTCCACGACAATCGCTTGACCTTGCCACGTTGTCATCCCCGACAGTGGGCTTACACCCACGACGGCGAGGTCGCCATGCATCGTTTCATCATCCCCACCATGACCTGCGGCGGCTGTGCCCGTTCGGTCACCAAGGCCCTTCAGGGCGTCGATCCAGACGCGCGTGTCGAGACCGATCCGCCCGCACGCGAAGTGCGTGTCGAGAGCGCCCACGGGCCGGAGGCGTTTGTTGCCGCACTGGCCGAGGCCGGATTTCCCGCGACGCGTTGAGCACGCGATCCTGCATAGCTGCCCGGAGGGCAACCCATGTGCACCAAGCATCTTCTGACGATTCTGCCGTCGCTGGCGGCAGCGATGACGGCACCGCACGCAGCAGCGGCAGTAGTTTTACTGAGGCCGCCCACGCAGATGTTCGCTGGTGCGCAGGACCGGCCACGGCGAGGATCAGTCTCCCAAGGCCTCCCCGGCCAGTCGGAGCTGACATCATGCACAACGTCGCGCACACGTCCACGCAGGTCGAGATAGCGGGTCCGGTCAGGGGTACCCGGCTGACTGAAGCGTATGTCCGGATGGTCGCGCGCAACGCCTATTTCTGGGCGTGGCCGATGGTCAACATCTACAACCGGCGGCTGAAGTTCAAGGATCTGCCCGAGCCGGGCCTGATGGGTGGCTTCGTGCCGGTGGCGCCACTGAATCATGTGTGCATGCTCAGCGATTACATCGGTCCGCAGGAGCGGATGGTGGCGTGCCCCAACCAGGACGTCGTCTACGGTGCCGGCAGCATCGGCCTGGATGTGGAGCCGGTGGTGCTGCAGGTGCCCGATTTCGGCGAGCGCTTCTGGGTCTACCAGGTGGTGGATCTGCGCAGCGACAGCTTCGCCGATATCGGCAAGATGTACGGTACGGCTCCCGGCTTCTACCTGCTGGTGGGCCCGGACTGGCACGGCGACGTTCCCGCCGGCATCACCCGGGTGTTCCGTTCCAGCAGCAAGACCGGTTTCGTCATTCCGCGGGTGTTCCTGGACGATACCCCGCAGGACCGGCAGGCGATCCTTCCGCTGATCAACCAGATCGACATGTATCCCTTGTCGGCCTTCGACGGCGCGCCCAAGCAGCGCGACTGGGCCCGGGTAGCCAGGCTTCCGGCGGACGAGAGCCAGGGCAACAGCGGCGGCGAAGCGCAATGGGTCATCCCTGCCAGCTTCATTGATGAGCTTCCGCTGGTGCTGGACGATGCCAGCCCATTGCCGGGTGAGCAGGCCCTGTATGCCGAGCTGCGGGCAGTGGTCGAGGCAGCACGCCAGAACCCCGAGCTCAAGCGTGCGATGACCGATGAAGTGGGCAAGGCCGAGAACGACCTGGTCGGTCCGCTGCTGCAGTTCCGCAACTACGGTCTGCCGCTGCCGCACCACTGGACCACGCAGAGCAATGGCGCGGCGTTCGGCACGGATTACTACACCCGCACCGCCGTGGCCAAATCCAACATCTTCGTCAACAAGCCGAACGAGACGAAATACTTCTATCAGGACCTGGACGATACCGGCCAGCGGCTGGACGGTTCCAGCCGCTACACGGTGACCTTCCCGGCCGGGCAGTTGCCGCCGGTGCAGGGTTTCTGGTCGCTGACGCTCTACAACCAGCATCACTTCTTCTCGCCCAACGCGATCGAGCGGTATTCGGTCGGCACCAAGAACAAGACCCTGATCGCCAATCCCGACGGCTCGCTGACGATCTACGTGCAGGCCGACGCACCCAGTGATCCGGTGCAGCAGGCGAACTGGCTGCCGGCACCCGAAGGCGAAGCGTTTTCGCTGTACATCCGTGCCTATTGGCCGCAGCCCGCGGTGACCGACGGCAGCTGGACGCCACCGCCGGTACGCGTCGCGGGTTGACTCGGCCCGGAGCGGGTCAGTTCTTGTTGGAAGCCACCGTCCGCAGCAGCACCGCGGCCGTCTCCGCCGAGGAGGCCGGATTCTGGCCGGTGATCAGCACGCCATCGGTGACCACGTACGAGCCCCAGTCCGGTCCCTTGGAATAGTGGCCGCCCGCTGCCTTGAGCATGTCCTCCACCAGGAAGGGCACCACCTCGGTCAGGCCGACGCCGGCTTCTTCGGTGTTGGTGAAGCCGGTGACCTTCCTGCCCTGGACCAGCGGGGTACCTTCGGCAGTCTTGACGTCACGCAGTACACCCGGCGCATGGCAGACCAGGGCCACCGGCTTGCCGGCAGCGATGAAGGCTTCGAGCAGCGCAACGGAATGGCGGTCTTCGGCCAGATCCCAGAGCGGGCCGTGGCCGCCGGGATAGAACACGGTATCGAAGTCCGCCTGCGAGACGCTGTCCAGGCGTACGGTGTTGGCCAGCTGCGCGTTGGCATCCACGTCCGCCTCGAAACGGCGGGTGGCGTCGGTCTTGAAGTCGGGTTCGTTGCTCTTGGGATCCAGTGGCGGCTGGCCGCCCTTGGGCGAGGCCAGCACGATCTCGGCGCCTGCATCCTTGAAGGTGTAATAGGGCGCGGCCAGCTCTTCCAGCCAGAAGCCGGTCTTCTTGCCGGTGTTGCCGAGCTGGTCGTGGGAGGTCAGAACGATGAGGACTTTCATGGGAGACTCCAGAGGGTAGTGGGTTAAGAGTAGACCGGTCGTCTAGAAATGGAGCGTGAAAAAAGCACGCCGGTGGGGCGCGCCGGTGATCTTCTACGCGTCAGCGCGAAGGGTGGAGCAACTGGTGGGTGGTGCGCAGGGCGGTCTCGAACGGCTGGGCATTGCGCACGATCTTGACCATGATGCTGGCGCCCAGCCAAAGCTGGTACAGACTCTGGGCGAGCGGCTCCGCGCCGCCCGCGAACGACAGCGAGCCGTCTTCGGCGCCGTCTTCGAGGGCGCGCGCGATGCGCTCGATGATGCCGGCCGTGCCCTGCTTCAACGCGGCACGCATGCTGGCGGACAGGTCGGCCACTTCCGCGCCCAGCTTCACCGCCAGGCACTTCCCTTGGCAATCCTCGAACGACTGGCTCTCCTGCCAGGCGCTGAAGTAGGCGTCCAACTGCTGCGCCTTGGTCTGGCCGGGCTGGCGGAAGAGGCGGTCCATATCGGCGAGGTAGGCACTGAAATAGTCGGCCAGCAGCGCTTCGCCGAAGGCTTCCTTGGAGGCGAAGTAGTGATAGAACGAGCCCTTGGGCACGCCTGCAGCGGTCAGTACCTCATTCAGGCCCACCGCCGAAAAGCCCTTCGCGCCCATGATCCGCTGGCCGGTGGCCAGGATCGTGTCGCGGACGTCGGTAGTGGCAGGAGCGCTGGCGGTGGCGGAGTTCATGGGATGCACTCTACGCCGAATTAGACCGGTCGTCTAGTGCCGGGTGCGCTGGGCTCATGGGCATCCCGCCAACGCCCGGTACCACCGGGTAGAGGGGCACGCTGTCGGCCGACGGCGCAGGATCAGGGTATATTCCCCGGCCCCTTTTACCGCCAGATCCAGCCTCCGCCATGAGCACGACCCGGAAACACTACAAACACCCTGCGGAATCCGAGATCGGCAACGGCACGATCTACCTCGAGGCGCAGGGCGATGTGATCGTCCGCCAGGTCGAAAGCTATCGCAGCCTGCTGGTCTGGGCCGACAAATCCGGGCAGGCCGACGAGCGTTTCCCGCTGTCCGATCAGCCCTTGTCCTGGCTGGACCTGGATTCGGATGACGCCATTACCGCCAGCCAGTTTGAAGCGGTCTGGAAGCAGGCCAAGGCCGTTTCCGGCTGAGCAGGGCCACCGGCGGGGCTCAGACCTTCCAGCCGGTGCTTTCCGCCGCCGCCACATGCATCAGTTGATCCAGTTGCCGCAGCGCCCGATGCAGTTCCTGCCGGTTGGCCGCGGCACCCAATGAGATCCGCACCGCATCGTTGATCGCCACGCCTTCGGGCGTGAAGGCCGACGACGGTGCGATGCCCAGGCCCTGCAGGCGCGCGGCGTGGGTGAGGCTGGCATCGGTCCAGTGTGCGGGCAGCCGGCACCACGCATGCACCCCCGCGCAGTGCTGCAGGAAGCGCGGCGAGAGCGCCGACTGCGCGAGGTAGCGGCGCTCGGCGGCTTCCTCCTGCACCAGTGTCAGCATGGCCTGGGCCGAGCCGTCCAGGATCAGCTGCGTCACCAGAGCATTCATCAGCGGCGGTGCCATCAGGTTGACCGCGCGCAGGGCATCGAGCACCGGTTGCCGGTCCATGCCGTCGGGCAGGCGCACGAAACCGGTGTGCAATCCCGGGCTCAGGCACTTGGAGAGGGTGGAGATGTAACAGGTGTGCCGTGGTGCCAGCAGCGCAAGCGGGGCAGGGGCGTCGTCAACCAGCAGCCAGTACGGATCGTCTTCAATCAGCTGCAGGTGCTGCGCGCGGATCACGTCGGCCAGGGCTACGCGGCGTGCGGGCGGCATGGTGTGGGCCGTGGGGTTCTGTGCGGTCGGGTTGAGATAGACCACGCGCGCGCCGTGCTTCTTCGCAGCGCGTGCCAGCGCATCCGGTCGCATGCCCGCGTCGTCGCACTCGACCACGTGCAGCCGTCGCTCCAACACCCGGGTGGCATGCAGCAGGCCGGGGTAGACCAATGGCTCGCACAGAATCGTGTCACCGGCATTGGTCAAGGCCAGCAGCAGGGCGGACAGCGCGGCCTGCGCGCCTTCCGTGACGATCACCGTACCTGCATCGACCTTGCCGAGGATCGGCTTGAGCCATTGTTGCGCGGCCTGATGATCCGCGCGGCTGCCGCCACCGACGTGGTACGTCATCAGGTTGCCGACATCGCTGCGGGTCAGCACCGATGACAGGCCGCGCCGCAGCACCTCGGCCACCTGCTGCCCGCCAGGGCTGGGCGGCAGGTTCATGCTCAGGTCGATCAGCTGGGTCAGTTCCACCTGTGGCGGCGCCACGAACGAGCCCAGCGGGCCGCGTGCATCGATCAGCCCGCGCTTGCGCGCCTCGGTGAAGGCCCGGGTGATCGTGGTCAGGTCCACGCCGAGTTCATTGGCCAGGGCGCGTTGCGCCGGCAGGCGCTCGCCGGGACGCAGTGCGCCGGACCAGACCGCACGTTCCAGGGCCTGCACGATGCGCAGGTACACCGGCCCGTGGCCGTCGGCAATGAGGGGGCTCCACTCCATGCGCGCATGGTACGCGCGCGGCCGGGCAGGACTGCGACAGTGTGTCGCATCATGTATGGATCATGTCGTTGCCTAACGTACGCGGCTGCGGCGGGCACCCCCCATGCATATCGGTCATGCAGGGGGGTGTTCGCCACTTCTCATGATCCGGGCCGCCCGGCCCGGCACTGCGTTGGAAGGGCCGTCACGCATGAACCCCGCTATACACCCCGCTCGCCGCGCCGCGCTGGCCGGTCGAGCCCGCGCCGGACGCTGGTTCGGCCTGGCAGCGCTGCTGCCGCTGCTGTCAGGTTGCAGGAACCTGGAGCTGTTCAATCCCATGGGCAGCATCGCCGAGCAGGAAATGCAGCTGATCCTGGTCTGCACCGGCCTGATGCTGCTGGTGGTGATCCCGGTGATCATCCTCACGCTGTACTTCGCGTGGCACTACCGCGAGTCGAACAAGAAGGCCACCTACGCACCCACCTGGTCGCACTCCACCGCCATCGAAGTGGTGGTGTGGACGATCCCGTGCCTGATCGTGGTCGTGCTCGGCGTGCTGATCTGGAAAAGCACCCACGCGCTGGATCCGTACCGGCCGATCGAATCGGACAAGGCGCCGCTGCGCGTGGAAGTGGTCTCGCTCAACTGGAAGTGGCTGTTCATCTATCCGGACCACAACGTGGCCACGGTCAACGAACTGGTGATGCCGGTCGATACGCCGGTGGCGTTCAAGCTGACCTCCGAGTCGATGATGAATGCCTTCTTCGTGCCGCAGCTGGGCAGCATGGTCTACACCATGCCGGCAATGCAGACCCGCCTGCACCTGATCGGGCATACGCCGGGCACGTACGCCGGCATGTCCTCGGCCTACAGCGGCGCGGGCTTCTCGGACATGAAGTTCGATGCGCGGGTGATGACCGAGGCGGACTTCGCGCAGTGGCTGGCGCAGTCGCGCGGTACTGCCCAGCACCTGGGCCAGGCCCGTCTGGCCGAACTGGAGAAGCCGACCCACGGCGCGCCGATGCAGCGCTTCGCCAGCGTGGATACCGGCCTGTTCGACAGCATCCTGCGCCGCTACGGCGGCATGCCCGACGACGAAATCTGCCTGCCCGGTGAAGAACCCGGCGCGACATCCCAACTCGTGAGCCTGGCCGCGTCTGCCAGCCGTACCGCGGAGAACTGATTGTGCTTGGAAAGTTGAACCTCGAAGCGATTCCCTACCACGACCCGATCATCATGTCGGCGCTGGTCGGCTCGCTGCTGCTGGGCGTGGCGATCGTCGTGGCCATCACGTATTACAAGAAGTGGGGCTACCTCTGGACCGAGTGGATCACCTCGGTGGACCACAAGAAAATCGGTGTGATGTACATCATCCTGGCCCTGGTCATGCTGGTGCGCGGCTTCGCCGATGCGCTGATGATGCGGGCCCAGCAGGCCATCGCCGCCAATGACAGCGCCGGTTACCTGCCGCCGGAACACTACGACCAGATCTTCACCGCGCATGGCGTGATCATGATCTTCTTCGTGGCGACCCCGCTCATCGTGGGCCTGATGAACATCGTGGTGCCGCTGCAGATCGGCGCGCGCGACGTCGCCTTCCCGTTCGTCAACTCGCTCAGCTTCTGGTTGTCGGCGGTGGGCGCGGTGCTGGTGATGCTGTCGATGTTCGTCGGCGATTTCGCCGCGACCGGCTGGGTGGCGTATCCGCCGCTGTCCGGGATCGAGTACAGCCCCACGGTGGGCGTGGACTACTACATCTGGTCACTGCAGGTCTCCGGCATCGGCACCACGCTGACCGGCCTGAACTTCATCGTCACCATCCTCAAGATGCGTGCGCCGGGCATGGACCTGATGAAGATGCCGGTGTTCACCTGGACCGCACTGATCACCAACATCCTGATCGTGGCGATCTTCCCGGTGCTGACCGCGACCCTGGCGCTGCTGACCATGGATCGCTATTTCGGGATGCATTTCTTCACCAATGACGCCGGCGGCAACGCCATGATGTACGTCAACCTGATCTGGATCTGGGGCCACCCGGAAGTCTACGTTCTGATCCTGCCGTGCTTCGGCGCGTTCTCGGAGATCATCGCCACGTTCTCGGGCAAGCCGCTGTTCGGCTACCGCTCGATGGTCTACGCCACCTCGTCGATCGGCATCCTGTCGTTCTTCGTGTGGCTGCACCACTTCTTCACCATGGGCTCGGGCGCGAACGTGAATGCCTTCTTCGGCATCATGACCTCGATCATCTCGATCCCCACCGGGGTGAAGCTGTTCAACTGGCTGTTCACCATGTACCGCGGGCGGATCCGCTACCACTCCTCGACGTTGTGGACGATCGGCTTCATGGTCACCTTCGCCCTGGGCGGCATGACCGGCGTGATGCTGGCGATCCCGGGCGCGGACTTCGTGCTGCACAACAGCCTGTTCCTGATCGCGCACTTCCATAACGTGATCATCGGTGGCGTGGTGTTCGGCTGCCTGGCCGGCATCAGCTTCTGGTTCCCCAAGGCCTTTGGCTTCACCCTCAACGAGCGCTGGGGCAAGATTTCGTTCTGGTGCTGGCTGGTCGGCTTCTACCTGGCCTTCATGCCGCTGTACGTGCTGGGCTTCAAGGGCATGACCCGCCGCATGAACCACTACGGCGTGGAGGGTTACCAGCCGTGGCTGATCGTGGCCGCCGTCGGTGCGCTGGTGATCGCCGCCGGCATCGCCGCGATGTTCATCCAGTTCTATGTCAGCGTGCGTGACCGCAAGGCCAACATGGACCTCACCGGCGACCCGTGGAACGCGCGCAGCCTGGAGTGGGCTACCTCTTCGCCGCCACCGTTCTACAACTTCGCCAGGCTGCCGGCGATCACCTCGCTGGAACAGCACTGGGACGACAAGCAGCACGGCCGTGCCTGGCAGCGCCAGGACCGCTACGAGGACATCCACATGCCGCGCAACACTGCCTCCGGCGTGGTGATTTCGGTGTTCAGCCTGGTGCTGTGCTTTGCCCTGGTCTGGCACATGTGGGTGCTGGCCGGCATCGGCCTGATCGGTGTGATCGCCACCTTCGTGCTGCGCTCGTACAACCGTGATGTGGACTATTACGTGCCCGCCGCCGAGGTGAAGCGCATCGAAGACGCGCACTTCGCGCAGATGGAAGGAGCCAAGGCATGAGCGGCGATACCCTCACCGCTGCCACGCAGCACGGGCAGCTCGCGGCCGGTCATCACGACCCTGCCCACGCGCATCACGACGATGGCAGCAAGACCGTCGTCGGGTTCTGGATGTACCTGATGGGCGACTGCCTGATCTTCGCGGTGCTGTTCGCCACCTTCGGCGTGCTGCTCAACGGAACGGCCGACGGCCCCAGCGGCAAGGAACTGTTCAAGCTCGGTTTCGTGCTCTCCGAGACCGTGGTGCTGCTGCTCAGCAGCTTCACCTTCGGCCTGGCGATGCTCGGCATGCAGGCGGGCAAGCGCAACCCGGTGGTGGGCTGGCTGGCCGTGACCGGCGTGCTCGGTGCGGTCTTCATCGGCATGGAGCTGTATGAGTTCGCCGAGCTGATCCATGAAGGCGCAACGCCGGATGTGAGTGCCTACCTCTCGGCGTACTTCACGCTGGTGGCCACCCACGGCCTGCACGTCACCTTCGGCCTGCTGTGGCTGGCGATCATGATCCACCAGGTGCTGAAGTTCGGCCTGGACGGCATCGTGCGCCGCCGCCTGGCGTGCCTGAGCCTGTTCTGGCACTTCCTGGATCTGATCTGGATCTGTGTGTTCACCTTCGTCTACTTGAGGGAGTTTGTATGAGCGCGAACGCGCCTGAGGCCGATCACGGTGGCGGCCATGCCACCCTGACGGGCTACATCCTCGGCCTGCTGCTGTGCCTGGTCCTGACCGGCGCCTCGTTCGGCGTGGTCATGACCGATCTGGTCCCGCAGCCGCTGCGGCTGACCGCCATCGTGGTGCTGTGCGTGGTCCAGCTGGTCGCCCAGCTGGTGCTGTTCCTGCATATCGGGGCAGGGCGCAGCCAGCGCGAGAACACCGGCATCTTCCTGTGCACCGCCTTCCTGATCGCCATCGTGGTGGCCGGTTCGCTGTGGGTCATGCACAACGCCAACCTCAACATGATGCCGATGCAGATGTCGGGCACGCCATGAGCCGCTCATCCTGCGCAACCCTGCTGGCCGGGCTGCTGTTCTCCTCTCCCGTGATGCCGGTGGTGGCTGCGGCCGCGCAGGCCCACACCGCGGCAACGGTGTCGGTCAGCGATCCCTGGGTCCGCCTGCCACCGCCGGCGGCGAATGTCGCCGCCGGTTACGTGCTGCTGCATAACGGCGGCGGTGATGACCGGCTGCTGTCGGCCGCGTCCCCGATATTCGCCGAGGTGCAGATCCATGCCATGCGCATGGACGGTGAAGTGATGCGCATGCAGGCGCTGCCCGATGGCCTGGCTTTGCCGGGGGGGCAGACCGTCGCGCTGGAGCCAGGTGGCTACCATCTGATGCTGCTCAAGCCAAAGCGGCCGTTGTCGGCCGGGCAGACGGTGCGGGTGAGGCTGCAGTTCGCCCGCAGTGCACCGCAGGTGGTGGACTTCAGCGTGCGCGATGGCCTGGTGCTGCACGGAGCGGCGAAGTGAGGCGATGGGTCGCCGCGGGCATCGTGACGGTGGCGCTGCTGGCCGGTTGCGCCGATGATCAGGCACCGGTAATGGGCCAGGCGGCACTCGGCGCGGTCAAGCTGGAGAGCAGCGACGGACGTACGCTGGCGATCCGCGACCTGCAGGGCACGCCGACGCTGCTGTTCTTCGGCTTCACCCACTGCCCCGAAGTGTGCCCGCTGAGCCTGGTCAAGGCGGTGCAGATCAAGCGGCTGCTGGGCCCCGCGGCAGAGCAGCTGCAGGTGGCCTTCGTCACCGTCGACCCCCGGCGCGATACGCCCGAGCACCTGCGCGAGTACCTGGCGGCCTTCGATACGACGTTCCTCGGCCTGGCCGGCGACGAGGCCGGTACCCGCGCCATCGCCGAGAGCCTGGGCGTGAGCTATCGACGCGTCGGCGAAGGGGACCGGGCGACCTTCGAGCACACGGCCTCGTGGTTCCTGCTCGGTGCTGACGGCCAGCTGCAGGATGTCTACGGCTATGCAATGAGCGAACAGGATATCGTCGAGAAGCTGCGCGTGCGGCTGGTCGAGGCCGGCACGTAAGCGGGCTGCAGGCCACTCCCCACGCCGTCGCATGGCCATGGACCGTGCAGGCGCGCACCGCGCGGATGGATCCGCCCGGTGGTCACCACGCGCGGGCGCGCACGTCCCAGCAGGCCGCGGTGAAGGTTACGGACTCGCCGTCGACGAACGGCTCGAAGGCATGCAGCACCTCCTCGAGCACCTTCGTTCGTACGTCCGCAGCCAGGTTGTTGTTGCGCAGTGCGCTCCCGACCGGTCCAAGCAGCGAGACGTACGTCGCCAGATCCGCTCGGTTGATCCGGCACACGACATCCAGCGGCAGCAGCTCGATATCCTCCCAGCCGCCGTCGCCCAGGATCTGCTCGACCCGGGCCTTATCGGCAAACGCAAACTGACCCGGTGCGCCGGGCTGGCGCGGTGGCAACGTCAGCCAGGGCGCCGCGGCGCGCTCGGCGGTGGTCATGAAGGCATTCTCGTCCGCCCCACGCCAGACCAGCGCCTGCAGCACCCCGCCGCGTCTGGCGGCGCGCTGCAGTTGGCCAAAGGCCTGCACCGGCTCATCGAAGAACATCACGCCGAAGCGCGACACGATCCGGTCCAGGCTCCCCGGGGCGAATGCGTGCTGCTGCGCGTCGGCAACGATGAACTCCACGGCCAGGCCGGCGCGCTGCGCGCGCTCGCGCGCCAGGGCGATCATCGGGGCGGAGATATCGACCCCGGTGACGTGCGCCTCCGGCCCCAGGCGCCCGGCCATGCCCAGCGCCACCGCGCCGGTGCCGCAGCCCACATCCAGCACCCGCAGATCGTCGCCCGGCGCGATCGCGGCCAGCAGGTGGTCGGCCAGCGGCGCGAACATCTGGTCGAGGAGGCGCTGCGCGTGCACCCAGGCCTCACCGGCCGGGCCATTCCATAACGCGTGCTGCGAGTTATCGGTCATTGAGCGGCTCGATCTGGACGTGCCAGTGGGATGAGGGAAATGCACTGTGCCATCTCAACCAACGTTGAGGTCAAGCGCCGCGGCTCAGCCCCGCCACACATCCACCAGCAGCTTCACGTTCAACACGATGATGAGGCCGCCGATCAGCCACGACAGCGCGATCAACCACCTCGGCGCCACCAGCGCGCCCATCTTGGCCTTGTCCGAGACGAACCGTACCAGTGGCACCACCGCGAACGGCAGCTGCATCGAGAGCAGCACCTGGCTCAACACCAGCAACCGTGCGGTGCCTTGCTCGCCATAGATGGCGGTGACCACCACCACCGGCACGATCGCGATGCCGCGGGTGATCAGGCGCCGCGCCCACGGGGCGATCCGCAGCCGCAGGAAACCTTCCATCACGATCTGGCCGGCCAGCGTCGCGGTCACGGTGGAGTTGATGCCCGAAGCGAGCAGGGCGACCGCGAACAACGTCGAGGCCAGGCCGACGCCCAGCATCGGCGCGAGCAGTTCGTAGGCCTGCTCGATCTCCTGCACATCGGTCCGGCCGTGCGCATGGAACACCGCGGCCGCCAGGATCAGGATCGAGGCGTTGATGAACAACGCCAGCATCAGCGCGATGGTGCTGTCGGTCACCGCCCAGCGCAGCGCGCTGCGGCGACCGGCATCCGTGCGCGGGTAGGCGCGGGTCTGCACGATGGAGGAGTGCAGGTAGAGATTGTGCGGCATCACGGTGGCACCGATGATGCCGATCGCCAGGTACAGGGCCTTGGGATCGGTCACCACCTGCGCGTGCGGAATGAACCCGGCCAGCACCGCCTGCAGCGGCGGGGCGGCGATGAAGATCTGGATCGCAAAGCAACCGAAGATCACCAGCAGCAGCGCGATCACGAACGCCTCAAGGGCACGGAACCCACGGTTCATCAGCAGCAGCACCAGCACCACGTCCACCGCGGTGATGATCGCGCCGGCCAGCAGCGGGATCCCGAACAACAGCTTCAGCGCGATTGCCGTGCCGATGACTTCCGCCAGATCGCAGGCGATGATCGCGATCTCGCACAGCAGCCACAGGCCCAGGTTGACCGGCCTCGAGTAGTGGTCGCGGCACGCTTGCGCCAGATCGCGCCCGGTGGCGATGCCCAGCCGTGCCGAAAGCCCCTGCAGCACGATGGCCATCAGGTTGGAGAGCAGGATCACCGAGAGCAGCAGGTAACCGAACTGCGCACCGCCGGCGATGTCGGTGGCCCAGTTGCCCGGGTCCATGTAGCCGACCGAGATCATGTAGCCCGGGCCGAGGAAGGCCAGCAGCCGGAACCACCAGTGACCGCCACTCGGGACCGCGACGCTCGCGTTCATCTCGCCCAGGCTGGGCGTATGCCCGGCCGAGGACGGCCAAGCGGGGGCGTTTTCTGGGCGGCGTTGGATGTCCACGGCCGCAATATAGCAGAGGCTATGTTAGTAAGGCTTTGCAATCTGTGGCCTCCCAACGCCTTAACCCTGAACCGCGTATCGTCACCGCTCTTTTCAGCTGGAGTGGATGCATGCGTTGGATCGTGTTGTTGGCCGCATTGGCCATGCCCGTGGTGGCGTGGTTCTCACAGACCGGCGCGTTCGGCCCGACCAACGGTGCAGTGTCCGACCAGTACCCGACCCTGCTGGTCGCGGCCGGTTATGCCTTCGCGATCTGGGGCCTGATCTTCCTGTGGGACGTGCTGTTCGGGTTCTGGCAGCTGCGCCTGCGCAAGCCGGACATCACCGGGGTGCGCCCGTGGGCGGCGGCCGGTTTCGCGTTGACCGCCGCCTGGATGCCCGTGTTCTCCAACCAGTGGTTCCTCCCGGCGCTGGCGGTCATCTGGGCCGCCTTGCTCTGCGTGATCGTGGCTGCCTACCGCGCCTCGCCGGTCACCGCGCCGGGTGGCCAGCGTGCGTGGGCTGCCTATCCGTTGGCGCTGCATGCCGGTTGGTTGTCGCTGGCGGCCTTCCTCAATACCGCCCAGGTGATCGTCGCCCATGGCTGGCTGCCGACCGACAACATGCTCGGCTGGAGCCTGGTGCTGCTGGTGCTGGCCACGCTGCTGGTGCTGGTGGTCAACCAGCTGCTGCGCGGGCACTTCGCCTATCCGGCGGCCGTCATCTGGGCGCTGGCCGGGATGTACGTCAAGCAGTCCGGCTGGGATCTGCCGGGGGCCCACAACATCGCCATCCTGGCGTTGGTGCTGATCATCATCGTGGTGATCCAGACCATCTGGCTGCGCGTGCGCGCCTGGCACCAGCCGCGCGCCATCGTCGCCGCCCATCGTCATCGCCGTTGATACTTTCTGCAGGAGATACCCCATGAACATCGCAATGAAGGCGCGCGACTGATGCGCGCTGCCATCCACACCACCTTCGGTGACCCGACCCAGGTCCTGCACGGCGGCGACGTGCCGCAGCCGGCCCCCGCGGCCGGCGAGGTGCGCATCCGCACCGTGCTGGCGCCCATCCACAACCACGACCTGTGGACCGTGCGCGGTCAGTACGGTTACAAGCCCGAGCTGCCCGCGGTCGGTGGCAGCGAAGGCACCGGCGTGATCGACGCGCTCGGCGAAGGCGTCGAAGGCCTGAAGGTCGGCCAGCGCGTCAGCGCCGCGTCGGTGCACGGCACCTGGGCCGAGTACTTCATCGCGCCGGCGCGCATGGTCATTCCCATGCCCGACAGCATCGATGACAACGCGGCGGCACAGCTGATCGCCATGCCGCTCAGTGCCTTGATGCTGCTGGAGTTCCTGCAGGTGAAGCAAGGCCAGTGGATTCTCCAGAACGCGGCCAACGGCGCGGTCGGCAAGGCGCTGGCAATGCTGGCCAAGGCCCGTGGCGTGCACTGCATCAACCTGGTGCGGCGCGACGCGGGCGTGACCGAGATGGCCGGACTTGGCATCGACCACACCATCTCCACCGCGCAGTCCGACTGGATGGCCCAGGTGCAGGCCACGGTTGGCAAGGCATCGATCGCCGCCGCCGTGGACTCGGTTGGCGGGCGTGCCAGCAGCGAGTTGATGACCCTGCTGGGTGATGGCGGCACGTTGGTGTCGTTCGGTTCGATGACCGGTGAGCCGATGCAGCTCAGCTCCGGCGATGTGATCTTCAAACAGGCCACAGTGAAAGGCTTCTGGGGCAGCAAGGTGAGCCAGGCGATGGCGCCGGACGACAAGCGGCGCCTGGTCGGGGAGCTGCTGCAGCTGGCTGCGGGTGGCGGGCTGAGTCTGCCGGTGGACGGTGTGTTCGGTCTGGACGAGGTGGCCGACGCCGCCAAGGCCAGCCTGGAGCCAGGCCGTAACGGCAAGGTGCTGCTGCGCCCCTGAGAACAGGTAGAGCCGACCAACGGTCGGCTGCCCTTGATCGGGTACTGCGTCAGCCGACCAACGGTCGGCTCTACGTGGGATGTGGCGCCGCGTGAGCCGACCAACGGTCGGCTCTACCGTTCTGCGCGCAATGTTTCGATCACCACGCGCATCGCGCTGGAGGAATGCCGGCGGCTGGGGTAGTAGGCGTAATAGCCGTCGAAGGGATCGCACCAGTCCGGCATGACACGCCGCAAGGCACCTGCGGCGATGTCCTCAAGCACCATGTCCTCGGGCAGATAGGCCAGTCCGGCACCGGCCAGGGCGGCGCGACGGATCGCGCTGCTGCCGTTGAAGGTCCATTGGCCGTCCACGCGCACGTTCACCTCCTCGCCGTCCTTTTCCAGGTCCCACACCATCAGCCCGCCGTGGGTGGGCAGGCGCATGCCGATGCAGTTGTGTGCGGCCAGATCGGCCGGCACCTGCGGCGCGGTATGCGTGGCGAAGTAGGCCGGGCTGGCCACGATCGCCATGCGCTGCGGCGGGCTGATCGGCACGGCGATCATGTCCTTGGCCACGCGCCCGCCCAGACGGATGCCGATGTCGTAGCGCTGGGCGACGATGTCGGCCAGGCCGTAGTCGATGGTGAGCTCCACACGCAGGTCGGGGTAGGCGGGCAGCACGGCCGACAGCCGCGGCCAGACGATCGTGTTGGCCGCATGTTCGGCCGTGGTGATGCGGATCGTGCCGGCCGGGCGGTCGCGGTACTCGCTGATCGCGGCCACTTCGGCCTCGATCTCCTGCATGCGCGGCGCGACGGTGTCGTACAGGCGCTCGCCAGCCTCGGTCATCGAGACGCTGCGCGTGGTCCGGGTCAGCAGGCGCACGCCCAGCCGCTCTTCCAGGCCGCGGACGGTGTGGCTCAGCGCAGACTGCGAGACGCCGAGCTGGGCGGCCGCGCGGGTGAAGCTGCGCTCGCGCGCGACAGTCACGAACACCTGCAGATCGTTGAAATTCTCGCGGGCCATGGAGCGGGGGCCGAGGGCGCATGGCAGTCATGCGCGCCCATGATGCGCGGGCCCGACTGATGAACTCAAGTAGCGTTGTTTACCCATTGATGAGGATCAGTCATGGCTGCATCCCGGTTGCGATGGGTAGTTCCCGTGTGGAGCCAGGCCTAGAGTGAGGGTCCCGGCGGCGTGCTCCGTCGCTCACCACAGGAGATCGCTTCATGGACCTGTTCACCGCCGCGCTATCGCTTTCGATGGCCGCCACCGCGCCCGCCGAAGCGGCGCCCATCGTCATCACCCGCGCCGGCAGCACCGCCTCGGCGGCCGGCCCGGCCGATTACTTCACCGGCCGCGTCCGCATCGATGCGCCCTTCCAGGCCGATGCGCCGGCGCGGGTCGGCGGAGCGACGGTCACCTTCGAGCCCGGTGCCCGCACCGCATGGCATACCCATCCGCTGGGCCAGACCCTGATCGTCACCGCAGGCGTGGGCAGCGTGCAGGAGTGGGGCAAGCCCGCGCGCGAGATCCGCCCGGGCGACATCGTCTGGATTCCACCGGGCGTCAAGCATTGGCACGGCGCGCAGGCCACCACGGCAATGACGCATATCGCGATTGCCGAAGCGGTGGACGGCTCGCCAGTGACGTGGATGGAACAGGTCAGCGACGCGCAGTACAGCGGCGGCTGAACGTCGGCGCGCGATGGGGACGGTCGTGTCACATCCGCCTGCGTAGGCTTGCCGCTGGATCGAAACAGGAGAAGCGTCTTGAGCACTGTCTTCATCGTCGGCGCGGCCGGCAAGGTGGGTCGTCATCTCGTCAAGCAGCTGGTTGAGAGAGAGCATCGCGTGCTCGCGCTGCATCGCCGTGCCGGGCAGGGCGATGAACTCAGCGCGCTGGGTGCCACGCCGGTCCCCGGCGACCTCACCGCCATCGACATGGACACGCTCGCCCGCAGCATGGCGGGCAGCGATGTGGTGGTCTTCACCGCCGGTGCGGGCGGCGCAGGCGTGGACGTGACCAACGCCATCGATGGCCGCGGCCTGGAACTTGCCGTGGATGCCGCGCGGCAGGCGGGCGTGCGTCGTTTCCTGCTGGTGTCGGCATTCCCCGAAGCCGGCCGCAACAAGGCCATGGGCGAGGGCTTCGAGAATTACATGACGGTCAAGAAGCGCGCCGATGTGTATCTGGCCGCGACCGATCTGGACTGGGTCATCCTGCGCCCGGGCACCTTGACAGATACAGCAGGCACCGGCCGCGTCACCGCGGGACCGGCGATCGCCTATGGCGACATCCCGCGTGCCGATGTGGCCGCCACCCTGGTCGCGCTGGTGGAACAGCCGCAGCTGCGGCGGACGATCATCGAGCTGACCGAAGGCGACCAGCCTGTCGATGCAGCGATCGCCGCGCTCGACCACGCGTAAGCGGGGCTGCCTGGTGCGGCAATGGTAAAATCGCGCTTCCACACCGCACCACAGACGAGCACGCCATGACCAACGCCTCCTTCTATCCTATCGGTACCCCTGGCCAGCCCTGGGGCGCTGCGGAGAAGGCGCAGTGGCGTGCCCGCCAGGTGCCGCAGCGGCGCTATGCCGATGACGTGCTGCCGGTGCTGGAGGCATTGCGCGGCCGCTTCGATGTCAGCCAGTACGGCACGTTGGATTACGCCCCGGACCAGTACCCGCTGTTCGCCGTGCGCAGCCGCGACTGGAACCCCGCGCTGCCGACGATGCTGGTCACCGGCGGCATCCACGGCTACGAAACCAGTGGGGTGCAGGGTGCCCTTCAGTTCCTGCAGACCCGCGCGGCCGAGTACGCCGGGCGCGCCAATCTGCTGGTGGTGCCCTGCGTCAGCCCGTGGGGCTATGAGCGCATCCAGCGCTGGAACGCCGAGGCGATCGATCCGAACCGCTCCTTCATGGTCAACAGCCCGGCGGCCGAAGCGGCCGCGCTGATCGCGCTGGTCGCGCCGCTGAAGGGCAGTATCGTGATGCATATCGACCTGCACGAAACCACGGACAGCGATGAAACCGAGTTCCGCCCGGCCCTGGCCGCGCGCGACGGCAAGCCGTTCGAGCCGGGCCTGATCCCGGATGGTTTCTATCTGGTCGATGACAGCGAGAACCCGCAGCCTGCGTTCCAGACCGCCGTCAACGCGGCCGTCGAACGGGTGACCCACATCGCCCCGGCTGACGACAAGGGCGAAATCATCGGCTCGCCGGTGGTCGCCCCCGGCGTGATCGAATATCCGTTGGAAAAGCTGGGTCTGTGCGCCAGTGTCAGCGGTGCGACCTTCACCACCACCACCGAGGTGTACCCGGACAGCCCGCGCGCCACCCCGCAGCAGTGCAACGATGCCCAGGTGGCGGCGATCTGCGCGGCGATCGATTACGCGTTGGCCGCCCCCAGGAACTGATCCAGCAACCACAGCGCGGCCGGCCCCAGCGGCGCGCCCTTGCGCCACACCGCATCGGTGGAAACCAGCCGTGGCCAGCCCGGCAGGGGCAGCTCCACCAGCATGCCCCGGCCGTAGCGCGTGACCAGCGCGCGCGGCAGTTCGGCCCAGCCGAAGCCGTCCTCGGCCATCTCCAGCACCATCAGGTAGTCCGAGGCTGACCAGGTCCGCCCGCGTGCGTGGCCCTCACGGCAGGCGTCGCCGCTCAGGCAGATCTGGCGATGACGGGCCAGGTGCGATTCCTCCGGCGTGGCCACGGCGGCCAGCGGGTGAGCGGCGGCCACGAATACCGCCATCTCCGCACGCAGGGGCAGGGCGCGTACCGCCAGTTCGAAAGGATAGGACGGCTGATGCGGGATCAGCCCGAGCTGGGCGCGCCCGCGCTGCACCACCTCGAGCACGTCGCCGCCTTCGGCATCCAGCCACTCAAGTTCGATATCCGGGAAACGTTGCTCGAACCGGCGCAGCAGATGCTGGTCGGGATTGAGCTGGTAGATGTCCGAGAACACCAGGGTCAGGCGCGGTTCGACCTCGTCGGCCAGGCGGATGCTGAGCTGCTCGAGGCGGTCGGCGGCGGCCAGGATTTCCTGCGCATGGCCGAGCACTTTGCGGCCGTCTTCGGTCAGCACCGGGTAACGACCACTGCGATCGAACAGGGTGAGGCCCAGATCCGCTTCCAGCGTGGCGATCGCGGTGCTGATGGTGGATTGGGTCTTCTTCAAACGGCGTGCGGCGGCGGAGAACGAGCCGAGGGCCGCGGCCTCGACGAACGCGTGCAGGGATTCAGGGCCATAACGCATGGATGTATCGCCTTTGCCGATGGATTCCATCTTGGGACTGATGGAAAAGACGATGATAATGGGCGCGTCGCTTGGGTGCCATTGACCGGCTGCCGTACCGACCAACGGTCGGTACCTACCGGACTGCATGCCCGGATTTACCGGACTGCGTGCCCGATTTACCGGGCCACGTGCCGACCCGGTGTCGGCAGCCATGTCACCCGGCCAGCAGCGACGCACGCGCATCCGCCATCCCGGCCGATGCCCCGGTGCCCGGCATTCCGCCGGTGCGCACCGGCCGCAATCAAGGAGCTTTCCATGCACACACAGGTGCATTCGCAACCCCGTGCCCGCGGCGGCCTGATCGCCTGGGCCTGCCTGACCGTGGCGATCGTCGCCGAAGTGGTCGGTACCTCGTTCATGGCCGATGCCGCCCGTCATGGCGGCTATGTGGGCTATGCCGTGATGGCCGTGGCCCTGGCCATTTCCTATTACTTCCTTGCGCTGTCGGTGCGCGGCATCGCGGTCGGTGTCGCCTACGCGGTATGGGAAGGCCTTGGCCTGACCCTGCTGACCCTGGTCGGTATTTTCGTGTTCAAGGACAGCCTGTCGATGCAGCAGATGATCGGCCTGGTGATGGCGGCGGTCGGCATCGTCTGCGTCACGCTCGGTGAGGAGCACACGTCATGAATCTCAACGCCTTCCTGTTCGTGGTCTGCTCGGCGCTGATCGACATCGCGGCCAACATGATGGTCGCCAAGTCCGATGGCTTCCGTAAGCCGGCGTGGGGCGTCGCCGCGATCGTGCTGGTCTGGATCGCGTTCGCGATGCTCGGCCAGGCGGTCAAGACCCTCGACCTGGCCACGGCCTATGCGATGTGGGGTGCGATCGGTGTGATCGGCACCGCGCTGTGCGGGCGCGTGCTGTTCGGCAATCGTCTGCGCCCGATCGGCTGGGTGGGCATCGCGCTGGTCACCGCGGCGGTAGTGGTGCTGTCCAGCCACTGATCCCGCTCAGCGGAACAACTGGTTCAACACCGTGCCGGAGGCCGCGTCCGCGAAGCCGTCGAAGCGGCCTTCGTCCTTGAGCAACTGCGCGGCGCGCATCATCCCGCCCCAGGCAGTACGCGCCATCGCACCGCCAACGCTCACCCGGCGCACGCCCATGGCGGCAATGTCCTGCAGGGTGAACGGCAACGCGCTGCCCACCAGCAGGTTGACCGGTCGCGGCGCCACTGCGGCCACCACCGCCTCGATCTGCTCGCGGGTGCTGATGCCCGGTGCGTAGAGGCAGTCCGCACCTGCCTCGGCATAGGCGCGCAACCGCGTGATCGCATCCTCCAGGTCCGGGCGGCCGACGAAGAAATTCTCGGCACGGCCGATCAGCACCACGTCCTCATCGGCCTCGTCGATCGCACGGCGCGCCGCGCGCACCCGGGCCACGGCATCGTCCAGCGTGCGCAGCGGATGGTCCGGGTCCGGGCTGGCGTCTTCGATGGAGATGCCAGCCACGCCCGTGGCGATGGCAAGGGCGACGTTGCGGCCGACCTCCTCCAGCGTGCCGAAGCCATCGCCGAAATCGGCGTTCAACGGCAGCGGGGTCGCGGCGGCGAGGGAGTGGAGATGGGCGAGCGTTTCCTCCAGCGTCAACGTGCCATCGGCCTGGGCCTGGCTCCACGCATAACCGGAACTGGTGGAGGCCAATGCCTGGAAACCGAGGCTGTGCAGATAGCGTGCGCTACCGGCGTCCCACGGGTTGGGCAGCACGAAGCAGCCGTCATCGTGCAACGCGCGGAAGGCCGCGCGGCGCGGGCGGGGATCGAAGGACAGGTCCGTCATCGTGCGCATCCGGTAAGCAGTGCCCTGATGGTAACGCCCGCCGCTGCCACGCCCATGCTGCGCTATCGCATGATCTTCCTGATGCTGCTCGTACTGGCCGCGATCGCACTGTTGGTGCTGGTGATCCTCGCGCGCTACGGGCGTTAGCGAGGAACAGTCCGGGCAGTCTCAGGCGCGCACCCACCGCGCGCACAGCCCCACCAGCACCAGCGTCACCGCCACCGCGCTGAAGGCGAACACCAGGCTGCTGGCCTGCGCCACGAAACCGATCAGTGCCGGGCCTGCCAGCACACCGGCATAGCCGAGCGTGGTGATCGCCGGGATGGCCAGGCTTTCCGGCATGACCTTCTGGTTGCCGGCCATCGAGAACAGGGCCGGCACGATGTTGGCGCAGCCCAGGCCGACCAGGGCATAACCGCACAGGGCCAGCGGCATCCAGGCAGCGAACGTTGCCAGCGCGAAACCGGACGCCGCGACCAGGCTGCCGATCAGGATCGAACGATGGCGGCCGAGCCTGGCCACCACGCCATCGCCGACGAGACGGGTCACGGTCATCGCGATGGCAAAGGCCAGGTAGCCCAGGCCGGCGCGCGAGGGATCGACCTGCTGCACCTCATGCAGGAACACCGCGCTCCAGTCCAGTACCGAGCCTTCGGCCAGGAACGCCACGAAACACAGCACGCCGATCGCGAGCACCACGCCGTGCGGCACCGCGAACATCGGTGCATCACTGGGGGCCTTGTCGGTCCGCCAGTGCGGCAGCGAAAGGGCCAACAGCGCGGCCATCACCGCCGACGCCAGCAGGCAGACCAGCCACGGCGGCAGGTGGACCGCGAGCAGGGCGGTCATCGCGCCGGCACCGACGGCACCGCCGATGCTGTAGAACGCGTGGAAGCCGGACATCATCGGCCGGCCGCTGTCGCGCTCGACCATGATCGCCTGCATGTTCATCACGCAATCGCAGGCGCCCACGCCGGCACCGAACACGAACAGCACCAGGCCCAGGGTCAGCGGCGAGGGCGCGACGGCGAGCAGGGGAAGGGGGGCGATCACCATCGCCAGCGTGGCGATCATGACCGCGCGGCAGCCGTGGCGTGCGGCGAGCATGCCGGCGATCGGCATCGCCAGCAGCGAGCCGGCGCCCAGGCACAGCAGCACCAGGCCCAGCGAACCTTCATCCAGCCCGGTGCGGTGCTTGGCGAACGGGACCAGCGGCGCCCAGGCAGCGGTGGCGAAGCCGGGCAGGAAAAAGGCGGCGCGGGTGGCGTGCTGCTGCCCGCGGGCAGCAACGGAAGAGAGCGGGGTCATCAGTCTGGAGATTCCTGGGAAAGGGTCAACGGCGCGAGGCAAGCTGGATATCCACGCCGCGACGGACGAATGCATCGATCTGCGGCGCAGGCGCATCGGCTTCGAGCACCAGCACATCGATGTCATCGACGCTGCCGATGCGATGGCTCGCCTGGGCGCCGAGCTTGTCGTTGGTGGCCACCACCACGCAGCGGCTGCTGGCAGCCAGCATCGCCCGCTTGAGGGCGGCTTCTTCGCCATCGACCGCCCACAGACCCTGCTGCGCATCCACTGCGCAGGTGCCGATGAAGAACAGATCCACGCGCAGTCCGCCCATGGCCTCCAGCGCCTGCGCGCCCACGGTGGCGCCGATGCGCGGATCAAGGCGGCCGCCGATCAGCGTGACCTCGATGCCGCCGCGCGCCATCAGGGTGAGCGCGATATCCGGTGCATTGGTCAGAATGTGCAGCCCTTCCAGCGCTGGCAGGCAGGCGGCGATGGCGCTGTTGGTGGAACCGGCATCGAGCAGGACGGTGTCGCCCGCCCGGATCTGTGCGGCGGCCTCGCGTGCCAGTGCCTGTTTCTGCGTTTTCTGCACGGTTTGGCGGGCACTCAGCGGCGGAAAGTCCGGGGTGGCGGGCAGGGCGCCGCCATACACCTTCCGGCACAGGCCCTGCTGCGCGAGATCGCGCAGATCGCGGCGGATCGAGTCCTCGGAAACCTGAAGGTCCACTGCCAGCTGGGCCGAAAGAACACGGCCATGTTGCTGGAGCAGGCCGAGGATGGTCTGCTGGCGTTCGCTGGGGAGCGTGTCCGGGGCGGGTGTCATGGCGAGAGCGGCCTGTGCTGAGTCTGCGTGTTAGTGCGCATTCTATTGAAGTGCGCATGAACGTGCAAATGCCCGGAGCGGCCGCATTCGACCGCCTTGCTCGCGGGTAAGCCCGCCGGTCGAACATGGCCGTCGCTGGCGTCGCTGGCCTCTATGTCGACTCTGGTGTCGCCGCCATCGTCGGCGTCGCCGCCATCGCAGCCATCGCCGCCATCACTGCCATCACTGCCATCACTGCCATCAACGGCACGGAGGTCTGGAGGATGTTCTGGGTCACGACATTGGTTTGATCCAGAACCAGAAGGCATGTCGATATGCATGGCGCACCGCACTCGCCAACGGTAGGTGCGCACACGGTTTTCATCGAATCTGAAAGATTCATCGAGCGCAATGCGCGCGTCGTGCAAGGCGTTGTGGACCGTTTTCGGCAGCGACGTCCCGCGTAGTCAACAAATCGTCGCCGAGGGTTCACAGTCCATTGATTCAGCGGGAGTGTAGATTCGATCCACAGGTCGAGGTTGTGTCTCCGACCGATTCTTTTTCCAGGCAGATCACGCTTCGTCCTGTGCGTATCACGCGCGGGGCGGCGAGTGGCTGCGCCATGCCTCCCCCGTTGAGTCTTCCCCCAATGTCCGCTCGCAATCGCACCCGTGAGGTCTCCGCCGCCAAGGCCGAGGCCCTGGTCAAAACCGATGCCCTGCGTGCGCGCCGGCGCCGCATCACGCAGACCGTCGTGCCTGGCGACCACATCGAACGTGCCAGTGGCCGCGACCATCGCGTGCTGTTTGTCGTCTCGGAGATGGCCGACTACATCAAGGCCGGCGGCCTGGGTGATGTCGCCGCCTCGCTGCCGCGTGCGCTGCGCGACCGCGCGGACATGCGCGTATTGATTCCCGGCTATCGCGAGGTGCTCGAGCGCACCGGGCCGATGCAGGTGATCGGGCAGACCCCGGCGCACGCGGCGTTGCCAGCCTGCGTGATCGCACACACCGTGCTGGACGACGGATTGCCGGTCTACGTGCTGATCTGCCCGGAGCTCTATGAACGCGACGGCTCGCCGTACGTCGACGCTGCCGGGGAGCCGTGGGCCGACAACGCGGTGCGCTTTGCCACGCTGTCGCGCGCGGCGGCGGTGATCGCCGCAGGTGAGGCCGGCATGGACTGGACGCCGGGCCTGCTGCACCTCAATGACTGGCCGTGCGCGCTGGCCGCAGCCTACGTGCGCTGGTCGGGCAGCAAGGCCTCGTGCCTGCTCACCATCCACAACCTGGCCTACCAGGGCCTGTTCCCGGCCAGCCTGGCCGCGGACCTGGGCATCGCCGAGGCGCAGCGTGAAGCGCTGGATTTCCACGGGCAGCTGTCCTTCCTGCGCGGCGGCATCGTGCATGCCGACCAGGTCAATACGGTCAGCATCAGCTATGCCGCGCAGATCACCGCGCCGGCGGAGGGCTGTGGCCTGGACCGGCTGCTCTCGCGCCGTGCAGCGCTGGGGCACCTGAGCGGCATCGTCAACGGCATCGACAGCAGCTGGGACCCGCGCACCGACCATCACCTGCCGGTGCATTTCAGCGTGCAGTCCTGCGAAGGGCGCGACCACAACGCGCGCCATGTCCGGCGTGCGTTCGGCCTCCCCGAAAGCCGGGGTCCACTGTTCGCGGTGGTCTCGCGGCTGGTCCACCAGAAGGGCCTGGACCTCACCTGCGACGTCGCCCCGCAGATCGTCGCCGCCGGTGGCCAGCTGGTCATCATCGGCGGTGGCGAGCCTCAGATCGAAGCGCAGGTGCGTGAACTCGCGCGCCGCTATCCGGGTAGCGTCTCGGCCTACATCGGTTTCGATGAAACGCTTGCGCGCCGCATGTTCGCCGGCGCCGACTTCCTGCTGATGCCATCGCGGTTCGAGCCGTGCGGCCTGAGCCAGATGTACGCCCAACGCTTCGGCTGCCTGCCGATCGCGCACGCCACCGGCGGCCTGATCGATACCGTGGACGATGGCGTCACCGGCTTCCTGTTCAACGGCGCCGAAGCCGATGCGCTGCGCCGCTGCGTGCAGCGTGCATTCCGCACCTTCCGTCAGGCCGGGCTGATGGCGGCGATGCGCCGCGCGGCGATGCTGCGCCCGAGCGGCTGGGATATCGCCGGCACGCATTACCTGGATCTTTATCAACGCACCACGGAAGCACGCGCATGAGCACGCAATGGGAACTGGATGCCGGGATCGAGCCCGGCGGTGAGAGCGTGTCCGCAGCGCCTTTGGCCGAGGCGGCGTTGTCGCCGGCGCGGGCGTCGATTGCCGCCGGCGCGCCTGGCGATGCCTTCGCGCTGCTGGGCCCCCACCGTGATGCCACCGGCGCCTGGCGCCTGCACGTGCTGTTCCCGGCCGCACTGGCGGTCCTGCGCCGCGACACGGCCGGCCACTGGCGGCCGATGGCCGCCATGGGCGAGGGCATCTTCGAGGCGCCCATCGAGGGGCCCGTGGTGAGCCTGCTGCGGGTCGATTGGGGTGGCGTGCAACAGGAGATCGAAGACGTTTACGCCTTCGGCCCCGTGCTGGACGAGGACGCGCTGGCCGGCATCGCCGCCGGCGACCCGAACAGCATCCGCGTGGCGCTGGGTGCGCACCAGGCACAGCAGCAGGGTATCGATGGCGTGCGTTTCGCCGTCTGGGCCCCGAACGCGCGCCGTGTTTCGGTGGTGGGCGACTTCAATGGCTGGGACGGGCGGCGTCACCCGATGCGGCTGCGCCATGGCGCTGGCGTGTGGGAGATCTTCCTGCCGCGCGTGGAGGCCGGCGCGCGCTACAAGTTCGAGATCACCGCAGCCGACGGCACCCGGCTGACCCACAAGGCCGACCCGATGGCCCGCCAGTCCGAGCTGCTGCCGGGCACGGCCTCGGTGGTGGCCGATGGGGCGCAACGTGCATGGCAGGACGACGCCTGGATGCAGGCGCGCGCATCGATGGACGACCGCGCGATCTCCATCTATGAAGTCCACGCCGGTTCCTGGCGGCGCAGTGACAACGGCGACGTGCTCGACTGGGACCAGCTCGGCGACCAGCTCATTCCCTACGTGACGGGCCTGGGCTTCACCCATATCGAACTGCTGCCGGTCAGCGAGCATCCGTTCGGCGGTTCGTGGGGCTATCAGCCGCTTGGCCTGTACGCCCCCACCGCGCGGCACGGCGGGCCGGACCGTTTCGCACGCTTCGTCGATCGTTGCCACCAGGCTGGACTGGGGGTGATCGTGGACTGGGTCGGCGCGCATTTCCCGTCCGATGCCCATGGCATGCAACGCTTCGACGGCACCGCGCTGTATGAGCACGATGACCCGCGCCAGGGCCTGCACCCGGACTGGGACACGCTGATCTACAACTTCGGCCGCAGCGAAGTGACCGGCTTCCTGATCGGCAGCGCACTGGAGTGGATCGAGCGGTTCCATATCGATGGCCTGCGCGTGGATGCCGTCGCCTCGATGCTGTATCGGGACTACAGCCGCGAGGACGGGCAGTGGATCCCCAACGCGCACGGTGGCCGCGAGAACCTGGAAGCGATCGCCTTCCTGCGCGACCTCAACGATGCCGTCGCCCGGCAGGCACGCGGCGTGCTGGTGATCGCCGAGGAATCCACTGCGTGGCCGGGCGTGACCGCCCCCAGCGGCGAGGGCGGGTTGGGCTTCACCCACAAGTGGAACATGGGGTGGATGCACGACACGCTGAGCTACCTGGGGCGCGACCCGATCCATCGCTCGCACCATCACAGCCAGATGACCTTCAGCGCGATGTACGCCTTCTCCGAGCAGTTCGTCCTGCCGCTCTCCCACGATGAAGTGGTGCACGGAAAGGGATCGCTGCTGGGCAAGATGCCCGGCGACCGCTGGCAGCAGCTGGCCAACCTCAGGGCCTACCTCGGTTTCATGTGGGCCCATCCGGGCAGCAAACTGCTGTTCATGGGCGGTGAATTCGCGCAATGCACCGAATGGAACCACGATGCTCAGCTGGACTGGGCACAGGCGTCCGAGCCGGCCCACGCGGGCGTGGCGCGGATGGTCGGCGACCTCAACCGGCTGCTGCGCGAGCTGCCGGCGCTGCAGCACGGCAACCGCACCGAGCAGGGATTCGAGTGGAGTGTGGGCGACGATCACGTCAACAGCGTGCTCGCCTTCATCCGCCATGATCCGCGTGGCCGCGCGGGCCCGCTGCTGGCGGTCAGCAATTTCACCCCGATGGCGCGCCAGGGCTATCGCGTAGGGGTGCCGCACGCCGGGCGCTGGCAGGAAGTGTTCAACAGCGACAGCCGTTTCTACGGTGGCAGTGACATCGGCAACCATGGGCAGGTCGATACCCTGCCGATCGCGATGCACGGGCACGCGCAGTCACTGGCCTTGACCCTGCCGCCACTGTCCACTGTGTTCCTGCAGGTGGAGGGGTGACGGCGGGAGAGCGATTCGGCGCTTGGCGGCAGCCTGGAGGTGACCATGTCTTCCGTCTCTGGGCGCCGGCCGCGCACTCCGTGGAGCTGCTGCTCGACGGCGAGGCGCTGCCGATGCAGGCAGCCGACGACGGCAGCTACTGGATCCGGCTGGTCTGTGCACCGGGGGCGCGCTACCGCTACCGCATCGACGGGACGCTCAGCGTTCCCGATCCGGCCTCGCGCTGGCAACCCGAAGGGCTCAACGGCCCCAGTGCCGTGCTGGACGAAGATGGCCATGCATGGCAGCACGCCGATTGGGCGGGCAGGCCGTGGGAGGAAGCCGTCCTCTATGAAGTGCACGTGGGTGCTGTGGGCGGCTACGCCGCGCTGCAGGCGCAACTCCCGGTACTCGCAGCGATGGGCATCACCGCCCTTGAACTGATGCCCCTGGCCACCTTTCCGGGGACGCGCAACTGGGGCTACGACGGCGCATTGCCCTACGCGCCGGCCGCCGCCTATGGCAGCCCGGATGAGCTCAAGGCGCTGATCGACCACGCGCATGCGCTGGGCCTGATGGTGCTGCTGGACGTGGTCTACAACCACTTCGGCCCGGAGGGCAATCATCTGCCGCAGTATGCGCCCGCGTTTTTCCGTGACGACGTTACCACCCCGTGGGGTGCGGCGATCGACTTCCGCGAACCGCACGTGCAGCGCTTTTTCATCGACAACGCGCTGATGTGGCTGCGCGAGTACCGGTTCGATGGCCTGCGCCTGGACGCCGTACACGCGATCCAGCCGCCGTCGTTCCTCGCCCAGCTGCGCGAGGCGATCCAGACGCACGGGCCGTCGCACCAGGTGCACCTGATCCTGGAGAACGAGCACAACACCGCCTCGCTGCTGGCCGATGGTTACACCGCGCAGTGGAATGACGACTTCCACAACGCGCTGCACGTGTTGCTGACCGGCGAAACCGAGGGCTACTACGCTGATTTCGCGGCCAACCCGACCGCACAGCTGGCGCGGGTGCTGGCCGAGGGATTTGCCTGGCAGGGGGAAGTCAACCGCCTGGGGCAGCGGCGGGGCGAACCCAGTGCGGGGCTGTCGCCGGCGCACTTCGTGATCTTCGCGCAGAACCATGACCAGATCGGCAATCGCGCCTTCGGCGACCGCCTGCAGACACTGGTGTCGCCCGAGCGGCTGCAGGTGGCGCTGGCGCTGACCGCCCTGACACCGATGATTCCCTTGTTCTTCATGGGTGAGCCGTGGGGCGCGCGCGAGCCTTTCCTGTTCTTCACCGATTTCGATGCGCCGCTTGACCAGGCGGTACGCGATGGCCGCCGTGCCGAGTTCAGCCACTTCAGTGCCTTTGCCGATCCGCAGGCGCAGGCCTCGATCCCGGACCCGAATGCCCTGGCGACCTTCCAGGCATCGCAGGCGCCGCTGCCGTCAGCCGAAGCACGTCAGCAGAACCCGTGGCTGGCGGCCTTCCGCAGCGTGCTGGCCCTGCGCTGGCAGTACCTGGTGCCGCAATTGCGGCACGCGCGCAGCCTCGGCGCGAGCGTGCTCGGCAACGGCGCAGTACGCGCAGGCTGGCAACTGGGCGATGCCCAATGGTGGCTGGCCTTCAACCTTGGCCAGACCGCCGTGCTGGCCGATCTACCTTATGGCGAAACCGTGCTGCAGCTGGGCGAGGTCGGGCACGGCCAGCTGCTGGCACCGGCCGCGCTGCTGGTGCGGCGCGTGGCGGCATGAACGCCACGCCCGCGCTTGCCAGCCTGGCCGAGGCCGCCGGGCTGCTGATCCGCTGGGAGGACGTGCACGGCACGCCGCGCCTCGTCGAACAGGACACCCTGCAGAGCGTGCTGGACGCATTGGGCTGGCGCGCGGGAACACCGGTGCAGTGCCAGCAGAGCCTGCAGCATTGCCTGCACGAGCGCGCCGTCCCGTCGCTGCGCACCGTGCAGCTCGGTGAGCCCCTGCTGCTGGATGTAGAAGGCGCAGGCGAGTGGTGCGATGAACGCGGTCACACCATGCCGGCGACGCGGGCACGAGCCGGTGTCTGGGTAGTGCCGGAGCAGCCCGGCTACTGGCGCCTGCGCGTCGGGCAGGATGAGCATGCCGTGGCGGTGGCGCCGACGCGCTGCTTCAGCGTGGCCGATGCCACCGGTCTCGCCGAGCCGCGCAGCTGGGGCGCGGTGCTCCAGGTATATGCCGCGCGCCGTGCCGGTGATGACGGCATCGGCGACAGCAGTGCTGCACAGCAGTGGTGTGAGCGCATTGCCGCCGCCGGTGGCGATGCGGTGGCGCTGAGCCCGCTGCACGCCGCGGGCCGGATCGATGCGTCCTTCAGTCCCTATTCGCCGAGTGACCGTCGCTTTCTCGAGCCGGTGTATGCCGGCACGCTGGAGGAGTGGGACATGGCCGAGGACGATGCGCCGGACCCGACGCCGGCGGATGGCTTGATCCACTGGGCCGGCGCGGCGGCACGCAAGTGGCATCGCCTGCAGCAGTCGTACCAGCGGTTCACCCAGGCACCAGAGGCACTGCAGCGTGATCTGCGTGGCTTCGAGCAGGAGGGCGGCGCTGCACTGGCCGCGTTCGCACGATGCAACGCCGCCGCGATGGGCCAGCGCGATCCAGCGTTGCAGGTGCATGCGCAATGGCGCGCTGCGCGCAGCTGGCAGCAGGCGCAACGCCGCGCGCAGGAGGCCGGCATGGCATCGGGCCTGATCGCCGACCTGGCGGTCGGCTTCACCGCCGATGGCGCCGAGGCGGCCGCGGCTGCCGACACCGCCCTGCGTGGGCTGGTACTGGGTGCACCGCCGGACGCCTTCGCCCCTGGCGGACAGGTCTGGGGCATCAGCAGCTACTCGCCGGATGGATTGCGCCGCAGCGGCTTTGCGCCGTTCATCACCCTGCTGCGCGCCGTGATGCGTGACCGGGGCGGGGTGCGGATCGACCACATTCTCGGCCTGCAGCGGCTATGGGTGGTGCCACACGGCGCGGGCTCGGGGCAGGGGGTGTACCTGCGCTATCCGCTGGCCGATCTGCTCAATCTGCTTGCGCTGGAATCCTGGCGCAACCGCTGCATTGTCATCGGCGAAGATCTCGGGGTTGTGCCGCCCGGGATTCGTGACACGTTGGCCGCGCGCGGCGTGCTCGGCATGGATGTGCTCGCCTTCACCCGCGCGCCGGACGGCGACTTCCTGCCGCCGGCGCAGTGGCGGAGTGACGCCGTCGCACTGACCGGCACCCACGATCTGCCAACGCTGGAAGGCTGGCAACACGGCGATGACCTGCGCTGGCGGGCGCGCCTGGGCGCAGCGCCGGCCGCCGATACCGCGCAGGCCATGGCCGCGCGGCGCGAGGACGTGGCGCGGCTGGCCCGCGCGGTCGGCACCGATGGCGCTGCGCCGGATGCCCTCCGGCTGGCCGCGCTGCGGCAGGTCGCCGCCAGCCCGGCGCCGTTGGCGCTGTTGCCGGTGGAAGACGCGCTGGGCCTGCGTGGCCAGGTCAATCTCCCGGGCACGGTCGCCATCCACCCGAACTGGCGCCAGCGCCTGCCATCCCCGTTGCCGTTGCGGACGCTGGACCGTTCGCTGCAGCAGTTCGCCGCGGCCCGCCGCGGCCAGGAGCATTGAGATGGTTCCATTCCGCGCCACCGCCCGCCTGCAGCTGCACGCCGGCTTCGATTTCGATGCGGCCCGCGCGCAGGTGGATTACTACGCTTCATTGGGCATCAGTCACCTGTACCTGTCGCCGATCGCCAGCGCGGTGCCCGGTTCCACGCATGGCTACGACGTCATCGATCCCACCACGGTCAATCCGGAGCTGGGCGGGGAGGCCGGATTGCAGCGTCTTTCCGATGCCGTGCGCGCACGCGGGATGGGCCTGATCCTGGATATCGTGCCGAACCACATGGCGGCGCACCCGCTCAATCCGTACTGGGCCGATGTGCTGGCCCACGGCAAGGCCAGCGCGCATGCCGGCTGGTTCGACATCGCCTGGCGCGCACCGGGGCGTGACGGCAAGCTGTGGCTGCCGGTGCTGGATCGACCGCTGTCCAGCGCGATCGCCGAAGGCGTGCTCACCGTGCAGCGCGCCGCCGACGGATCGGCGGGCGTCGCGCACCATGGCACCGTGTATCCGCTGGCGCCCTCTACCTGGGCCGCAGGCGGGTCGGAGCTGACGGCACCGGCCTTGGCCGGCGTGCTGGCGGCGCAGCCGTACCGGCTGGCGTGGTGGCGCAGTGGCGATGACCGGATCAACTACCGTCGCTTCTTCACCATTGCCTCGCTGGTCGCGCTGCAGATGCACCGCCGCGATGTCTTCGAGACCGTGCACGCACTTCCGCTGCGTCTGGTGGCGGAGGGACGGGTGGATGGCCTGCGCGTGGACCATGTGGATGGACTCCGCGATCCCGCCGGTTACCTGCACCGGCTGCGTGCAGCGCTGGACGCTGCCGGCGCCCGCCGTGGGCTGTCGCCTGGCGCGCTGGGCCTGTGGGTGGAGAAGATCCTGGCGCCGGATGAAGCCTTGCGGGCGGACTGGCCGTGCGATGGCACCACCGGCTACGACTTCATGGACCAGGTCGGTGCATTGCTGCACAGCGGTGCTGGCGGCAACCCGCTGACACGGCACTGGCAGCAGGTCACTGGTGACCCCCGCAGCTTCCGCGAGGTGGAACTGGAGGCCCGGCGCGACGTGCTGGAGCAGGGCCTGCGGGCCGAATTCGATGCTTTCGTCGCGCGCCTCGTCCGCCTTTCGCGCCTCACCGGCGGCATCGCCGCTGATTTCGGCAGGCCTCTGCTGGCGCGCGCGGCGTTGTCCCTGTTGAGTCACTTCCCGGTGTACCGCAGCTATCTCACCCACGCGGCTCCGGGCGCCGAGGATCTGCGGCTGTGGCAGCAGGCCATCGAGGCGGCCATCGCCGGCAGCGCGCCGGACCAGGTGGCTGCGGTCGAGCAGATCGCCGCGTGGGTGCTGGCGCCGCCATCGCAGGAGGATGACCCGGTGCTGCATCGCCGCTGCCTGGCGCTGCGGCAGCGGGCCCAGCTGCTCAGCGCGCCGCTCAACGCCAAAGCAGTGGAGGACAGCAGCTTCTATCGGCATGCGCCGCTGTTGTCCCGCAACGAGGTGGGTAGCCATCCAACGGTACTGAGTGTGTCGGCACCGCGTTTCCATGGGTTCATGCGCGCCCGCCACGACCAGCACCCGCGCAGCCTGCTTGCCACGGCCACGCATGACCATAAACGCGGCGAAGACGCCCGGATGCGATTGGCGGTGGTGTCAGCGTGGCCCGAATGGTGGCTGCGCCAGGTGCGTCGCTTCGAACGGCTCGCAGCGTCCCTCGGTGCCGGTGCACTGCATGCGGCGGACCGCGAGATGCTGTGGCAGACACTGGTCTCGGTCTGGCCGGCCGAGGGTGGATCAGGCGCTGATCTCGCTGCGCGCGTGGTGCAGTGGCAGGCCAAGGCGCTGCGCGAGGGTGGCCAGCGCAGCAGTTGGGGCCATCCGGATGAGGCTTACGAGTCGTGCGCGGCGGCGGTGGTGGAAGCACTGATCGACAGCGATGCCGGGCAGGCGTTCCGCGCGGCCGTGCAGGACGTCGTGGCGCGCATCGCGCCGGCCGGGGCGCGTTTCAGCCTGAGCCAGACCGCGCTGCGGCTGAGCGTGCCGGGCGTGCCGGATCTGTACCAGGGCACAGAAGGCTGGGATCTGTCATTGGTGGACCCGGACAACCGGCGGCCGGTGGACTATGCGTTGCGTGCGCACTGGCGCCAGGATGGGCGTACGTGGCCAGTACTGCTGCAGGGGTGGCGTGATGGCGTGGCCAAGGCGCGCCTGGTGCAGACCCTGCTGCAGGCCCGGAGCAGCGCCCCGGAGCTGTTCGCGCTCGGCGGCTATGTGCCATTGCCGACCACGCTGCCCGATCGCGTGCTGGCCTTCGCGCGCGAACACGGCACGCAGCGGCTGATCGTGGT
This sequence comes from Stenotrophomonas sp. RIT-551, assembly GCF_026241915.1. Classification (NCBI taxonomy): domain Bacteria; kingdom Pseudomonadati; phylum Pseudomonadota; class Gammaproteobacteria; order Lysobacterales; family Lysobacteraceae; genus Stenotrophomonas; species Stenotrophomonas sp. RIT-551. The sequence goes on along the minus strand of NZ_JAPJIU010000003.1, from coordinate 113,362 downwards.
CGCCGCGATCGCCACCACCGTGCGTCCCGCGCAGGAAGTCACGGCGGCGTTGCCTGCCCGGTTCTGGGGCACGGGCCGCGTGACGATTCCGCAGGGGCGCTATCGCAATCTGCTCACCGGCACGTCGGTAGAAATCACCGACCCCGATATTTCCCTGCGGGCGCTGTCCGATGGCAGCCCCGTGACCCTGCTGATCAACGAGTGAAGCAAGCGCAATGGACGAAAACGAACGACGTGAACGCATCGGGGCCCTGGCCCGCCAGATCTGGGAAGCCGAAGGCCGTCCGGACGGACAGGACCAACGGCATTGGTTGATGGCCGAACGACTGTTCGATGCCGAGCTGCAGGCCGCGGGCCACACCGTCGAGACGCGCCGATGAGTGCCCGCCAGTTTGCCCAGTCCTCGCGCCTGCGGGGCGGACGCCCCTTCCCGTTGGGGGCCACCTGGGATGGCCTGGGCGTCAACTTCGCGCTGTACAGCCGGCATGCGACCAAGGTCGAGCTGTGCCTGTTCAACGAGCGTGGCCGTGAGGTCGAGCGCATCGTGCTGCCCGAGTACACCGATGAAATCTGGCACGGCTACCTGCCGGACGCACGGCCCGGCCAGCGCTACGGCTACCGGGTGCATGGTCCCTACGCACCGGAAGCCGGGCACCGGTTCAACCCCAACAAACTGCTGCTGGATCCGTATGCCAAGCAGATCGTCGGCCAGCTCAAGTGGGCGCCGGCGCTGTTCGGCTACACGATCGGGCACAAGGACAAGGACCTGAGCTTCGACAAACGCGACAGCGCGCCGTACATGCCGCGTTGCGCCGTGGTCGATCCGGCCTTCACCTGGGGCCGCGACACCGCACCGGCCACGCCGTGGGATGACACCGTCATCTACGAAGCCCACCTGCGCGGCCTGTCGATGCTGCACCCACAGGTGCCCGAGCAGGCACGTGGCTCCTTCTCCGCGCTGAAGCAGGACGCGCTGCTGGATCACCTCCGCCAGCTCGGCGTGACCGCGCTGGAACTGCTGCCGATCCATGCCCACGTGGACGACCAGCATCTGCTCGAGCGCGGCCTGCGCAACTACTGGGGCTACAACACGCTGGCCTTCTTCGCGCCCGAACCGCGCTTCATGTCCACCTCCACCATCGCCGAGTTCAAGCAGATGGTGGCCTGCGTGCATGACGCCGGGCTGGAAGTGATCCTGGATGTGGTCTACAACCACACCGCCGAAGGCAACGAGCTCGGCCCGACGCTGTCGTTCAAGGGCATCGACAATGCCAGCTACTACCGGCTTGCCGATGACCCGCGCTACTACATCAACGATACCGGCACCGGCAACACCTTCGACCTGACCAACGCCGGTGCGCTGCGGATGGTGATGGACTCGCTGCGCTACTGGGTGCAGGACATGCACGTGGATGGCTTCCGCTTCGACCTGGCCACCATCCTGGGCCGCGAACGCGCCGGCTTCGATCCGTCGGGCAGCTTCATGGATGCCGTGCGCCAGGACCCGGTGCTGAGCCAGGTCAAGCTGATCGCCGAGCCGTGGGACATCGGGCCGGGTGGCTACCAGCTGGGGCAGTTCGCACCGGGCTGGGCCGAATGGAACGACCGTTTCCGTGACAACGTGCGGGCACTGTGGCGCGGCGATGGCGGCCAGCTGGCCGAGTTCGCCACCCGCCTGATGGGCTCGGCCGATCTGTTCAACCACAAGGGACGGCGGCCGGCCGCGTCGGTGAATTTCGTCACCGCCCACGATGGCTTCACCCTTAATGACCTGGTCAGCTACAACGACAAGCACAACGAGGCCAACGGCGAAGACGGGCGCGACGGCAGCGACAACAACATCTCCTTCAACCACGGCGCCGAAGGCCCCACCGACGACGAGGGCATCAACACGATCCGGGCGCGGCAGATGCGCAACATGCTGGCCAGCCTGCTGCTCGCCCAGGGCACGCCGATGCTGCTGGCCGGCGACGAGTTCGCGCGCAGCCAGGGCGGCAACAACAATGCCTACTGCCAGGACAACCCGCTCACGTGGATCGATTGGCAGCAGGCCGCCAGCCCGGCAGGCCGCCAGCAGTCGCTGTTCGTACGCCGGCTGCTGTCGTTGCGCCGCCGCTACCCGCAGCTGCGCCGCGGCCGCTTCCTGGACGCCCGCGACGAACAGGGCGAAGGCTATGACGTGCGCTGGCTGCGCCCGGATGGCCAGCCCATGGAAGAGGGCGACTGGCACGATGGCGAGGCCCGCAGCCTGGCGCTGCACCTGGGGGCCGCCCGTCAGGAAGACACGCCGCGCGGCCCCGAGCATGCGCACCTGCTGTTGATGTTCAATGCCTCGCACGCGCCGCAGGCGTTCGTGCCGCCCTTGATCGACGATGAACACTGGCGCGTGTTGATCAGCACCATCGACGGTGCGCCGCTGCAGGCGGATGCGGAAGGCCACTGGCCACTGCCGGACCGCGCGATCGTGGTGCTCAGCAGTCGCCGCAACCGCCATTCCGATACGGAAGGCTGAGTTGTCCCAGTCCTCCCGGCACGACGCCGTGCCGGGAGGTCCCAGGTCAGCGCTCCTGGTCCAGCTCGCGCCGGACCACGCCGGCCACCCAGTCCATGAATGCCGCCACCCTTCGGGGTAGATGACGGCGTTGCGCGTAGAGCAGGGTCACCGGCATCGGCTCTGCTTTCACTTCCGCCAGGATCTCCACCAGGGTGCCCGCGGCCAGTGCCTGGCGCACGCCGAGCAGCGGGACCTGGATGATCCCCAGCCCGGCCAGGGCTGCGGCGGTATAGCCCTCGCCACTGTTGACCGTCACCGCACCGGCCATGGGCAGGCTCTGATAGGTCTGCCCGTCGTGATACTCGAATCCGGGCGAACGCTGACCGAGGGTGCTCACGTAATGCACCAGCGCGTGGCCGGCCAGGTCGGCCAGCGTGGTCGGCGTGCCCCGAGCCGCGAGATAGGCCGGGCTGGCGCAGTTGATGATCGGCAGCTGGCCCAGCGGGCGGGCCACCAGGGTGTTGTCGTCCAGTGGACCGACCCGGAGCACGCAGTCGAACCCTTCGCGGATCAGATCGACCCGGCGGTCGGTACCGCTCACTTCCATCTCCACGCCAGGGTGCTGGGCCAGGAAGGCAGGCAGCTGCGGTATCACCAGTTGCCGGGCCAGCCCGCTGGACATATCCACCCGCAGGCGCCCCTTCAGCTGCGCCGTATCGACCCGGAACATGCCCTGCAGGTCGTCCATGTCATGCAGCAGATCGTGTGCCCGCGCCTGGAATTGGGCACCGTCAGCGGTCAGCTGCACCCGGCGGGTGGTCCGATGCAGCAGTTGCACACCCACATCCGCTTCCAGCCGCTGCACGGCCAGCGACACACTTGCTTTGGGGAGACCGAGGCTGTCGGCGGCGCCGGTGAAGGAGCCGAGTTCGGCCACCCGGAGGAAGCAGCGCAGGTGATCGAGGCGATCCATGGATTGTTCGTGATTATTGGATAGTCAAATCAGCATCCGCCGATTTATCCGCGCACGCAACACCAATAGGCTGACAACCATTCCCACAACGCAGGTGTACTGACATGCGCAACGCAACCCGAGTCGTCCTGATCACCGGCGGCAGCCGCGGCCTGGGCCGCAATGCCGCCCTCGCACTGGCCGCCGACGGCGCCGATATCGTGCTCACCTATCGCAGCCAGGCCGGTGCCGCGCAGGAAGTGGTCGCGCAGATCGAAGCACTCGGCCGTCGCGCGGCCGCGCTTCCCTTGGACATGGCCGACAGCGCCGGTTTTGCCGCCTTCGCCAGCCAGGTCCGCAGCGTGCTCGACGGCTGGGGCGAGACCCAGCTGCAGGGCCTGCTCAACAACGCCGGCGAAGGCCTGCACGCGATGATCGCCGACACCACGGTCGATCAGTTCGACGCCCTGGTCGCGGTCCATCTGAAGGGACCGTACTTCCTGACCCAGGCGGTGCTGCCGCTGCTCGCCGATGGCGGCCGCATCCTCAACGTCTCCAGCGGGCTGGCACGCTTCTCGCTGCCGGGCAGCTCGGCCTACGCGATGATGAAGGGCGGCATCGAAGTGTTTACCCGTTACCTGGCCAAGGAACTGGGCGCCCGCGGGATCAGTGCCAACACGCTCGCCCCCGGCGCGATCGAAACCGACTTCGGTGGCGGCCGCGTGCGCGACGACGCGCAGGTCAATGCGATGGTGTCCTCGGTCACCGCGATGGGCCGCCCGGGCAAGCCCGACGACATCGGTCCGGTGGCGGTGGCGCTGCTGTCGCCGCAGACGGCGTGGATCAACGCGCAGCGGGTGGAAGCGTCGGGCGGCATGTTCGTCTGAGATCGCGGGCGGTCGAGGCCGCCATCGTGTGGCATGCGCGGTTGTCATTGCTGGCAGTGGATCGAGGGCCGGTCACAACCGTGGGTCGTGACGCGCTCGGTTGATCGAGTGAGAATGGTTCGCATCAAGCGCCGTCAATGGCTATGATGCGGGTCCTTCCGCCACGCTCGAGCCTGCCTTGAAGACTGCTTCGCCACTCAGCCCTATGGGCCGCGTCTTCGCCACGGTGGCCTTCGTAGAAGCCCTGACGTGGGCCGGCCTGTTGATCGGCATGTATTTCAAGTACCACGCAGCGGATCCAACGCCGGTCGGCGTCAAGGTGTTTGGACCGGTGCACGGCGTCGCCTTCATGGTCTACGTCGTGGTGTCGGTCCTGGCTGCAATCCGCTTGCGTTGGCCGTGGTGGGCCGCACTGCTGGCACTGGCCGCGGCGGTGCCGCCGCTGGTCACGCTGCCGCTGGAATGGTGGTTCAAGCGCCGGGGGCTGTTGTCCGCGCCGCTGCGTTGAAGCCCCCACGGTAAGCCCGCGCAATCGCGGGCCTACCGTCCAGGGCGTCACCCCGCGCCCAACACCGCCAGGATCTGCTTCGGCGTCTGGAACCCCGCCAGTCGGGCGGTTTCGTGACCGTCGCGCACCACCAGCAGCGTCGGTGTCTGGCGCAACCCCAGCTCGCGGAACAAGCCCTCACCCACGGTTTCCAGCTTCACCTTCAACACCGTCATCCCGGCGTCTGCGATGGCGCCGGAGACACTGGCCAACGACATCTCCAGCATCCGGCACCCGGGGCAATCGTCCTTGTGGAAGTCCACCAGCAGCGCAGGGTGTTCGCGCAGGGCGGCGTGGTAATCCTCAGCAGTCCGGGCGTGCAGGGTCAGCATGTCGTGGATGTCTCGGTAGTGGCCAACACGGCGTCGGTCCAGTGGTGGATGGCGTGGGTGTCGGCGGCGCCGTGCGGCATCTGCTCGATCTCCAGCACGGGGGACGGGGAGTGGAAGAAGCGCGCCAGGCGGTGCGCGGCGCCGCAGTAGTACTCGTCGCCCCATTGGGTCTCGCCGGTGCCGAACACCGCGGCCGGGAAGGGCAGTGGCAACCCGAAACGGTCCCGCAGCGCGGCCACGCAGTCCTTCATTTCCGCCGGGGTGCGCCCGGCGTTGTCGGTCCATGAGCCAAGCAGGCACAGGGCGGGGGGATCGGCGGGCAAGGCCCGGGCGATGTCGCCGGCATCGACGTCGAGCCAGTCCACGCGGTGGCCCAGCGCTTCGCATCGGGCCCGGACCAGTATGGCGACCTCGCGGGTATTGCCGCTCAGCGAGGCGAAGGCCAGCAGGATATGCATCGGCATGCGTCCTTACAGATCGTCGAAACCGTTGTCCGAATTGGTCTTCTTGTAGCTGGCGTTGCGCATCTCGAAGAAGTCGGTCTTGGTTTCGGTGAAGTTGTCGGCGTAGGCCTTGATCCACGGCATCACGTTGACGTTGGTCTCGCTGTACAGCTTCTCGATCCCGAGCATGCCGGCCATCTTGTTGGCGCGGTACTTCACGTAGCGGATCATCTCGTCCACGTCGATGCCGTCGATGCCGTCGAGCACTTCCCCGGTCCAACGCGTCTCCAGCTGGATGGCGTGCTCGAAGGCTTCGTGTACGTAGGCGGTCAGCTGCTCGCCCTGCAGGGCGGGGTTCTCACCGATGATGGCGCGGATCAGTTCGCTGATGAACTTGGTGTGGGCCAGCTCGTCGCGGTTGATGAAGCTGATGATCTTGCCCGTGCCGGTCATGCGGTTCTGGCGGACCAGGTTGTAGAAGAACGCGAAGCCCGAGTAGAAGTTGATGCCTTCCAGGATCGAGGACTGGATCAACGCGCGGATCAGCGTCTCGGCGGTTTTTTCGCGCATGAAGTCATCGTAGGACTGCATGATCGGCGCATTGCGGGCCAGGATGGTCGGGTGGGTACGCGCGATCTCGAACACCCGGTTCTGGTCGGCCAGGCCGGCGATCGAGGCCAGCACGTAGCTGTAGCTTTCGTTGTGGATCACTTCCTGCTGGCCGATGATCGCCGCGTTGGCGTGCGCGGCCGGGTCGGTGATGTACTCGGCGACGTTGTAGATGAAGCGCGTCTGCGGCGAGTCCAGCGTGGCCAGCAGGCCGATGATCGAGTCGTAGGCGTTCTTCTCGCGGGCATTGAGCTCACCGTACTGGCGCGCGTCACCCTTCATGTCGACTTCGTCGGGAATCCAGAAGTTGGTCGATAGCTCCTTGTACGCCCGGTAGAACGACGGGTAGGGGATGTCGTTCCAGTTGAGGATGCCACTGGTGCGGCCGTTGATGATGCCGGTGGAGCGGTTGGGGTGGCGCGGTTCGAGGATCTTGATGCGTTCGAGGGGGATGGCCATGAGGGTGTGTCCTGGAGCAGAGCCCCCTGAGTCAGGGGGCGACCGCGAAGCGGCGGGGGTCTGGGTGGTTGTAATGCGGGGCCCATGGTTTGCGCAGCGAACCATGGGAGCGTCAGCGCGAATGCGATGCGCCTACCCGCACCATTCGCACTCGCTTATGTCGATATCGTTGGAGCGCACGTAGTAGGTCGTCTTCAGCCCTTCGCGCCAGGCACTCATGTGCAGCGCGAGCAGAGTGCTGGCGCGGATGGTGCTGGGCACGTACAGGTTGAAGCTGATCGACTGGTCCACGTGGCGCTGGCGGCGGGCGTTCTGGCGGATGCTGGCGAACTGGTCGACCCGGTAGGCGCCTTTCTCGTAGTACGGATAGGTCTCCAGCGACAGGTCCGGCGCAGCCACCGGGCGGCGGAAGTCCTTCTTTTCCTCGTAGTAGAACGCGCCGTACACCGGGTCGATCGAGGCCGTGGAGCCGGCGATCTGGGCGGTGCTCATGTTCGGGGCCACCGCCATCAGCCAGCCATTGCGCAGGCCGTTGACGCCGACCTGCGCGGCCAGTTCGCGCCAGGCCGGGTTGTCATAGCCACGGGCGCGGAAGTACTCGCCGTTCTGCCACTCGCTGCCGACGAACGCGCTGTAGCGCCCCTTTTCCTTGGCCAGGGTCATGCTGGCCTGGATGGTGAGGTAGTTGATGCGCTCGTACAGGCTGTCCGCGTAGTCCTCGGCCTGGGGCGAGTTCCACTCGATCTGCTGCAGGGCCAGCAGGTGGTGCCAGCCGAAGGTGCCCAGCCCGATCGCGCGGTACTTGCGGTTGGTGATGGTCGCCTGCGGCACCGGCAGCTGGTTGAGGTCGATCACGTTGTCCAGCATCCGCACCTGGATCGGCACGAGGCGCTCGAGCACGTCGCTGGTCAGCAGGTCCGGTGCGGCCGTGACCGCACGGCCCAGGTTGATCGAGGACAGGTTGCACACCACGAAATCGCCGGCCTGTCTGGTCGTCACGATCTGGTCGCCGCTGATCATCTCCTGGATCATGCGGGTGGGGCTCATGTTCTGCAGGATCTCGGTGCACAGATTGCTGGAGTAGATGCTGCCGGCATGCTTGTTCGGGTTCTTCCGGTTCACTTCGTCCCGGTAGAACATGAAGGGATTGCCGGTCTCCAGCTGGCTCACCATGATCCGCTTGAACAGGTCGATGGCCTTGATCGTGCGCCGGCTGATCCGTTCGTCGGCCACGACCTCCTCGTACTTCTCGCGGAAGCTGCCCTGGCCGCGCTGCTCATCGTGGAAATCCTGCAGGTACCAGCCCTTGATCCGCTTCACCTCGTACGGATCGAACAGGTACCAGTCGCCACGGCGCTCCACCGCTTCCATGAACAGGTCGGGCAGGCACACCGAGGTGAACACGTCGTGCGCGCGCAGGCGCTGGTCGCCGTTGTTCAGGCGCAGATCGAGGAAGGCCTCGATATCGCGGTGCCAGATATCCAGGTACACCGCGATCGCGCCCTTGCGCTGGCCGAGCTGGTCCACGCTCACCGCAGTGTTGTTGAGCTGCTTGATCCACGGCACCACGCCGCCGGAGGAATTGGCCACGCCCCGGATCGATGAGCCCGCCGAGCGCACATAGCCCAGGTATGCACCCACCCCACCGCCGTGCTTGGAGACGCGCGCCACGTCGGTGTTGGAGTCGTAGATGCCCTGCAGGCTGTCGTCCACCGTGTCGATGAAGCACGAGGACAGCTGGCCGCCGACCTTGCCGGCATTGGCCAGGGTCGGCGTCGCCACCGTCATGTACAGGTTGGACAGCGCCCAATAGGCCTCGCGCACCAGCAGCATGCGCCGGCGGCGCGAGCGTTCGCCATGCTCGTGTTCGTGCTGCATCAGGTACAGCGCGATGGTCAGCCAGCGTTCCTGCGGAAGCTCGTACACGGCACGCGAGTGATCGGTGGCCAGGTAACGGGTCGCCAGCAGGTACAGCCCGTTGTAGGCGAACAGCGTGTCGCGCTCGGGCTCGATCATCTGCCCGGCTTCCTCCAGTTCATCCTTGGAATACGCCTTGAGGATGTCGATCGAGTAGACATTGCGGTCGGCCAGGCTTTCCTGCAGTCCCACGTACGAGCCGTACTTCAGCGTGGCATCGTAGAAGCGGTTCTTGCTGGCGCGCTTGTACAGCCGCCGCAGGTAGAGGCGGGCGGCGAAGTGCTCCCAGTCCGGCGCGGTCAGGTCGATGCGTGATTCGGCCTCGCGGATCAGCAGGTCCACCATCTCATCGGCGCTGAGCTGCTGCCGCCGGGCGATCTGCCCGAGCACGCTGCGTAGATAGTCGGCCACGTCCAGTTGCGGGAACTCGGCATGCACGCTGTGCACCGTGCGTTCCAGTCGCGCCTGGTCGAAGGGCATGCGTCGGTTGCCGCCCTCCTTGGTGATCCACAGTGTTTCACCGCCGGTGGCGGCATCCAGGGCGGTGTCGGTGGGTGGGGTGGCGGTCGAGGCGACGGTGTCGTCGGTGTTCATGCGTTCTCCATGCATGGCGCAGTGCCCAGCAGGCGGCGCGGCAGAGCCGTGCGGCAGCCGGACAGAAGGCGTGATTGGTGGGCAGGCCCTGCGTGTGCAGGAATACGTCGCCGCAGGCTCACATCGGTGGCAACGGGCCTTGCTTCCAGGCGCCGGTCAGGGGATACGACGGGGCGTTCTACTGCGACGCGGCGTCGTGACGGTGCACCGGGCCTGGCGGAAGCGGGGAGCCGATGGACACAACATAGTGGGGTCGTGGTGGATCGTCAACCGTAGATGTAGTGCTTTTTTGTCGCAGGGGGCGGCGGGCCCGGCGACATGAACATCCCGTACAGACTGCACTATCAAACGCAAATGCGAGCCGTTATCATTTGATGGATCACAGGGCGGTGATGCATTCGCAACCGGATGGCAGAACCGCGCGCGCCTCGGCGCACCGCGTGGTTCAACTTCTTATTGGCTGTGGTGTTCAATGTCTGCACGTCCTGTCGTATCCGGTTTGCCCGCCCTCGTTTCCGCCGCGCTGCTCGGCACCATGGCAATGATGGCGTTCGTGTCCGTGATCGGCCCGGTGGTGCGGGTGTTGGGCTTGGCCGAATGGCACGCCGGGCTGTCGGTCACCGCGGCCGGCGTGTTGTGGATGCTCGCCGCCCGCCGTTGGGGGGCGCTCAGCGATCGCATCGGCCGCAAGCGCGTGCTGTTGATCGCACTGGCCGCCTACGCAGTGATCTATCTGGGGCTGGCGGTCTTCGTGGATGTGGCGCTGACTTCACCGCCGGCCATCTGGGTGTCGGTGCTGGTGCTGGTCGGCACGCGTGCTCTGGTCGGCCTGTTCTACGCCGCCGTGCCACCGACCGCCGCAGCCATCGTTGCCGACCAGGCTGCGCCGGGGCAGCGCGGCAGCGTGATGGCCAAGCTCGGCACCGCCAATGCGCTGGGCATGGTGCTGGGTCCTGCCGCCGCCGGCTGGATCGCCTACAAGAACCTCTCCCTCACGCTGTATGTGGCCGCGCTGTTGCCGCTGCTGTCGTTGTTGATGATCTGGTGGCGCCTGCCGAACACCCCGCCGGTCGCGCCGACGCACAGCGGCCCCAAGCCAACGCTGGGGCTGGGCGATGCACGCCTGCGGCTGCCGTTGCTGGCCGTGTTCGCCGCGATGATCTCGGTGACCATCGCCCAGGTCACGGTCGGCTTCTTCGCCATCGACCGCCTTCAATTGTCGCCCGCAGATGGCGCACGCATGGCCGGGCTGGCGCTGACCGCGGTCGGCGTCGGCCTGATCTTCGCCCAGGGCCTGGTGATGAAGCTCAAGGACATCCGCCCCACGCGCTGGATCGTGGTCGGCGCGCTGATCTCCGGTCTCGGCTTTGCGTCGGTCGCGCTGGTCAGCGTGCCGTGGCAGCTGCTGGCCAGCTACGCGGTCGCAGCGTTCGGGATGGGCTTCGTGTTCCCCAATTTCCAGGCGCTGGCCGCCGATTCGGTGGAGGCGCACGAGCAGGGCGCCGCCGCCGGCACCGTGGCCTCGGTGCAGGGCATGGGCATGGTGGTCGGGCCGATGATCGGCACATTGCTGTACCGGTGGTCACCCAGCGCGCCGTATCTGCTGGTCGGCGCGGTGCTGCTGGTCCTGGCGGTCTCTGCCGCGATCCACCGCCAGCGGGGTGCCGCATGAACGAGATGCTGATCAACCAGGCAGCGGACGAGCTGACCCACGCGTCCGCCATCGACATGGCCGACACCCCGTACTTCCTGTTGCGCAGCCCGCAGCAGGCACTCGAAGCGCAGGGCGTGCGTGCGCGTTTGCCGTCGGGCCCCACCGCCTCGTTGGCCGAACGTGTAGACGCCTTCTTCGCCGCACCGCGCTCCGGCCCGCGGCTGCTGGTCGGCGCGGTGCCGTTCGATCCCGAGCAGGCCGATGCGCTGTACCAGCCGGATCACGTGTCCGGCCAACCCGCGGTGGTCCGCGTTGAGACCCCCACAGTGGTCGGTGACGTGCTGGCTGAACCGCCTGCGCAGGCCTATGCAGGCGCGGTCGCCACCGCCGTCACGGAACTGCAGCGCGCCGATAGTGCGCTGGAAAAGGTCGTGCTGGCCCGCAGCCTGCGGGTCACCACCGCGCAGCCACTGCACCCGCGGGTGCTGGCCGCGCGGCTGGGCAGGGATCCGAGCGTAGCCACTTACGTGGTGCCGGTGCCTTCAGAAGGCGGCCCCGGTCCTGCCTGGCTGGTCGGCGCCACTCCCGAGCTGCTGGTCTCCAAACGTGGCGAGCGCGTGCTGTCGCATCCGCTGGCGGGCTCGGCACGTCGTTCGGCCGATCCTGCCGAGGATGCCCGCGCCGCCGAGGCGCTGCTGGCCTCGGCCAAGGACCATGATGAGCACCGCCACGTGGTCGAGGCCATCGTTGAAGCGCTGACGCCGCTGTGCCATCGCGTCGAGGCGCAGCCCCAGCCCACGCTGCATGCCACCGCCACCATGTGGCACCTGGGCACGCGCATCCACGGCACCCTCAAGGACGCAACGGTTTCCTCGGCCGCGCTGGTGGCACTGCTGCATCCCACGCCGGCGGTGTGCGGGACACCACGCCACCCCGCACTGGCGCTGATCCGCCAGGCTGAACCGGTGGCGCGCGGTTTCTATGCCGGCGCTGTCGGCTGGACCGATGCCCAGGGCGATGGCGACTGGTACGTGGCGATCCGCTGCGCGCGCGTGCAGGGCACGCAGGTGCGCCTGTATGCCGGTGCCGGCATCGTCGCGGGCTCGCAACCCGATCTCGAAGTGGCCGAAACGGCTGCCAAGTTCATGGCCCTGCTGACCGCGCTCGGCGTCCATGACGTTCGTCCATTCTGATGTGCGGGAGTTGTCCATGAACGCATCCTTCTCTTCCTCCCGGGTGCCGTTGCGCCAGGTCTGGCCGCCGGCCCTGGTCGCGCGCTATCGTGCCGCCGGCCATTGGCGTGGCGAGACCTTCCCAGGCTTCCTGCGCGAGCGTGCCGAACGCTTTGCCGGGGATATCGCGGTGGTCGGGGGTGATGCCCGCCTGACATATGCCCAGCTGTGGCAGGAAGCCGGCCGCATCGGCGCCGGCCTGCTCGCGCAGGGCCTGGCCCCGGGCGACCGGGTCGTGGTCCAGCTTGGCAACGTGCCCGAGTTCATCACCGTGGTGTGCGGGTTGTTCCGTGCCGGGCTGATTCCGGTCTACGCATTGCCTGCGCACCGCATCACCGAAGTCGCGCATTTCGCCCGCAAGGCCGAGGCCAGTGCCTATGTCGCTGCAGCGAGCTACGACGGTTTCGACTACCGCACGCTGGCGCGCGATCTCCAGGCGCAGGTGCCGGCAGTGCAGCACGTCATCATCGTGGGCGAGGGCGGCGGGTTCACCGCGCTGGAGGCTCTGGCAGGCGATCTTGAGCAGCTGCCACCGGACCCGCATCCGCAGTCCGTGGCGTTCCTGCAGATCTCCGGCGGCAGCACCGGCCTGTCCAAGTTGATCCCGCGCACGCATGACGACTACCTGTATTCATTCCGCGCCAGCAATGCGATCTGCGGCATCACCCAGGACAGCGTCTATCTGGTCGCGCTGCCTGCCGCGCACAATTTCCCGATGAGCTCGCCCGGCTTCTTCGGCACGCTGTATGCCGGTGGCCGGGTGGTGCTCAGCCCGGGTGCCGGCCCGGAAACTGCGTTCGCCCTGATCGCACGCGAACGGGTCACCTGCGTCGGCCTGGTGCCGCCACTGGCCCTGCTGTGGGCGCAGGCGGCCGCGACGACCACACAGGACCTGTCCAGCCTGCAGGTAGTGCAGGTCGGTGGCGCCAAGCTGGTGCCGGAAGCGGCACGCCGCGTGATCGCCGGGCTGGGCTGCACGCTGCAGCAGGTGTTCGGCATGGCCGAGGGGCTGGTCAACTACACCCGCCTGCACGACAGCGAAGAGATCATCGTCTCCACGCAGGGCCGCCCGATCAGCGAGGACGATGAAGTGCTGGTGGTCGACGACCACGGGCATCCCGTCGCAGAAGGTGAGACCGGGCATCTGCTCACCCGCGGCCCGTACACCATCCGCTGCTACCACAACGACCCGGCGGCCAATGCCCGCGCCTTCACCGAGGACGGTTTCTACCGTACCGGCGACATGGTGCAGCGCCTGCCCGGCGGTTATCTGGTCGTGCAGGGCAGGGCCAGCGATCACATCAACCGGGCCGGCGAGAAGATTTCCGCCGAAGAAATCGAAGACCATCTGCTGGCGCACCCCAGCGTGTTCGATGCGGCCGTGGTCTCGATTCCCGACGCCTACCTGGGCGAGCGCAGCTGTGCCTTCATCATTGCCCAGGGTGAGCCGACCAAGGCCGCCAGCCTCAAAGCCTGGGTGCGCAGCCGCGGCCTGGCCGCGTTCAAGGTGCCGGACCAGATCGTGTTCGTCGATGCGTTCGGCACCACGGCGGTCGGCAAGATCAGCCGCCGCGAGCTGCGTGGCCAGCTGCGCGAACGTTTCATGCAACAGACGGGAGAAACGCGCTGATGGCGCTGCCGACGATCCAACCCTACCCCCTGCCGACCCAGGCCGAGCTGCCCACCCCGCGCGGCGCCTGGCAGCCGCAGAGCGAGCGCCTGGCGCTGCTGGTACATGACATGCAGCGGTACTTCCTGGCCGCGTTCGCGCCGGATGCCGCACCGCTGGCGCCGGCCGTGGCCAACATCGCGCGCCTGCTCGCGCATTGCCGTGCGCGTGGCATCCCGGTGTTCTATACCGCCCAGCGCGGCCGCCAGGACCGCCGCGATCGCGGCCTGCAGGCGGATCTGTGGGGCCCGGGCATGTCCGCAACCGACGAGCATGAAGCCATCATCGAAGCCGTGGCACCGCAGCCGGGCGACCATGTGCTGGTCAAGCACCGCTACAGCGCCTTCCAGCGCAGCAACCTGGAAACGATGATGCGCGCCCGTGGCCGCGACCAGTTGCTGGTCACCGGTGTCTATGCGCACATCGGCTGCACCGCCACCGTGGCCGAAGGCTTCCAGCGCGACATCGAGAGCTTCATCGCTGCCGATGCCGTCGCCGATTTCTCGCGCGCCGACCACGACCTGGCCCTGCATTGGATCGCCCGTACCTGCGGCATCCCGATGACCACCGATCACCTGCTGGAGACGCTCGCATGACCGCACTCACCCTGGAGCGCATGCGCGCCGATGTCGCCGAGATGATCGGCGAAGCGCCCGAGGACATCAGCAACGATGAGAACCTGATGGACCTGGGGCTCGATTCGATGCGGGTACTGGGGCTGGTACTGGCCTGGGGCAACACCGGTATCGCGCTGGAGTTCAGCCACCTGGCCGAGCACGCCACGCTGGGCGGCTGGTGGACGGTGGTGCAGCGCCTGCAGGCCCAGGCCGCGGCTGGCGCATGAACGCACGTGCGGTGCCGGGTCCGGACGCGCGCCTCGTTCGCGGGCTGAGCGAGGCCCAGGCCGGGTTGTGGTACGCCCAGCGCCTGGCGCCGGACAATCCCGCCTTCAATACCGCCCATGCGGTGTGGATCGAGGGCGGACTGGACGTGGCTGCATTCGTGCGCGCTGCGGATCAGGCCGCGCATGAATCCGACGCGCTGGCATTGCGTATCGTCGAAAACGCACAGGGCCTGCCCGAACAGTGGGTGGACCGGCAGCACACGCCCGCGCTGCAGGTGGTGGATCTGTCCGGCCATCCGGATCCGGCCGCCGCCGCCCGTGAGGCGATGCAGCGCGACCGGCTCAGCCCGGTCGATCCTGCCCGCGACCGGCTCAGCCAGCAGCGCCTGTTCCTGCTCGGCCCGGGCCGCAGCGTCTGGTACCTGCGCGTACATCACCTGGCGACCGATGGCTACGGCATGGGCCTGCTCTCCGAGCGGGTCTGCGCGCTGTACGCAGGCAACGCCGCACAGGGCGCGCTGGCGCCGCTGGCGCCGGTGCTCGATGAAGACGCGCAGTATCGTGACAGCGAGCGCCGCACGCGCGACGCCGCGTACTGGCGTGAGCTCATGGCCGATGCACCGGCGGCCGCGGGCCTTCAGGCTGGCCTCGGGGCCGCGGCGGCGGATGCACTGCGCCACGTGGCGCCCATCGATCCCACACTGCGGGCGCGCCTGCACACCGCAGCCGCCGCCATCGGCCAGCCCTGGCCGGATCTGCTCACCGCGCTTGGCGCCGAGTACTGCCGCCGCATCAGTGGTGAAACCGAAGCGGTGATCGGCGTCCCGTTCATGGGCCGCCTGGGCAGCGTCTCGGCCCGCGTCCCGGCGATGGTGATGAATGTGCTGCCCCTGCGGCTCAAGGCCAGCGAGGGCAGCGTGGACACCTTCGTACGCGACGTCGCCCTGCGGCTGATGCGCGGCCGTCGCCATGGACGTTACCGCGGTGAACAACTGCGTCGCGATCTCGGCTTGATCGGTGGCCAGCGTCGCCTGCATGGCCCGCTGGTCAATGTGCAGCCGTTCTATCGGCCGCTGCAGCTGGACGGCGTGCACGCGACGCTGGAGATTCTGTCCACCGGCCCGGTTGACGACGTGACGCTGGGCTTTCGTGGCGATGGCGCCGCCGTGCTCGATCTGGAGATCGAGGCCAACCCGGCGCTGTATACCCGCGCGCAGGTGCGGGCCCATGCCGCACGCCTGCTGCATTTCGTGTCGGCCGCACTGGACGTGCAGGCTGCCGGTGCCCCCATCGCCTCGGTGCCGTTGTGTACGCCGGAGGAGGCCCAGCGCTATCTCTACGAGGTCAACGCCACCGCACATCCGGTGCCCGAGGTCAGCCTCGCCGCGCTGATCACCGCTTGCATGGCGCGCACGCCCGACGCCGTGGCCGTGGTTTACGGGGCGCAGCAGCTGACCTTCGCCGAGCTGGAGCAACGCAGCCGGGCGCTGGCGCTGCACCTGCAGGCACAGGGCGCCGGCCGCGAGGCGAGGGTGGTCGTGGCACTGCCGCGCTCGCTTGAACTGGTCATCGCGCTGGTCGCCGTGCTGCGCGCGGGCGGGGCTTACCTGCCG
This sequence comes from Stenotrophomonas sp. RIT-551, assembly GCF_026241915.1. NCBI lineage: Bacteria > Pseudomonadati > Pseudomonadota > Gammaproteobacteria > Lysobacterales > Lysobacteraceae > Stenotrophomonas > Stenotrophomonas sp. RIT-551. The sequence continues at coordinate 97,116 of NZ_JAPJIU010000003.1, read as the reverse complement.
GTGGACCTGGCCCACCCCGATGAGCGCCTGGCGCGGATCCTGCGCTCGGCCGGGCCGGTCTGCGTACTGGCGCTGGAGCAGGACTGCCACCGGTTCCCCGGGATGACGGTGCTCCCCCCGGCGCAGTGGCCGCACGCCAGCGACGGCCCGCTCGGCACCGTGCCGCAGCCGGACGATGCCGCCTACGTCATCTATACCTCCGGCTCCACGGGTGAGCCCAAGGGCGTACTGATCGAGCACCGCGCCATCGTCAATCGCCTGGAATGGATGCGCACGCATTACGGTGTCCAGCCGGACGATCGTATCCTGCAGAAAACCCCGGCCACCTTCGACGTCTCGGTCTGGGAGTTCTTCCTGCCCTTGATCAGCGGCGCCACCCTGGTGGTCGCACCGCCCGAGGCGCACCGCGATCCGCTCGCCCTGGCCGCGTTGATCCGCGAGCACTCGATCACCACGCTGCATTTCGTGCCGTCGATGCTGGCCGCGTTCCTGGCTGCGCCAGCGGCCCGTGGGCTGCAACTGCGCCGGGTCTTCACCAGTGGCGAAGCGCTGGATGCCGCCTTGCGCGATCGCTTCCATGCCACCGTCCAGGCCGAACTGCACAATCTGTATGGGCCGACCGAAGCCGCCGTGGATGTGAGCTGGTGGCCGGCCAACCGCAGCGACGCCTCCCAGCCCGTGCCGATCGGTTTCCCGGTCTGGAATACGCAGCTGTACGTGCTTGATGCGCGGATGCAGCCGCTGCCACCGGGTGTCGCAGGGGATCTGTACCTGGGCGGCGTGCAGCTGGCGCGCGGCTACCTCGGCCGCGACGACCTCACCGCCGAGCGCTTCCTGGCCGATCCCTTCGTGCCGGGCAACCGGCTGTATCGCACCGGCGATGTGGCACGCTGGCGTGAGGATGGGGCGGTGGAATACCTCGGTCGGAACGATCATCAGATCAAGCTGCGCGGCCTGCGCATCGAACTTGGCGAGATCGACGCCGCCCTGCGCACGGCACCCGGCGTCAGCCGGGCCGACGTCCTGCTGCGCGAAGATCGCCCCGGCGAGCCGCGGCTGGTGGCCTACCTCAATGCGGGCAGCCCGCAGGCGGATGAGCTGCGCGCCCACCTGGCCACCCGCCTGCCGGATTACATGGTGCCCAGCGCATTCGTTGCACTGGAGCACTGGCCGGTCACCGCCAATGGCAAGCTGGATCGTGCCGCGCTGCCGGCGCCGGCGCAGCGCGTGTCCGACGGTGTGGCGCCGCGCACCGGCACCGAACAGGCGCTGGCGCAGCTGTTCGCCGAGACCCTGGGGCTGCGCAGCACGGTTGGTGCCGACGCCGACTTTTTCGCCCTGAGCGGTGACTCGCTCAGCGCCGTGCACCTGCTGCTGGCGATCCAGCAGCGCTGGCGCTGCGATCTCGGCCTCGGCGCGGTGTTCGCCGCCCCCACGGTTGCGGCGCTGGCCGCCCGTATCGACGCACCGCCAGCGGCTACCGATCACGGGCTGGCGCCGATGATCCAGCTGGCCGCTGGTGACCCGGTGCTGGCGCCGCTGTTCGTGATCCACCCGGCCGGCGGTATCGCCTGGAATTATCGTGACCTGGCCCGGGCGCTCGCCCCGGCCCGCGAGGTGCAGGGCCTGCAGTCGCCCGTGCTTGATCCTGCCCAGCCACTGCCGGCCAGCATCGAGGCACTGGCGGCCAGCTATGCCGAGCGCATCCTCGCGCTGGGCCGGCCTGGCCCGGTGCATCTGCTTGGCTGGTCGGTCGGCGGCATCCTTGCCCAGGCGATGGCGGTGCACCTGCGCGCGCTCGGCCACGAGGTCGGCGTACTGGCGCTGCTGGATGCCTATCCCAGCGAGTGCTGGCGTGCCGAACCCGAGCCGGATCCGATCGCCGCGCTGCGCGCCCTGCTGGCCATCGCCGGCCATGACCCGGAGGCGCATCCCGAGCTGGACAGCCGTGAGCGGATCCTGGCGTTCCTGCGCCGGGGCGACAGCGCGCTGGGCAACCTCCCCGATGTGGTCCTCGATGGCGTGGTGCGTGCGGTCACCGGCACCAACCGGCTGATCCGCGCCCATCACCACACACGTTACGACGGTCCGCTGCTGCACGTCCGTGCCGGCCGCGACCACCTCGACCGCCCGCAGCTGCAATCGGCCCTGTGGCAGGCGCATTCCGCCAGCGTCGAAGCGGTCGAACTTCCTTTCCTGCACGCTGAACTCACCGGCCGCGATGCCGTGGCGCAGATCGCGCCGTGGCTCGATGCGCAGCTTCAGCGCTCTGAAACGATCAGGACACCCGCATGAAACTCACTGGATTCGACGGCACCATCGCCTTGGTCACCGGCGCGGGCGGCGGGATCGGCGCGGCACTGGCCGAGCACCTTCACGACAGCGGCTGCACCGTGATCGCCACGGATCTTGAGGCCCCCGTGTTCACCGCGCGGGCAGGGCAGCCGCGCATCCATGCCTGCGCGCTCGACGTGAGTGATCCGGTTGCGGTGGAGGCACTGGTTACCTGGATCGAGGCCAGGATCGGCGCGATCGGCTTTGCCATCAACGTGGCTGGTGTCCTGCAGACCGGCACGGTGGTGGAGACGGATGACGCGCAATGGCGCCGCGTCTTCGCGGTCAACACCGATGGCGTGTTCCACGTTTCGCGTGCCGTCGCACGGGTGATGTCGCCGCGGCGGAAAGGCGCCATCGTCACGGTCAGCTCCAATGCCGCGGGCGTACCCCGGCACGGCATGGCGGCCTATGCGGCATCCAAAGCGGCCGCGACCATGTTCACCCGTTGCCTCGGCCTGGAACTGGCGCCGCTCGGCATCCGCTGCAACATCGTGGCGCCCGGCTCAACGCTGACCCCGATGCAGACCGCGATGTGGGCCGGACCCGAGGGCGAGCAGCGCGTGATTGAAGGGAGTTTGGAGACATACAAGGTAGGCATTCCCCTACAGAAAATCGCCCGCCCGGATGACATTGTGTACGCGGTCATGTTTCTTCTCTCCGACCAGGCCGGCCATATCGCGATGAGCGATCTTTATGTCGACGGCGGCGCAACGCTGCGCGGTTGACGGGCGGCTGGAAAGGAACTACGCCGCAGATTCACGTTTATGCAACTTGATTCATAGTTTGGGGTGCAGCGCTTCGCCTAAGGTTCACCCGAAACAATCACAACGGCCTGCCGCGTTCCTGCCGGCAGGCCGTTGAGCGAGAGTTTCAGAACGCATTCGTCATCGCCCAGTGTGGCGAGGCCATGCGCCGTGCGCGTGTAACTTCACTTCACGGGCTCTTGCATGAAAAACATACTGATTGCGGACGATCATCCAGTGGTACGCGTGGGCCTCCAGTGCCTGCTCGCCCGGCACCCCGGGGTACGGGTCATCGGCGAAGCAGCGGATCCCGAGCAACTCGAAGCCCTGCTGGCGGAAAAGACGTGCGACCTGGTCATCACCGACCTGTCCATGCCGTGGGGTGGTCGCCCCGATGGCGTACGCATGCTGGAAAGCATCCGCCGTGATTACGGCCATGTGCGCTTGATCGTCGTCACCTCCTTCGCCAACCTGCAGGTGCTTCGAGCGGTGGTCCGGCTGGGCGTGGAGGGCATCCTGGAGAAAACCGGCGGCCTGTCCGACCTGCTGGCCGCAGTGGACTGCGTCCTCGGCGGCCGTACCTATTTCTCCGGTGATCTTGCCCAGCGCTTGCGCTCCGGCCGCAACCGCACCGGGCTCAGCTCGCGCGAGAGCGAAGTCATCCGGCTGCTCGCGCACGGCCTGAGTGTCAAGGAAATCGCCGATGTGCACCGGCGAACGATCAGCACCATCAGCCGCCAGAAAGGCGCGGCGATGCGTCGGCTGGGCCTGCGCTCGGACTATGAGCTGCTCGACTACGCAAAGTCCATTGGATTGTCTCCCGGCGGGCACTGAGCCGCCGTTGTGGGAGCAGCTGTGCATCCGGAATGCCGCTGATGAGAGCCGGCGACACCGTCGATCTGCGGGCGATCGGCGCGTGCGATTGCACCCATTTTTCCATTCGATCGTCAGATGCTGCACGCATTTCATTTTTGTCAAGTTGTTGCATGGTGCAACGCAGCTTGCATCTCTATCGTTGCGTCCTGTCCGCAGGCGCCGACATTCGGCTTCTCTTGCCTGCGGTCAGTCTCACTACTCATTACGCAAGGAAAGAACGCAATGACTCTGCTCAGGAAGCTGTCCCTGGCCGCCGCGCTGGCCACCGTCTCGTTGTCGGCCAACGCTGCCGAATCCCACATCAAGGTCTACACCAACGTCGACCTGTCGCTGGCCCTGCTGAAGGCTGATGGCAGCCCGATGCCGGACATGATGGTGATGACCCACATCCCGGGTGACGGCCTGCGCACCATCACCGAGCGCGTGCGCGTGTTCACCAACGATGAGAGCAAGGACATCGAAGTCAATGTGCTGCACGATCCCCTGTTGGTGCTCCGGGCCGGTACCGGTCCGTCCGTGCCGCTGACGGTCAGCCTCAACAAGACGCCGCTGACCGTGGCGCCGACGGACTTCCTGGCCTCGGAAATCTTCGACGGTGCAATGCCGGGTGCCTCGTTCATCATGGACCTGGACATCGCACAGACCACCAAGGCCCCGCTGACCGTCGCCGGTGAATACGACGGCATCGTCAGCATCGCCATGAAGCAGAAGACCGCTTCGCCGTAACACTCCGCGCCGGCCCGGCAACGGGCCGGCCGCCTCAGGCATGACACCCATGAAAGTTCCTGTACCGGCCGTCACTCGGCTGGCGGTCGCGCTCGCCTTGTCGTTGGCCATGCCCCTGGTCGCGGCACGCGGGGTTCCGCCCGGCTTCGAGGATCTGGTTGAAGGCCAGATCGAACAACTCGATGTGCGCCTGTTCGGTCGCTCGGCCGGGCTTTCGCCGGTGCGCGTGACCCTGGAACACGTGCAGCTGGAAGACCCCGCGCGCGTGCTGCATGCGCTGGATCTTTCCCCCGAGGCGCAGGCGGCGTTGCTGCCCGCGCTGTCGCAGCCGTTGCCGCGCAACAGCCATCTCGCCTGCCGCTATGGCGGGGGCAGTGCCGGCTGTGGCTATCTCGATCCCCCCGAGGACCCCAACACCGTGCGTGCCCTCTATGACGAAGGCGAGGGCGCGGTGCGCCTGTTCGTTGCCCGCCAGTGGATCGCGGCCGAGCCGGCCGCCGAGCGCTTCCATCAGGTCAGCAGCAACGCCGAGAACGCGTTCCTGCACCAGCAGACCCTCAATTTCAGCGGTGGCCGCGGCTACCAGGCACTGACCGCCCGAGGCGCAGGAGCGCTGGGCGTGCTGCAGCGTGGCCACCTCGCCGTGGACTGGAACTTCAACAGCCAGCAGTACAGGGGTGGCCGCCGGCACGATGAGTTCCAGTTCGACAACGCCTATTACCGCCATGACCTGGGCCAGCAGCATTATCTGCAGGCCGGGCGCATGGACCGCCGCAACCTGTCCAGCCCGCAGGGCGGCACCTTCAGTTTCAGTATGCTGCCGATGGATCGCTTCGCCGGCCTGCGCGTGGGCACCACCCAGGCCTACGTGGATGCCGATGCCGCCGTGCAGGCGCTGCCATTGACCGTGCTGCTGGCGCGCGATGCGCGGGTGGACGCCTTCGATGGCGAGCGCCTGCTGCAGACCTTCTACCTGCAGGCCGGCATCAACGAGCTCGACACCCGCCGGTTCCCGTTCGGCAACTACACTGTCACCCTGCGCATCTACGAAGACGGCCAGCTGGTACGCAGCGAGGACGCGCCGTTCGACAAGGGCGGCGACTGGACCAACAGCAGCGTGCAGTGGTTCCTGCAGGGCGGCCGCCGCAACGAGCGCCGCAGCGACCGCTTCGACGGCGAGATGGCCGCCATGGCCGGCCTGCGCGTGCCACTGGGCCGCACCACGGCGGTCACCGCCGGCGTCGCCGACCTCGGCGGCTTCAGCTATGGCGAGCTGCGTGTGGACCTGCGCCATGCCTTCGCCACCCAGGATATCCGCGCCACCTTCAGCGGCCTGCAGGGCAGCGACGGCAGCAGCGGCCAGCAGCACCAGCTCTCCTATCGCCGCCACGCCTCGTGGAATCTCTATCAGCAGCGGGTACGCGGCAAGGCCTGTGTGTTCGAGGATGATGCGCGCGACCGTCTCGGCTGCGCCGATTCGCTGAGCGCCTCTGTCGCGCTGCCGGTTGCCGGTGGCAGCGCCTACATGGCCTATACCCGCCGCCAGACCTGGAGCCGTGGCTCGCTGCTGCCGGGCGACATCGACGATCCGATGGCCGGGCTCGACCCGCTGCTGCCCCCGTGGCAGCAGCGCTACACGCGCGAGCCGCAGCTCAGCCGCACCTGGCAGGCCAGCTACAGCCGCGTGCAGCGCTGGCAGGAGTTCAGTGTCTCCACCCGTCTCGGCCTGTGGCAGCAGGACACGCGCAGCAGCCTGCGCGACGGCCGCGACCGCGGCATCTACCTCAACGTCAGCCTGACCCGCCTGCAACGCGGCGAGCGCGGCAGTTCGCAACGCCGCTATGGCATCGACTTCCGGCAGCCGCAGCACCTGCGGCCGGACGTCAACTACAGCGCCGGCCAGACCGTGCGCCAGGAAATGGATACGCAGTACCGCGAGGCCTCGCTGGACCTGCGCGGCAACAACAACGACCGCTACAGTGCCGCGCTCAGTGCCCAGCTGCAGAACAGCATCGGCCACACCGGCGTCACCCTGGCGCACTACCAGCAGCGCGGTGGCAATGAGATGGCCTACAGCGCCACGCACAGCTCCGGGCTGGCCCTGGGCCGCCGTGGCTTCTACTGGGGCGGCGGCCTGGGCGCCGACGCCGGCCTGGCCGTACAGGTGGATGACACCGACGACCTGGAACTGACCGGCGTGGCCGCCGAGCTGCAGGTGGGCGGGTTGCGCCGGCAGCGCCTGGCGCTGGGCGAACGCCGCCTGCTGCCGCTGCCGGCCTACCAGACCCACCGCGCCGAAGTGCAGGATGCCAGCGCGCTGACCAGCGATGCCGCCATCCGCGTGACCGGCGTCGGCGGCGCACGGCCGTTGTTCCTCTCTCCCGGCCGGCTGGTGCAGATGCCGGTACCGATCGAGGTGACCTACACCTTCATCGGCAGCGCCCGCGACATCGCCGGCGCGCCACTGCGCGGCGCCCGCATCCTCAACGCGCCGGTGCCCGGTACCGGCGCCAACGGTGGCTTCGTCGCCGATTTCCCGCGCCGCGAACGCACGCTGTACCTGCTGCAGGACGACACCCTGCTGCAGTGCCCGCTGGAGGTTCGCGAGCGCCGCAATGTCGTGATGCTGGTGGGCCAGGTGGAGTGCGCGCCGTTGAACGTCGCCCAGCTGCCCGCCGATATCCGCCAGCAGGCCCGGGTCACCCGCCTGCTTCAGGAACAGGCGCTGATCGCCGCCGTGCCGCAGACCGCCGCCACTGGAGGTACGCCATGAACCGGCGTGGCGTGTGGGCCGTGATGCTGGTGCTGGCGTCGCTGTTGGTGATGCCGAAGGCGTGGGGGCAGCGGCCGCCGGAAACCCACCCGGTGAGTGCCACGCAGAACATCGTAATGACGTGGGATCGCTCGGCGATGCCTGGGGACATGTCGATCTGGCTTCCGGAATTCGTTCTCGGTTACAGCGTGGATAGGTCACTGAAGTACGGACAACTTCATCTCACATGCGCGTCGTCCAGCGACTCCGCCACGGGTGCGTGCCCTACAAGCGGGATATCCGCCATTGGCGACGGCGCAGGGCTCATCTCCGTTCAAGCGCGGGAACGGCGCTCGGGCATGACCACGAACATAAGCGTGCGCGGGTGGATTAATCGCGCGATGGATACGCGTGTATGCGGAACGTACTGGCTTTCACCCATTCGTCCGCCTTGGATAGCAGTGGGAGATGCCTGCGGGGGCGACCCCACAGTTGGAACACGCGTTGGTTTGGTCTTGCCGGAGAACGAGCTTTCTCGGCTGGTGGCTGGTCACTGGGACGCCGTTTTAGTGATGACCTTGCATGACGAACCTGATGGGGGTTCAGTCGCGACCTATCGCTTTAACTTCGACTTCACCATCACTGATCGAAACGCCGTCTCGATCTACTTCCCCGCATTTCACAACGTTAGCCCGCTGGTACAGCTCAACGCTGCCTATGATCCCATCGGGCAGACCGTGGGTGGACGCACGGTGCTGGAGATGTGCCTGTACGACGGCCTCGGTTCACAGGCGCAGTATCTCGGCGTGACGGTCCGCGATCGTGGCGGGCATCCCCCCGGTCCCAGCGGCTACTCGCTCTGGCACACCGACGGCGGTACCGACGACACGCGGCGCCTGGACTACAGCGTCAGCCTCGCCCATAGCGGCGCGACGGTGCGGATGCCCAACGGCGTGGAGCAGCAGCTTCACGGCATCGACAGCGCCCAGCTGCGGCTGGTGATCCTGCCGGGCATGAGCCAGCCGGTGTTCTGCGTGCCCACGCCGATCACCTTCGATATTCCCCGCGTCCCCATTTCCACCCAGCAGGCCGGCACTTACTTCGGCGAGCTGCAGGTGGAGCTGCGTGTGCCCACCACCACCCCCTGATCCCACCAGGAAGCCGCATGAAACGACTCGCCGCCTGCCTCATCCCGTTGACGCTGCTGCTGGCATTGCCGGCCCAGGCCAATCTCACCGTGCACCCGATGCGCGCCTCGGTGGATGGCAAGCGCAGTACCCAGATGCGCATCTATTCACAGTCCACCCAACCGCAGTACATCCAGGCCTCGTTGCGGCGCATCGTAGATCCGGCCAGCGACCAGGAGCACGAGGTGGAGGTCGAGCCGGGTGAGGCGGCCATCGCCATTACACCCGGGAAATTCGCGCTGGCTGGCGGCGGCAACCGGTTGATCCGGCTGATTCCGCTGCAGCCGGTGGAGGCCGAGACAGCCTACCGCGTCTACTTCGAAGGGGTGCGTGGGCCCGAGGAAACCAGCATCGAGGGCGGTGACGGTGCGCAGGCCAGTATCGGTGTGAATCTGGTCTGGGGTGCGCTGGTCAATGTGCTGCCGGCCGAAGGCACCGTGCAGCCGCGGGTGCAGGGCGATGCGCTGTACAACGACGGCACCCTCCGCCTGGGTATCACCAGCATCGCCGATTGCGAGGGCAGCCGCTGCACCGCCCATGACGTATCGCACAGCCTGTATCCCGGCAGTTCCCTTGCGCTGCCCTTCACGGTGGTGCCCGGCCATACCGTGCAGCTGCGCTATCGGCTCACGCGCGATGGCTATCGCGAACACGTGACCACCCTCACACCCTGATTTTTCCACGCCCGCTACGGAGATTTCCGTGGCGGGTGCGTTGTTGACATCGCTGTAAAGGAGCGTTCGATGAACAAGATCTACCGTCGCCTATGGTCCACCGCACGGCAATGCTGGGTGGTGGCCAGTGAACTTACTTCGCCACGCGGTAAGCCGGCCTCATCGGTCGGAGCCGCCGTACTGATTGTGGCTGCCTCACTCGCACCCGGAGCGGGTGTTGGAACGGCTGAAGCGGCAATCTACGAGAGTTGCCAGTACCCGGAGCAGTTTATCCTCAATTGCGTCCCGTTCATGGCCCATGTGCCCGGCTCGACCGTCAATACGCTTGGTGCGAACACCAGTTCCTACATGATGCTGGGTGCTGGCAACCACATGCAGGGAAGGTACTCATCGTTGTTCGGGAACTGGTCAAGCTCGGTAGGTGACAACAATACCGTGTTCGGATTCGATGCCCACGCCGAGCGGGCGGGAAGCGCCGTATTTGGTGCGCGAGCGGTAGCCGACGGACCTGGCGCGGTGGCGGTCGGGACGTATGCGCATGCGTCTGGCGACTTCGGAATTGCCATGGGCTATGCGGCCAGAACGGAGGGTAATGGTGGCGGTATTTCCCGCATCGCCATCGGCAATGATTCCTACGCTGGTACACCGGGTTGGACGGGCGCCATCGCGTTCGGTGGTCGTGCTCGTGCGGAGTACGACAGTGTGGCGCTTGGCTACGAGGCGCAGGCGAAGGGCGTGGGCTCGGTGGCATTGGGGCGCGGTGCAGTAGCTACGGAGAGCTATGTGGTCTCCGTAGGCAACGCCGCTGCACCACGCAGGGTCGTCTATGTCGCCGACGGCAATGTCACGCAATACAGCATGGACGCCGTGAACGGGCGCCAGCTCCTGGGCGTGAAGGAGACGGCGGAGCGCGCGTTGGACAATAGCAAGCTGGTCACGCAGGCATCTGCCAGCGGGCAGATACGCGTTGGCGCTGAGAATTCCGGCACCGTCCTGGACGTGCGTAACCGGTCGAACGCCAACCGAAAGATCAGCGGCGTGGCCGACGCAGCGTTGAGCACCGCCAGCACCGAGGCTGTCACCGGCAAGCAGCTGCACGCCACCAACCAGAGCGTGAGCACCGCCACCAGCACCGCCAATGCCGCAAAAGCGTCGGCGGATGCAGCCGTAGGCCGTATCGGCGCTGCAGCTGTCGCCCTGGGTCAAGCGGCGGTGGCTGAAGGCAGTGGAAGCACGGCCAGCGCCGCACTGGGTTCGGCGGCCAAGGCGTACAACGGCAATGGTGTGGCGATGGGTGCAGACGCACGTGCCGGCGTGAATGACAAGGGCGAGAAAAGCACCGCCGCCACTGGCGCAGTCGCCATTGGCGCACTCAGCCGCAGTGGCAATGGCGCGGTCGCCACCGGCTTGCGTGCGAGCGCCATCGGCGATCGCGCAGTGGCGCTGGGCAACGATGCGAACGCAGCGGCCACCCACGCAACCGCAGCCGGCTACAAGGCTACCGCCAGCGCCAGCCAGGCGACCGCCATCGGCCGTGAAGCATCGGCATCCGGCACGTTCTCCACCGCGCTGGGCAATCTGGCCAGCGCCCGCGCGGAGAGCGCTGTGGCCCTGGGTGACCGCGCCGTAGCGGACCACACCGGCAGCGTGGCGCTGGGCAATGGCTCCCAGACCACCGCAGGGAACCAGATCTCGGTGGGCAACGGCACGCTGAAGCGGAAAATCGTCAACGTGGCCGATGGCGCGCTCAACACGAGCAGCGCCGAGGCCGTGACCGGCAAGCAGCTCAATGCGACCAATGTCGAGGTCGCCTCGGTCCGCACCACCGCCGCCAGCGCCCAGACGACAGCGGGCGCAGCAAAGACCGCTGCCGACGATGCGTTGGCCAAGGCCAATGCTCTGGGCGGGCTGGTCGGTCAGACCTCAGCGACCGGCAACGTACGCCTGGGCGGTGAAAACACCGGTACGGTGCTGGACGTGCGCAACAAGTCCAATGCCAGCCGCAAGCTGACGGGCGTGGCTGACGCAACGCTCAGCACCAGCAGCACCGAAGCGGTGAGCGGCAAGCAGCTCAATGCGACGAACGTGGAAGTGGCTTCGGTCCGCACCACGGCCACCAGCGCGCAGACGACGGCCAACACTGCCAAGACGACCGCCGATAATGCGCTGGCCAAAGCGGATGTGCTCGGTGGATTGGTCGGCCAGGTATCGGCCACGGGCAACGTACGCCTGGGCGGCGAAAACACCGGTACCGTGCTGGACGTGCGCAACAAGTCCAATGCCAGCCGCAAGCTGACGGGCGTGGCTGACGCAACGCTCAGCACCAGCAGCACCGAGGCGGTGAGCGGCAAGCAGCTAAATGCGACGAATGTAGAAGTGGCTTCGGTCCGCACCACGGCCACCAGCGCGCAGACGACGGCCAACGCTGCCAGGACGACCGCCGATAATGCGCTGGCGAAAGCGGATGTGCTCGGTGGATTGGTCGGCCAGGTATCGGCCACGGGCAACGTGCGCCTGGGTGGTGAAAACACCGGTACGATGCTGGACGTGCGCAACAAATCCAACGCCAATCGCAAGCTGATGGGCGTGGCTGACGCAACGCTCAGCGCCAGCAGCAACGAGGCGGTGAGCGGCAAGCAGCTGTTTGGCGTCGATCAGAAGGTCACTGCGAATCAGTCTCTTCTGGCCAGCCACGCCACCGAGCTGGCTGGACACGAGGCCCGTATCGCCGGCAACCGGCGGGATCTGGATGACCTGCGTACCGAGTTTGACAACTTCGATCCCGATCTGGACGGCGTGGTCCGTTACGCAGCCGACGGTTCGATCGATATGGACGGCGGCAAGGTGCGCGGCGTGGCAGCCGGCGATATCAGTTCGGCTGGGAGTACCGATGCTGTGAACGGTGGGCAGTTGTTCGCTACCAATCAGCGTCTGTCACAGGTTGAAGAGACGGCTAGGTACATAGCTATCGGGCACGATGACGAAAGTATTGACGCCAAGGCAGGAGAGTTCTCAGTAGCCATTGGTGATGGCGCTGAGGCTGGTGAAGGCACTGATGGAGCAACTGCTATAGGAGCTTTCTCTAGGGCTCGAGGAAAGGGATCGGTCGCCTTAGGGCGCGCGTCGTTCGTCGATAGCTCCGCGGAAAATGGGTTCGCTCTGGGTATCGGGTCATCGGTTCATAGCAATGAAGGCGTGGCGCTTGGCGGATTTGCAAGAATTGAGTCGGGTGCAGAGTATTCAGTTGCATTGGGCGCATCATCGACCGCGACCGAAGAGAATGTGGTTTCTGTTGGAAACCTGACTAGGAAACGACGAATCGTCAATCTGGCTCGAGGGCGGGGGCCTGAAGACGCCGTCACTGTGGGGCAGCTCGGTGATTCATTAACAGCACTGGGAGGGGGGGCGGCCATTGATCCGGGCGGAAACATTATCCTTCCAACCTACAGAATGCAGGGCGGAAGCCAGAACAACGTTGAAGACGCCCTTAATGTTCTCGATGGTGCGGTCGTAGCGGGAAAAAATCGCTCCGATCGGATTGAGAGCCAGCTCCGCGCTGCCTTCCAAGAAACCCCCGCGAGCCGCAGCGATGGCTTCAACCAGCTCAACCTCGCCGGCGCCAACGGCATGGTGCTCGGCAACGTGGCCAACGGCCTGATTGCACCGGGCAGCCGCGATGCGGTCAACGGTGGTCAGCTGCATGCCATGGAGCAGCGTCTGGACGGTCGCATCGATGGGATCGAGCAGCGCGTTGATGCCACGCCGGAGGGCAGGGCGCTGGCGTCGGCCAGTGCACCCACGCCGCCGGCCGCGCCGGAGGCCGAGGGCCCTGCCGGCGCACCGGGTGAACCGGCGGCGGCTTCCGCAGGCCGTGCCGGTGGCGGCATCGCCAGTGCTGATGGTGGTGGCTCGCCTGCGCCGGCCGACGCGCCGGCGCCGACTCCGCAGGTGAACACCGCCGATCTGGAGAAGATGCTGGCCCGCGCCAACGAGTACACCGATGGGGCGATCAGCAATTTCGAACGCCGCCTGGATAAGATGGACAAGCGCTTCAACCGCATGGCGGCGATGAGCAGTGCGCAGAGCGCGATGGCGATGAACACGGCGGGCCTGGCGACGTACAACCGCCTGGGCGCTGGCGTGGGCTACAGCGATGGCGAGTCGGCACTGGCGGTCGGCTATCAGCGGGTGCTCAACGAGCGTGGCTCGGCCACCTTCAGCCTCAACGGGGCGTTCACCAACAGCGGTGAGCAGAGCGTGGGCCTGGGTGTAGGCATCGGCTGGTAATCCTCCCGTCTCATTGCAGGGAAGCACCGGCGATCCCCGGTCCGTCATTGCGGACCGGGGAGTTTCTTTTTGTGTCGTGCCGTGCGGGCCCGGGCGGGCAGGTGCCACGCCGCCGTGGGCTCAGGTGCCTGGGTCCATCTGCGCCAGCAGGCGGTCGATCTCGTCCAGGTCTGCGGCGCCCGGGTCGCCGTTGATGGCATGGTGCTTCAAGCAGCCGTCGATCTGGTCCAACGTGACCAGCGTGGCCGCATCCCCGACCATCGAGGCCGCCCCGCGGATGCGGTGGCTCATCCCCAGCGCCCGCCGCCATTCGTGGGCCACGATGGCCTCGCGCAGTGCGGCAACATCCTGGGGGATCTGCGTGCGATACACCGCCAGCACATCCAACGGCGTCGCCGCCGCCGGCCGCAGGGCCCTGGCCGGATTCATGGCCGTGCAGTGCGTGGCCACATCGAACGCAGGCCAGTCGATGGGCTTGCACAACGTCGCCGCGATGCCCGCGGCCCGGTAGCGGGGGGGACGGGTGACGTCGGGTGACGCCGAGATCGAGACCACGCGGGCGCCCAGCCACGCGCGCGCCCGCTCCAGGGCGCGGATGGCCTCGATCGTTTCCAAGCCGCTGGCATCCGGCAGTGCGTCGTCCAGGGTGATCAGGTCGAAGGGGCCGGCCTGCGCCAGCTGCTGCAGTGCCTCATGGCGACTGGCGGCGCAGCGCACCTCGAACCCGCGCTCGCGCAGCCGGTGGCTGATGACGTCGGCGATCAGGGGCTGGTCTTCGATGACCAAGGCGCGCGCGGGCCGGTCGTTGTGGGCGGACAGGTGGCCGGGCAGGGCCGGCGCCGGCTCCGTGCGCAGCTGCGCGGGCAGGATGGCGGTGAAGGTAGACCCCACGCCTGGTTGGCTGCGCACGGTGATCTGCCCGCCCTGCGCCGTGGCGATGCGGCGGCATAGGGACAGCCCCAGCCCGGTCCCGCCGCGCTGCCGGCCGTCGCGGGTGGTGTTGAAGGCGCCGAAGATGTCGTTCAGATCTTCGGCGCTGATGCCTTCGCCGGTATCGCTCACACGCAGCACCATCCGGCCGCGCTCGCCCACGCCCGCCTCGAATCTCAGGCGCACCGACACGGTGCCGGCATCGCAGAACTTCACGGCGTTGGAAATCAGATTGCTGGCGATGTGGCGCAGGGCGCGGGTGTCGCAGCTCGCGTGCTCCAGCACCGGCTGGTCGAGATCGAACAACAGGGCGGTGCCCTTCGCCGCGGCCACCGGCCGGGAGGCGCTCAGGCAGCCGGCCAGTACGGTAGCCGCGCCGGGCTGCCACTCCACGGGTGCATGGCTGTGGCGATCCAGGAACATGAATTCCAGCGCATTGGCCAGGGTGTGGTGCAGCGAAGAGGTGGCCGCGCGGGCGGATGCGATCACGGGCGCGGCGGACGGGGTGGGGACGGTGGATTCAATCAGGTCGATGGCGGAAATGACCGAGGCCACGCCATTGCGCACTTCGTGATTGACCAGGGTCAACATGCGCGCCGTGCTGGCCTGCAGTGCCGCGGTCGCCCGCGCATTGCGGTAGGCCTGGATGATCACGAAGGCCGCACCAAGGATGGACAGCACCAGTACGATGATCGGCGTGCGATAGAAAGAGAGGACGGCATGGAGAGTGGGAGGCGAGCGATACAGGGCATCCATCCACCGGCCGACCAGATCCTGCTGGGTGTCCAGTGGCAACGCGCGGAACGCCTGATGGGCCCGTTCCATCTCGGCGGCACGCGCAGGATGGGAGGCGACCCGGATTCGCACGGAAGGGCCATCGCTGGCCGGATGCACCGCCAGCGTGGTGCTGTTGCCCCGGCGTGCCAGCGGAATCAGGATGGCGTCCATGCCCAGCGCCGCGTCCACGGTGCCGCTGTCCACCGCGGCCACCATGTCTGCCGCGGCAGGCAGAGGAAACACCTCGATCGCGGGGTGGTGAGCGGCCAGGTAGCCGTGGTACTCCCCGTTGCCGATCACGGTGACACGCTTGCCCTCCAGGGCGGACAGCGCCCGCACGGGAGAGCTGCTGCGGGTGAGCAGAACCGAATCGCCGGCATAGAAGACCGGTGAAATCACCGTGGCCGTGGGCAACAGTGCCGCGGTGCCCGGCAGCGCGAACGCCAGCCCGTCCACCTCCTGCTGCGCAAGCAGGCCGAGTGCGTCGCTGAAGGTGGTGGCGCCGGCCACCTGGATCTTGATGCCCGAGAGCGCCTCCACCGCCTCCACGTAGGCACGTGCACCGCCCAGCGAGGAAGGCCCGCCCAGCCCGTACGGGCCGCCCAACTGCGGGCCGGCGGCCAGCACGAAGGGCGGCTGCCGATCCGAATGGGCGGGGAACAGCGTAAGCAGCAGCGCCCCGGCAGCGAGGAGGATGGTCGCCAGCAGGCTGGCCTGCAACGCGACCCGACGTTTACCCGCGATGTTTTTCATGTAAGTACGCTCGCACCGATCCACGCACAAGAACGGCACCGGCAAGGCGCCGACGGTGCTGTGGAAGCTGGTGCGCGCAGCCACGAATCCAGCCTTGCACGACACCAGGAGGCGCTCAATGTGCGTTTCCGACGATGGGGTGTCGTATCCGGCACGAGGCGCTGGGTCTGCGCAGTGCGTCTCGCAGGCCTCCACGCGCCCTTCACGGCGATTGGCTCGATCGGCATGGCATTCGAAGGTCATCAACGTGCATCGCGCAGCGGGCGACGATGCGTCCGGTGAGCTGGCTGCATCACCTTGGACACTCGCACCGTCCTCACGATCGTTCCACGCGTTGCTGCGTGTGTGCCACCTAAGCTGGCATTCCCGTCGCGAAGTTTCTTTTCCCATGACCACAGCACTACATGATCTGGACGCCCTTGAACCCATCGATATCGATGCGCTCAAGGCACAGGGTGTGCCGCCGGTCGCCCAGTACCTGGTGGACCAGGAAAAATTCGTTCTGTTGGGCGGCAAGCGCGGCATCTACCGCTTGGCCGGCGCCGATACGGCGTGCTACTTCACCAGCCTGGACCAGATCCGGCTTCACCTGCTGGGGCAATCATTGACGCGGCTGACGGTGGAGCTGGCCTGAGCGCTCAGATCCCGCCCTGGCGAGGCAGCGGCGCAGGCACGTTCAGCTGGCCACCGGCGGCGACATAGGCCGCCAGTGCTTCGCCTTGACTGAGCAGATGGCGGTTCATCATCTGCTCGGCGGCTTCGGCATCGCGGTTGCGGATGCAGGCCATCAGGGCGCGATGCTCGGCCAGTGACTGGGCCATGCGGCCCGGTGTGAGCAACTGGCGGCCGCGATGCATCTTCAGGATGCGGTGCAGGTCGTGGGTGACGCGGATCAGCCACGGGTTGCCGGCATGGGTCTGCAGGCTTTCGTGGATCAGATAGTTGTTCCGGTAGTACTCGGCCAGATCGCCTGCGGCTGCAGCGGCTTCCATGGCATCGTGCAGCGCCTGCAGCTGGACCACGCCCGCTTCATCGATCCGCTTGACCGCTTCATGCACGCAGCGGCCTTCCAGCATGGCCATCACCGGGAACAGCTGGTTGAGGTCTTCCAGGGTCAGCCGGGTGACCCGGCTGCCGCGGCCCGCATCGAGCTGCACCAGGCCTTCAGCGGCCAGCAGTTTCAGGCTCTCGCGCAGCGGGGTGCGGCTGATGCCCAGTTCTTCGGCGAGCAGCGGCTCGTCGATCCATTCGCCCGGTGGCAGTTCGTAGTCGTAGATCTTCTGGCGCAGCCGCTCGGCCACTTCTTCATAAAGCGGCACGCGTTTCTTCGACAGGCGGGGACCAGGGGCCAGGGGCATGGCAGGGCTTCATGGACAGGTGTGCAGCATTCTACCGGGTCATGGCGGGCCTGCCGGTGCAGGCCCGCCGTGTGCTTACATCCAGCCCGGCACGACGAACAGCAGCCATGCCAGCAGCGGACCGAACGCCACCACCAGGCCGCTGTAGACCAGGAAGCGGCGGAACAGGGCTTCGCGCTCTTCCTTCGCCGCCGAGGCAACCACCAGCGCGCCATTGGTCGAGAACGGGCTGACGTCCACCACGGTGGAAGAGATCGCCAGCGCGCAGATCACACCGGCCGCGCTCAAATGCCCCTGCATCAGGAACGGCACCGCCAGCGGGATTGTTGCGCCCAGCACCGCCGCAGAAGAGGCGAACGCCGAGACGATGCCACCGACATAGCAGACCAGCAGCGCGCCCAGCAGCGGAATGCCGATCGCACCCACGCCATGGCCGATGTAGTCCACCGCGCCGGCCTGCTGCAGCACGGCCACGTAGGTCACCACGCCGCTGATCAGCAGCACGGTCGACCAGCTGATGCCATCCACCGCGCCCTTCTGCGAGTTCGGCGAGAGCAGGGCCAGCACCACCGCGACGGTGATCGAGACCAGGCCGACGTTGAGGTTGTAGACCAGGGCCGCGATGCCGAGCCCGAGCAGGCCGATCAGGGTGAACACGCGCTCGCGGTTGATGCGCACGTCATCCAGCGCATCGGGATCATTGGAGAGCGTGCCTCCGCCGGCCGAGACCAGGGCGCCGTGACCTTCGATCGCAAACTGGCGCGAGGAGGCCTGGCTGCCGGCGAGCAGCGGTTCGGTCGCCGTCGGCGCGCGACGCATCAGGGCCAACCCCCCAAAGGCGAAGAAGCAGATGATGCCCATCAGCAGGTTGAAGCCCAGGCTGGTCAGGAACACCGCCATTTCCGTGACTTCCAGGCCGGCCTTCTGCACCACCTGGTTGGTGATGCCGCCATACACGCTGATCGGCGAGAAGCCACCGGCCTGCGCGCCGTGGATCACCAGCAGGCCCATCATCAGCGGGTTGATCTTGTACTGCTTGGCAAAGCGCAGCGCGACCGGGCCTATGATGGCCACTGCGGCCGGGCCGAGCGCGCCGAAGGCGGTCAGCACGGCGGTGACCACGAACATCACCCACGGTATGGCGACGATGTGCCCACGCACCGCCTTGACCGCCCAGTGCACGAGCAGATCGATGGTGCCGTTCTTCTGCGCGATGGCGAACAGGTAGGTGATGCCGACCAGGGTCAGGAACAGGTCGCCCGGGAAGCCGGCCAACACTTCCTTGCCCTCCATCCCGACGAACAGGCCGCCGATGATGAAGGCCAGCGCGAATGCCACGGCACCCATGTTGATGGGCAGGGCCGTGGCCACGATGAACATGATCACCAAGCCGATGATCGTTGCGATTTGCGGACTCATGCGCCCTCCCGAGACACTTGATACGCGTGCAGCATGATGGCGACCCGCCACCCGGGGACTGCTGGTGTTACACCTTCGCGTGGCCCCTCATGCGCGTGCGCATGCGGCGTCCACCCATTCGCGCACGCCCTCCAGCGTGCGGAAATCCTCTACCGAGCGGGCCTGCAGCTGCGGATGCAGCTCGCGTACCCGCCGGCTCAGCGCCGAGCCGGGGCCCAGCTCCAGAAATACTTTTCCGCCGCGCTCCACCGCCTGCGCCAGCACCTGCTGCCACTGCACCGTCCGGGCGATCTGCGCGGCCAACGTGTGCACCACACGTGCGACATCGACGACGCTGCTCCCGTCGATGCCGGCCAGCAGGCGAAGCCGCGGCGGCTGCAGTGCGGTCTCACCCAGGGCCGCTTCGAATGCCTGCGCCGCGGGCGCGAGCAGCGGGGTATGTGCGGGAACATCCACCGGCAGTGACACCGTGCGTGCACCGTGCCCGACGGCCGCAGCGGCGGCGGCCTCCAGCGCGCTGCGCAGGCCGCCCAGCACCACGTGGTCCGGGCCGTTGACGATGGCGAGATGGACCGCGTGCTCGGCGCACAGCAGGGCGATCTCGTCGGCCGCCAGGCCGATCACCGCGATCAGGCCGGCATCGGCCGGCGAGGCGGCGTCCATCAGCGCGGCGCGGCGGGCAGCCAGGTGCAGGCATGCAGTGCTGTCGAAACTGCCGGCGATGGCATGGGCGGCCAACTCACCGGCGCTGTAGCCGGCCACCGCCGTTATGGTGGGCAATCGGTCGCGCAACGCGGCCCAGTGCGCCAGCGCCGCGGCGCAGACGAGCGGTTGGGCGAGGGCGTTGCGGAAGCGGTGTTCATCTGCGGCAAGTGCCTCCACCGGCGTGCCCAGCACCTCACTGGCCTGCGCGAGGATGGGCTGGGCACGGGCGTCGTCGCCAACGCGCGCGAACATCCCCGGGTGTTGGCCACCCTGGCCCGGGCAGAGTAGGACCAGGCTCATGCGTTCTCCTGCAGGTGCAGGAACCACGTGCAGGCCAGCAGATCGGCGCTGCCGCCGGGGCTGAGCCGCCGTTGCTCGAATGCGTCACCGATGGCGGCGATGCGTTCGCGCCAATCGGCCTGCTGGACACCGCCCGCCGCGAGGAAGCCGCGCGCCTGGTGCTGGGCGAAGGCCAGCCCGGCCTCACCCCCGCGGTGCAGGAGATTGAGATCGACCGTGTGGGCGATCAGCGTCATCAGGGTTTCCACCTGCGCCGCTTCGGCATCCTGGGTGGCATCCAGCGCGCGTTGCAGGGTTGGCAGGGCCAGCGCGTGCAGCAGCGGGTACCCTGCGGCCGCCTGTTCGCGGACACCGGGCACGGCGTGCCGCCGGCGGGCGCGTTGGCCGGGGCTGTGCGGATTCAACGGAGCCTCCAGCAGCGCCGACCGCCACTGCGCGACACCGCGACATACGGCCTCGCCCGACGGTGCGCCATCGCCGCTGGCGCGAAGGCGGGCGGACTGTGCGACCAGCAGCCCGAGGCTGAAGATCGCCCCGCGATGCGTATTGATACCGCCGGTGGCGCGCAGCATCGCGGCTTCGGCGGCGATGCCGAGCGTACGCAACGAGGCGAACGGCACTTCGCTGCGGCCCGCGTGCGCGATTGCGACGAAGTAACCGCGCAGCGCGAACAGGCTGCGCAGGAAGGTGCCCGCATCCATGTCGGTGTGACTGCCGCGACTGAACGGCGTGACCAGGCCGGGTTTGGGCGCGCAGGCAAGCTCGGCGTGCAGACTGCCGATGGCCAGGCGGCCGAGACGACGCGCATCGGCAGAGCGGGGCGCAGCGGTGGCCGGCAAGGGCAGCCGAACGGCGTTCATGCGGCGACCTGCCAAGCGGTGAGCGCCTCGCGCGGCACCAGCGAGCATGCATCGTTGCCTTTGACCATCAGGCGCGCGGCGCCGCTGGCGTACTCGCGCCAGTTGACCGCACGGTCACCCGGGAAGCGCAGTTCGCCGTCCAGCCGCGTGGGCGATCGCCGCTCGCAGTGCTGCAGCACGGCGACGATCGTCTCGGCCTGCCCGGTGCCGGTGACGTCCCAGAGCAGGTCAAGATCCGAGCCGTCATGCAGGTAGCCCAGGCCGGTCAGGTGCTGCCACGCCGCGCTGCCGAACACGCGCGGTGCTACCGGTAAGGTGGCCGTTTCGGTGGCAAGGCCGTGCAGCCGGTCGCGCCATCCCGCGCCGATATCCGTCGCGACCTCGGTCAGCAGCGGCGGTGGCGCGCTGCGCAGGACGGCGGACGGATCAACCCGCAGCGACAACCGCTGGCGGTGCTCGGCCAATGGCAGGGGAACGCCCAACCGCAGCTGGTGTTCGTCGCTGGTGGGGACGCGCCGCGCCACCACGAAGGGCAGTCGCGCCTGTGCCCATGCCCGCAGCCGCGTCTCGGCGCCCGCACTGAGAACCTGCCACGGTGCCTGCGGATCGAGCCAGACCAGGTCGTGACGGCGCATGGCTCAGGCCTCGCCTGCGGCCACGGCGGCAGCGACGTCGCGGGCGAGCAGGCGACCGCCACGCGCCGTTCCGCGTTCCCTGCGCTGATCGCCGGTGACCGGCGCCTGCAGCGCTTCGACCAGCGCCTGTGCAAGATCGCCCTCCCAGACGGCCTCCACCGCACCCATGCGCACGTAATTTTCCACGCCCGGCGCGAATACCGGCGAGCTCTGGCTCAGTGCCTGCAGTTTCTCAAGCGGCTGTTTGGTGACGCGCGCCATCGCGCGCAGATCCATCACGCGCACCTGCGCTTCGGGCAGGGCGTAGATGCGGTCGGCCATGAGCCCGAACGAGAGGAAGCCGCCGCTGACCGATTCGCCATAGACCAGACTCACCAGCGGCGCGCCACGGCGGCGGGCCAGATCCAGAGTGCCGGCCAGGTGTGCGAAGTAGCTGTTGATGCCGAGCATTTCATCGCGGCGTGCCAGGCGCTGGCCGGCGGTATCGACCAGCATCACGATCGGCCGCTGCGGATGCGCGCGGGTACTGGCGAGCACGGTGGCAGCCAACGCCAGTGCGTGATCGACCCCGACCTCCAGCTTGTTCGCGGTACCGATCACGGTGACCTCGCCCAGTGCCGTGGTCGCGGTGCCGCCCAGCACATCGTCGTTGCGGGTGACCGCGTGACCCCGCGGGAACAGTGCGTCGAGCAGGGGGGTCAGTTCCATGGCAGGCTCCGGTTCCTGGCCGCTTCCAGGAAGTCAGCGGTTTCCAGCAGCGGCAGTTGGTCGGCATCGACGATGCCCTGCAGGCGCCAGACCTCCAGGCCATCGCGGCAGCCCCCGTAGGCGTTGATGCGTGCATCTAGCCGCGTGTGTGCCTGCTCAAGGGCCTGCAACGGGTCGTCGGCCTCGGTGTGGGGGTCGATCAGTGACCGTGCCGCCTGGCCAAAGGCGTCGATGCGGTCCGGCACCAGCTGCACGGCATCACCGATCAGGTAGCGGTGCTTGCCGCCGGTGACGCGCCAGACCAGGGCGCGGTCGCGCGAGTCGAACTCCTCCACGCCACGCACGGTCTCGATCACTTCCGGGCCGGACAGCGAGAGCCGGCCTTCTTCGGACATCACCACCGCCGTGCAGCAGCGGGCAACGATGCCCATCCCACCGAAGGCGCCGTTGCCGCTGCCGATCAGTGCAAACACGGGAATCCCGGCGGCACGCGTGGCCAGCACCGCACGCATGATCTCGGAGATGGCGACCAGGCCGGCGTTGGCCTCATGCAGGCGCACGCCGCCACTGTCGAGCAGCAGCAGCACCGCGTCCGGACGTACCGCGACGGCACGTTCCAGCAGCCCGGTGAGCTTGGCGCCGTGTACTTCCCCGACGCCACCGCCCATGAACTGGCCCTGCTGCGCCGCGATCAGGACAGGACGACCGCTCAGGCTGCCCGCGCCGACCACGATGCCGTCATCGAATGCACCCGGCTGATCCAGCTGCGCCAGGTGCGGGCTGATGATGCGGCGGGCCGGGCCGACGAATTCGCTGAAGCTGCCTGCATCGAGCAGGCCGGCGACCCGCTCGCGGGCGTCTGCTTCGTAGAAACTGTGACTGCTCACGAAGCGTCTCCTTCCTGCAGGGTTTCCAGTGCCTGCTGCAGTCGCAGGCTGACCACCGCCGGCGTGGCACCGGCATCGTTGATCGACAGGCGCACGTTGCGCAGCGGATGCCGCGCGGCGAAATCGGCCAGCACCGCCTGCCAGATCGTGTCGAAGCCGGTGGCCGAGGTGATCACCTCGATCTCCATCGCGCCGTCCAGCGGGGTAGGTTCGATCAGCACTTCCAGATTGCCCGAGGCGACCACGCCGACCAGCGCGTGTTGGTCGCGCTCGGTGAGATCGTGCTGCCCGGTGAAGCGATAACGCAGGGTTTCCATGGCGTGCCCCTTACCAGTTGCGGAAGCGTTTGGGCGGGTTGTACAACCCGCCGGACCAACGCACGAGATCCTTGACCGAGCGCGCGGCGAGCAGGTCGCGGCTGGCATCGCGGGTGCGGATGCCCAGGTCTTCGGGGCGGCGGATGATGCCGCGGTCGCGCAGGTTCTCGACCATCACGCGGTCACGGCCCAGGCCGACCGCGGTGTAGCCGGCCACGCCGCGGATCGCCTGCTCGCGTTCCTCGGGGCTGCGGCACAGCAGCAGGTTGGCGATGCCTTCTTCGGTCAGTACGTGGGTGACGTCGTCGCCGTAGATCATCACCGGCGGCAGCGGCATCTTCGCGCGCTCGGCCAGCTCCCAGGCGTCCAGGCGCTCGACGAAGGCCGGCGCCATGTGTTCGCGGAAGGTTTCCACCATCTGCACGACCAGCTTGCGCCCGCGCGGCATCTGCCCCGGCAGGGCCGCTTCCTGGCCGGCCTTGAGCCAGGCCGGGCTGGCATGGCGGCGACCGCGTGCATCCGAGCCCATGTTGGGCGCGCCGCCGAAACCGGCGATGCGGTCGCGGGTGGCGGTGGAACTGTTGCCCTGCAGGTCGATCTGCAGCGTTGAGCCGATGAACATGTCGCAGGCATACAGGCCGGCGGTCTGCGAGAACGCGCGGTTGGAGCGCATGCTGCCGTCGCTGCCGGTGAAGAACACATCCGAACGCGCCTGGATATAGCGTTCCATGCCCAGCTCGGAGCCGAACGAATGCACGGACTGCACGAAACCGGACTCGATCGCCGGGATCAGTGCCGGATGCGGATTGAGCGCCCAGTGCGTGCCGATCATGCCCTTCAGGCCCAGTGACTCGGCGTAGGTGGGCAGCAGCAGTTCGATCGCGGCGGTATCAAAGCCGATGCCGTGGTTGAGTCGCTGCACGCCGTATTCGGCGTAGATGCCCTTGATGGCCATCATCGCCATCAGTACCTGGATTTCGGAGATCTGCGCCGGATCACGGGTGAACAGCGGCTCGATGTAGTTCGGGCGCGGCGCCTCGGTAACGAAGTTGACCCAATCGGCCGGGATGTCGACGCGGGGGAGGGTATCGACGATTTCGTTCACCTGGGCGATCACGATGCCGCCACGGAACGCGGTGGCCTCCACGATCACGGGGGTGTCTTCCGTGTTGGGGCCGGTATAGAGATTGCCGTGGCGGTCGGCGGCCTGCGCGGCGACCAGGGCGACCTGTGGGGTGAGATCGATGAAGTAGCGGCCGAACAGTTCCAGATAGGTGTGGATCGCCCCGATCTCGATCCGTCCCTCGGCAACCAGATTGGCCAGCCGGCCGCTCTGCGGGCCGGAGAAGGAGAAGTCCAGGCGCTGGGCGATGCCCCGCTCGAAGACATCCAGATGCGAGGGCAGGGACAGCACGGACTGGACCATGTGCAGGCCGTGCACCTGCGCCGGATCGAGCTGGGCCAGGCACTCGGCCAGGAAATCGGCCTGTTTCTGGTTGTTGCCCTCCAGGCAGACCCGGTCGCCCGGTTCGAGCACGGTGTGCAGCAGGCGGGGAACCTCGGCATGGGGCAGCAAGCGCCCGAGCCCGGCATCGGCGGCCCGCTGCAGCCTTGCCTGGCGGCGATCCGCTAGCGTGTTCCAGTCTCGAGCCATCTGCCGCCTCTTCATAATTACGCTGTAATTACAAAGCTATCACCCGAGTTTGGCCGGGGCAAGAGGCCTGAGGAGGCCAGTTCCGGGCCTGTCGTATTCAGTTAGAGCCGGCTCTCCTGGCCATCTTCAGCGTCCAATGCGCCGAGCATCGCGTTGTCGGTGCCGAGCGCGATGGCTGGCGAACGCGCAGGCATGTTTGTTCAAAGCGGGCAATACCTTGCTGGAGCGACCTCCGCTCAGCGTTGATCGGGGCAATGTCGTGCAGCCATCAAGGCGCGCAGATGGAACGCCTGGTCAGCCCGCTGCCTTTCCCGCACGCGGCCGCCGCGGCTTCGCCCCCCGCGGCGCCACTTTCGGCGTTGCCACGAGTACGCCCCACTGATGCAGATGCTCCATCCCGGATAGCGCATCCAGGTACGCCATGAAATGCGTCAGGTACCCGGGCGAGGTTTCTTTCATCAGCGTCAGGGCCCGATGGACCAGGACGCCGGAATTCAGAGGGCCGCCGTTGGTGGGCACCTGCGCCAGCGATTCCTTCAGCTGGCTGGCATTTCGAAGCGTGGCCCAGCCTGCACGAACGTCGGCCAGCACCGGCAGCTCGGGGTAGGCGGGGTTGTGCTGGCCGGTCAATTCCGTGACCAGCGCCTGCAGGCCGATGCGCCCGGGCGACGGGCCCTGCCCAGGCTGCGCCGCGGCGGGCGCCTCGGCAATCAGCTCGGCGTAGTTGGTCACCAAGGCATCCAGCTTCGCCTGCAGCAGTGCCCGCACCTCACCGTCGTGCGCCTGCGTGCGGGCATGCAACGCCTCGATCAGGGCATAGCGCGTGCGGTCGAGCTGGTCGAGCTTGTCCGCTCGCCAACGCTGGAGCATCTCAGCGGTTGCGACGGCGTTACGGGGCATCCGCGGCCTTGCTCGCCTTGGGTTTGGGGATCGGGGCAATTTCCACGCGACGGTTCTTGGCGCGGCCGTCTTCGTCGGCGTTGGAACTCACCGGCTGCTCGGAACCGAACGCCGCGGCAAACACCGCGTCCGACGGCACACCCTCGGCGATCAAGGTGCGGGTCACGGTCAACGCACGCTCGGCGGAGAGCTCCCAGTTGTCGGCGAAGCGCCAGTTGCCATCGCGCACCTGCTGGTCGTCGGTGAAGCCGCTGACCATCAGGATCTCCTCGCGCGCGGCCAGGTAGCCTTTCAGCGGACCGGCCAGGCTCTTGAGCACTTCCAGGCCCTCCGGCTGCAGCTGGTCGGAGTTCAACGCGAACAGTACGTTGCCGCGGATGCCGATGCGGCCGTCCACCAGCGTGACGCGCCCTGCGGCGAGCGGGCCGGCCAGTGCCTGCTCCAGCGTCTGGCGGCGCTGCACTTCGGCCTGGCGCTGCTTGACCTCTTCATCCAGGCGGTTGGTCAGCTCCAGCTGCAGCGCGACCACGCCGACCAGGATCAGCACGAACGCGCCGAGCAGCACCGACATCAGGTCGCCGAAGGCGGCCCAGATCGGGGCGCCTCCGTCGGCCTCGACTTCGATCTCATCGCTCATGCCGAGGCAGCCCCGGCCTTGCTGCCGCGGCGGCCGGCCAGCTGCTGCAGCTCATCGATGATCTGCTTCTGGGACAGCACGCTGAGGTCGATCACCTCACGCGCCTGGGCGACGTAGTAGGCCAGCTGCTCGTCACTGCGGGCCAGCGAACCATCCAGCGAAGCGGCGATCTGGGCCAGGCGCTCGTTGAGGCCGTCGCTGGCGGTGCCGAAGGACTGCACGGCGCTGCCGAGCGCGTCGGCCAGGCTCGCCACTTCCACGGCGCTGCCGGTGACCTGCGCAGCCACGTTGCCGAGCTTGCCGGTCTCCGCCTCGATGTGGTCGGTGAAACGGGTGCCAACGCGCTCGAGCAGTTCGGCCGAGGTGGAGACCAGTGCATCGACGGCGACGCGCTGTTCGTTGGCCGCGTGGTTGACCGCATCCAGCAGGGTCTCCACGGTGGCCAGCAGGCGGCTGCGTTCTTCCAGCGTGGCGGTGTCGCGGACCAGGCTGTCGGAGAGTTTGCCGCGCAGTTCGGCGACGACATCGGCCGCGGCCTTGGGCGCTTCCGAGGCGGCCTGGACCAGCCGCGAGATTTCGCTGATCGTCTCGCTGGCGTGCGCCTGGGCCTGCTGGGTGATGTCGTTGGCGGTGCGTGCCAGGGTGTCGCAGATCTCCTGCTGGCGGCTGGCCACGCTGGCGCCGGTCTGTTCCCAGCGCTCGCCGAGGCTGGCGCTCATGCCGGTGAAGGCATCGGTCCAGGCGCGCAGGCGCTGCTGATCGCGTGCCTCCAGGGCGTCCTGCAGCTGGGCATGCGAGTGCTGCATCGCCTCGCCAAGCGAGACCGCCTGCGTCTGCAGTGTGGCGGAAGCGGCATCCAGGGCCTGTTGATGCCGCTCGCTCAGCGCGGTCGCGGCGGCATCCTGGCGGGCCAGCGCCTGCTGCCAGGCCTCGGCGATCTGCGCGGTGGTGGCCTCCATGCGGCTGCCGACCGAATCGATCAGACCGGTGGCGCGGGCCTGGTGCGTTTCGGTGAAGCTGCCAAGCGCGCTGCGCAGGTCATCCGCAAGGGCGGCATGGGTCTGCTGCTGCGCGGCCTGTGCATCCTGCCAACGGGTGGCCGTCGCGTTGAGTTCGGCCGAGACCGCCTCAAGCAAGGCGCTGGAGCGCTCGCCATGCTGCTCGGCGAAGTGGGCCAGTGCACTGCGCAGCTCGGTCGCCATGGCGGTATTGATCTGCTGCTGCTCGGACTGGGCCGCCTGCCAACCGTCAGCCGTGCTGACCAGCTTCGTGGAGACCGCCTCGAGCAGGCCAAGCGCGCGTTGATCGTGCTGCGCGGCGAATCCGTCCAGCGCGGCGCGCAGGTCGGCGGTCAATGCAGCATTGGTCTGCTGCTGGCTGTCCAGCGCGGCCTGCCAGGACGCGGCGGTGGCGACACGGCTGGCGTCGAAGCCGTCGGTCAGGCCGGTCAGCTGGCGCTGCACCGCATCGGTCACCGTTTCGTGCATGGCAGCGTTGGCGCGGGCGATGCCGGCCAGGGTGGTGTCCATCACCGGCTGCAGGGCGGCACCGACGGCACGTGCGCTCTCGGCGACACTGTCCTTGAGTGACTCCTTGATCGCGGCGGTCAGGCGGGCGTACTCCTCGTCGGCCTTGGCATGGAAACGCTGCTGGTTGGCCAGCAGTTGCTCGCCCGAGGCGATGCTCTGCTGTTCGATCGCCGTGGTCATGGCCTGCAGCCGATCCACCAGCGCCGGCATCAGTTCGGCCTGCTGCTGCAGCAGCCGGAAGGCCTCATTGCGCTGCCAGGACTGCGAGTGCGTGTGCAGGGTGGTGGCGATCTCCACGTCCAGGCGCTGCACCGCTTCCAGCCGCTCACGCCGGCACAGCGCCGAGAGCAGGCCCAGCATCGCGGAGGTGGCGACACCGGCAATCGAGGTGCCGAAGGCGACCGCCAGGCCTTCCACCGGCGCGCCCAGCGAGCCGCGGATGGCCTGCAGATCGGTCGCGCTTTCCAGGGCCAGGCCGGTGCCACGCAGGGTGGCCATCATGCCGAGCAGGGTGCCGAGCATGCCCAGCAGCACCAGCAGCCCGACCAGATAGGGGGTCAGGACCGGGCCGGGCAGGGCGACGCGTTCGCCTTCCACGCGCAGGCGTACCGCATTGCGCAGGCTGGGGTGCAGCTGGCCGAGCCAGGTGGTCAGGCCGGAGCTGGCCGCGCCGGCACTGGCACTGGCCGCGGCGAGCGAGGCGGTCGCCTGCCGGTAGCGATACAGCTCGAGGCCACCGGCGAGGTAGCACACGGCGATCAGCGCGGCGACAGCGAAACCGACCGGATTGGTGCTGGCATAACCGGCCCCGATCCAGCACACCGCGACAAGGCCAAGCAGGAAAACAACGTAGTGAAGACTGGTTCTGAACATGACGTCCCGGTTAGTGGGTGCGAAGCGCTGCAAGCAGGCCTTCGATCGGTTGAAAACGAATATCCAGCTCGGCCAGCAGCAGGCTCTGCATGTCGCGGCGGAACACCTCCAGCCAGGCCGCGTCGCTGCCGGCGTCGCGCAGGCGCTCGAAATGCACCCCGAGCAGCACCGGCACCTTGGCCAACAGGGCGTGTTCGCGGGCGCTGAGGGTCTGCTCCATCAGCGCGTCCACCTCGGCCAGCCGCGCCAGCTCGGGTGAGCGGCGGGTCAGCATGTCGCGCAGCCGCCCGCGCAGGCGGCTGGTGGCGCCGAGCATGGAACGCTGCACGGTAACGTAGCGCTCGCGGTACACGGCGAATTCGATGGGCGCTTCGGGCGCTTCGGCCTCGACCGCGCGCCGAACCGGCCTGGAAGGCTCAGGTTCCTGAACAATGGTGGCTTCCAGCGCCGCGCGGATCCGTCGGCATTCCGCATCCTCGTCGGCATCGAAATCCGGCCCCTCCACCGCAGGCGGCAGCCGGCCATCGAGCGCCTTGGACAAGGTCACCGCCCGCGTCCAGTCCACCCATTCGCTGAGCCGCTCCGACAGGGCAGGGCCCGTCGAGGACAGGTTGCTTTCAGCCAGACGGGCCAGCAGCCGGATGAAGGCCGGGCCCGGGACAGGCGTCCGTTGCGCGGTTTTGGCCATTGTTCCGGTTAAAACGGCGAATTTTACACCGTAATGGCCGCGGGCCGCCGGCGCGCAGGGTTCAGCCACGGCGCCGAGCGCTCCCGGCGCTGCCAGCACTGCCAGCACTGCCAGCACTGCCAGCGCTGGCATGATCTTCGTCAGCGGCGGCTGTGCGCCAACTCAGTCGAACGGCAACGGCGCGTGCGGCGAGACCAGGCCCTGTTCGCGCAACGCGCTCCAGAACGCCGGCGGAATCGCGACCTTGGCCAACGCGAGATTCTCTGCAATGCGGCCGGGCTGGCTGGCACCGGGAATCACGCCCGCCACGGCCGGGTGCGCCAGCGGGAACTGCAGCGCCGCCGCACGGATGTCCACGCCGAACTGTGCGCCTACCTGCTGCAGGCGCCCGACCCGATGCAGCACGTCTGTACCGGCCTTCTGGTACTCGTAATGCGCGCCGCCAGCGAGAACGCCGGAGTTGTATGGACCACCGACCACGATGCGGGCGCCACGCGCTTCGGCGGCCGGCATCAGGCTGGCCAGTGCCTCATCATGATCCAGCAGGGTGTAGCGCCCGGCGAGCACGAAGCCATCCGGGTCGGCCTGCTGCAGCGCCATCACGCAGGGCTCGACCCGGTTGACGCCCAGGCCCCAACCCTTGATGACCCCCTCCTCACGCAGGCGGGTCAGCGCCGTCGCGGCGCCGGACATGGCCTGGTGGAACACGGCGCGCCAGTTCTCGCCATGGAAATCCTTGGCCGGGTCGTGGATCCAGACGATGTCCAGGCGGTCCGTCTTCAGGCGTTTCAAACTTTCTTCGATGGCGCGCAACGTGCCGTCGGCGCTGTAGTCATAGACGATCTTGTTGGGCAGGCCATGCTCGAACAGGCCGCCTTTCTCGCCGAGGTCGCGGCTGGCGGCGTCTTCGGTTTCATCCAGCAGACGGCGGCCGACCTTGGTGCTCAGCACATAAGCATCGCGCGGGTAGTGCTGCAGCGCTTCGCCGAGCCGCCGTTCGGCCAGGCCGGCGCCATACAGCGGGGCGGCGTCGAAGTAGCGGATGCCCTGGTCCCACGCGGCGTGAACGGTCGCCAGTGCCTCCTGTTCGGGAATGGCGCGGTACATGTTGCCGAGGGGCGCGGTGCCGAAGCCGATACGGCCGGGAAGGTGAATGCTCATGTGGGGGTGGGTATGAAGCGGAAGGCCGCCCAGTCTGCGCGGAGCGCTCTGGCTCAAACAGCCGTCGATGGGCGAAAGAGTGTTGCGCGGCGGGCAAGGATCAGCCTGGCTTGCGCATTGTGGCCTCGCCCGGATGCGCGCGTCGACAATGCGCTTGGCCTGCAGGAACGGGCGATACAGGAACAGGCGGCGTGGCAGATCCCGTGCGCTGCGTGTCGCTGTAGTTGGGCGCCATTGCGTGAGCGCGCCACATGGGCGGGAAGATCGGACTGCATAGTCCTGCAGCACGGGGGGGGGCAGGCGGCGCGAACGAATGCGGGTGCCGGCAGTGCAGTCAGGCGCGTCATGGAGGGTGAACCATCTGCGCTTGGGCAGATATCGGCTACGATTCCGCTCAATCAGGCGCGTTCAAGGATGGCGGGTGGATAAGTATTTGGATTCAGGCTGGATCGCTGTGTACATCGCGCTTACGTTGGGCTTGGTGCAGGTATATCAGTTTCTCAATCGCCGCAGGCCGGCGATTCGTTACGAGGTCAGTCCCGTAAATCACTTGGTTTCAATCAACGAGAACGCCTCCGCCGCGGTCGAGGTGTTCTTTCACGGCAAGAGAGTGCCCGATGTGGCCATGCTGTGGTTGACCGTCAAAAATGTTGGCAACTCGGCCATCCGGGCGGCTGAAATCACCACGCCGCTAGGGATCCGTTTTCCTGATGCCCAGGAAATCATCAGCTGTCATCTTGAGAAGGTCAGCCCTGAGTCGCTGCGCAACGAGGTCGCTGTCAGCGTAGTGGACGACCGCGTCCACATCTCACCGTGCATGCTCAATCCGGACGACATGATCTCTGTCGGTGTCGTCGTGGCGGGTTACAAGGGCCACCACGTGCATGGGCGTATTGAAGGAATCCGTGAACTGAAAGAGGTCGCGCCGCATGGAGACAGGGTTGGTCAGCGGGACATCGCGCTCGGGGTCGGATCGCTGTGTGTCGGCGGGTTTGGCATGATGATGATCGCTGAGCAGTCTCCAGAGCAGCTGCTGGCGCTCTCGGAAACGTCTTGGAATCCATTGGCTGTGCTGGTGCTGCTCGTGCTTACTGCTGTGCTGGCATGGCGATGGCTGCAGACGCGGGGAGAGCGTAAGTGAGCACTGCGCTCTGATGCATTCAGCCAACTGGTAGCGGGGCAAGCAGGGAAGCCCCCAGCTCGCGGAGCGCGCTTAAGAATCCCGCCGAAATTGGGCGGGATAACGGCTATCCTGTTACCAGATTCAGCATGGAAATTCAGCAGATGGTGGGGACCAGGGTATTCGCGCCGATGGCGCTGTTGCTGGCTGTCAGTGGGACTGGCATTGCGCAAGCGGCCGTACCTCCTGCAGCGGAAGGCGTACGCAGCGTGTCGGCATTCGCGCTGCCGCTGTCCCCGTATCTGAGTCCGGAAGCACAGGCAGCCATGCGCAGCGCCGTCGTCAACGGTGATCCGGTCGCGAAGATGGATAACGCCACCGTGCTCAAAGAGCTGGCGAACATCCGCAAGGGCGCCGATGACTGGGCCTACGGCGAGATCAAGGCGCTGCGCGAGCGCTATCCGGTCGAGTTGCACCAGGAAACCTGGAACGGGGTGCCGGTGGTGCGGGTCGAGCCGCGCAGCGCACCGGCCGACCCGGCGCAGCGTCGCCTGCTGATCGAGCTGCACGGTGGTGCATTCGTGTTCGGCCGCGCCGACAGCATCGGTCTGCTTGAGGCGATCCCGGTCGCGGCGATGACCGGTGCCACGGTTGTCGCCGTGGAGTATCGGCAGGGACCGGAGCATCGGTTCCCCGCCGCCAGTGAGGACGTGGCGGCGGTCTACCGCGCGGCACTGGAAACGCGGCCCGCAGCGCATATCGGCGTGTTCGGCTGCTCGGCTGGCGGCGTGCTGACCGGCGAAGCGCTGGCGTGGTTCGCCAAGGAAAAGCTGCCGATGCCAGCAGCGGCCGGGCTGTTCTGCGCCGGTGGCGATGCGCGTTACGGCGGCGATTCGCGCTACGTGGCCGCTGCCGTCACCGATGCACTGCTGCCGCACGCCGATGGCAGCCTGCCGATCATGGAAGACCTCTACTACGGCCCGGTGGACTTCCGTGACCCGCTGGTGTCGCCGGTCTTCTCCGATGCGCTGCTCGCGCAGTTTCCGCCGACGCTGTTCATCACTGCAACGCGGGCAGCCGAGCTGAGCAACGTTTCCTATACCCATTCGCGGCTGGTGGACCTGGGGCGCGAGTCGGACCTGCACGTCTGGGACGGGCTGGGCCACGCCTTCCACCTCGACGCCCGGCTGCCGGAAAGCCAGCAGGCGTACCGGGTGATGGCGCGCTTCTTCGCCCGGCACCTGGGCATGGCCCTGCCCGGACCGCCCGCGGAGTAGGGCGCGACGGGGCTGCATACACCATGCATACATCCGTATGCACTGCGCATACATTCGGTTGCCTACGGTGGAACCCGAGTGCACCCGCGCTCGGTTTTCCCCATAAGGAGTAGATGATGAGTCAGCAGATTCCCGAAGGTACCCTGGTCGTTGTAGCCGATGGCGGCTCGGCCCGCGTGTTCACCAACGTCGGCACCGCGCACAAGCTGCAGCTCAAGCAGGAGGGGGAACTGCAGCTGCAGGCCGTGAGCGATACGGGCGCGTCCGGGCAGGGCCCGTCCGGCTCGGTGCCGCAGGAGATGACCATCTCCCAGCTCAACGAGGCCACGTTTGCCAAGCAGGTGGCGGCACAGTTGAATGAAGACGCGTTGAAGAACCGCTACGCGCACCTGATCCTGATCGCCGATCCGCAGACGCTGGGCCGTATCCGTCCGCTGCTGCACAAGGAAACGCAGGAACGCCTGCTCAAGGATCTCGCCAAGGACTTCACCAATGCGCCGCTGGAGGATATCCAGCGCGCCCTGTCCTGAGACACCGCCCATGGCCTTCGCCCGCGAGTACAGCCCCTCCGACATCACCCGTGCCGACATCGATGCGGGCAGCGGATGGATGCTGCTGGAGTTCGGCACCGGTTGGTGCGGCCATTGCAGCGCCGCCCAGCCACTGCTGCAGAAGTTTCTCGGTGGCTATGACGCGACGCACCTGAAGGTCGAGGACGGGAAGGGGCGGCCACTGGGCCGCTCCTTTGCCGTGAAACTCTGGCCGACCGTGATCCTGCTGCGCGATGGCCAGGAGATCGCCCGCGCGGTACGTCCACATGAGCGCGAGGATCTGGCGCCGCTGATCGATGAGCTCGAACGCGGCCCGTAACGGAAGGATGCGGGTCGCGCAGGCCAACAGGATGCGTCCTCCGATACGTGCATTGGCGCGCAGTACGCCGCGATTTGGACCTGCTGCGCCTGCGTGCGTTCATCACGTGAAAGACCGCTGAAAACGCCTGAAACAGGCTGTTCCACGCGCTCCGGACGAGCGGCGAGGGGAACGTCGGCGGCATTTGTAGTATCATGGCCCGCTTGATCACCCCCGGGCCATTGCCCGCTTCCTGGTCATCCATCCCGCAGCGTCGCTGAGTCCACGCGGCCGTCCGGGATCGTCTGTTGCAACCCCTCTTCGCGCGTCGCGCTGTGTCATCAGAGGCGGTATTTCCTGTGCCGTGCGCGGGACCTCGGGCGCCGTGATGGCCTGCTTCCAGGAGAAAGCAGATGCAGGACCTGCATGCCGCACATGCCCATTTCGGCTGGTTCAAACGCCGCCGCCAGATGCACGTCGACGAAGTCACCGTCGTTGATCGCCCGATGCTCAAGAAGGCCGTGGGTGCGGCCGCACTCGGCAACGCGATGGAGTGGTTTGATTTCGGTGTCTATGGCTATCTTGCCGTCACGCTGGGTCACGTGTTCTTCCCCGACAGCAGCCCGACCGCGCAGCTGATCGCTACCTTCGCCACCTTCACCGTGGCCTTCCTGGTGCGTCCGCTGGGCGGGCTGGTGTTCGGGCCACTCGGCGACAAGTACGGCCGCCAGAAAGTGCTGGCCTTCACCATGATCCTGATGGCGCTGGGCACCTTCAGCATCGGCTTGATTCCCTCCTATGACCGCATCGGCATCTGGGCCCCGGCACTGCTGCTGCTCGCCCGGATCGTGCAGGGCTTCTCCACCGGTGGTGAATACGGGGGTGCGGCGACCTTCATCGCCGAGTATTCGACCGACCGCAACCGCGGCCTGATGGGCAGCTGGCTGGAGTTCGGCACGCTGGGCGGCTACATTGCCGGCGCGGGTACGGTCACCGCGCTGCACATGGCGCTGAGCAGCGCGCAGATGCTGGACTGGGGCTGGCGCATCCCGTTCCTGGTGGCCGGTCCGCTGGGCCTGCTGGGCCTGTACATGCGCATGAAGCTGGAAGAGACGCCGGCGTTCCGTGCGTACGCCGAAGAGGCCGAGAAGCGCGATCACGAACGCCCCGGCCTGGGTGCGCTGTTCCGCGTGCATTGGGCGCAGCTGCTGATCTGCGTTGGCCTGGTGCTGGTGTTCAACGTCACCGATTACATGCTGCTGACCTACATGCCCAGCTACCTCAGCGTGACGATGGGCTATGCCGAGAGCAAGGGGCTGCTGCTGATCATCATCGTGATGCTGGTGATGATGCCGCTCAATGTGCTGGGCGGGTTGTTCAGTGATCGCCTGGGCCGCCGCCCGATGATCATCGGTGCCTGCATCGCCTTGTTCCTGCTGGCGATCCCCTGCCTGAAGCTGGTTGGCAGCGGCAATGACTGGTTGATCTTCCTGGGCCTGATGCTGCTGGGCGTGGCGCTGGTGTGCTTCACCAGCTCGATGCCGTCCACGCTGCCGGCACTGTTCTATACCCCGGTGCGCTACAGCGCGCTGTCGATCGCCTTCAATGTGTCAGTCTCGCTGTTTGGTGGCACCACGCCGCTGGTCACTGCGTGGCTGGTGGAGCGCACCGGTGATCCGCTCGTGCCGGCGTATTACCTGATGGGGGCGGCGGTGATCGGTGTGATCACCATGCTGTTCGTGCGCGAGACCGCCGGCATGCCGCTGCGGGGTTCGCCGCCGGCGGTGGCCAGCGAAGCCGAAGCCCGTGCCCTGATGCGCAGCGATGAGCCGGTCACGGTGGATGCGACCCAGCCGACGCTGCCGGTGGCAGCGGTGTCGGAAGATGCGCGCCCGGCGTAACGCCGGTCCGGTCCGGTCACCCACTGCGCCGCCATGGCGCCGGCCAGGAGGGCCGGCGCCGGTAACACCCGCACCGCAACATGTCAGCCCGATCGGCCAGTGCTAGGATCAACCTCACCTGAATCGATCTAAATTCAACGCCATGACAAAAACGGGGACGGTACGGTGGTTGGGGCTCGCGGTAGGGGCGATGTTGGTGGCCGGCACCGCCACGGCGGCACCGGCGAAGGTCGGCGAGCGCGCGTACGCGGCGGTGGATCCGTTCATCGGCACGGCGGGCGAGGGCCATACCTATCCCGGCGCCACGGTGCCGTTCGGCATGGTCCAGCTGAGCCCGGATACCCGCATCCAGCCGCGCGAGAAGGCCTATGGCTGGGCCGCAGGGTATCGGCATGACGACACCAGCATCGTCGGCTTCTCGCATACGCACTTCTCCGGCAGCGGCCATTCCGATCTTGGCGATGTGCTGCTGATGCCGGTGCGCACCGATGCCAGCCTGGAGCGGGGCGACCCCGACAAGCCCGGCAGCGGCTACACCTCGCGCTTCCGCCACGACGACGAGCGCGCCGAGCCGGGCTACTACGCGGTCACCCTGGATGATCCGAAGGTGCGCGCGGAGCTGACCACCAGCACCCGCGTCGGCGTGCACCGCTATACCTACCCGGCCAACCAGCCGGCGCGTGTGCTGCTGGACCTGCGCACCAGCCTCTACGATTATTCCGGCAAGATCCTGTGGTCGCGCCTGCGCGCCCGCGAGGACGGCACCATCACCGGCTTCCGCGAGACCCGCGGCTGGGCGCCGGGCCGGCAGCTGTATTTCGCGATGCGTTTCTCCCGGCCGCTGACCGGTCACGAGTTCCACAATACCGAGACCGACATCGCCTACAAGGGCTTCCCGCCGCCGGGGCACCAGAGCCCCGCGCAGCGTGCGCAGATTGAAGGGCGCCAGCTGGTCGGCACCTTCGATTTCGGCAAGCTGGACACACCGCTGGTGGTGACGGTGGCGATTTCCTCGGTCAGCGAGGCCGGTGCGATCGCCAACCTGGAAAGCGAAGTGCCCGGTTTCGATTTCGACCGTGTCCGCGCCGAGGCAAAAACGCAGTGGACGCAGGCGCTGTCGGTGCTGGATATCGACGGCCCCGAGCATGACCGCCGCAGTGTTTACACCGCGCTGTACCACAGCCTGCTCGGGCCGACCGTGTTCATGGACAGCGATGGCCACTACCGCGGTTCGGACAATGCCGTGCATCGCGCCGAGGGCTACACCAACTATTCGACCTTCTCGCTGTGGGATACCTACCGCGCCCTGCATCCGCTGCTGACCCTGGTGCAGCCGGAAAAGCGCAACAGCGATTTCATCAATTCGCTGCTCGAACACCAGCACAACAGCGCCTACGGGATGCTGCCGGTGTGGGCATTCCACGGCCAGGAAACGTGGTGCATGATCGGCTACCACGCGGTGCCGGTGATCGCCGATGCCTACCTCAAGGGCATCCGTGGTTTCGATGAGAACAAGGCACTGGCCGCCATGGTGGCGACCGCCAACTACGGTCCGTACGACGGCATCGCGCAGTATCGCGAACTGGGCTGGGTGCCGATCGATGAAGAAGGCGAGGCCGCCAGCAAGACGCTGGAATACGCCTTCGACGATTGGACCATCGCGCGCATGGCCAAGGCCATGGGCAACACCAAGGTCGCCGGCGAGTTCGAGAAGCGCGCCACGAACTGGCGCAATGCGTTCGACAAGGACACCGGCTTCATGCGCGCGCGCAAGCGCGATGGCAGCTTCCGCACGCCGTTCGACCCGAGCGCCAGCGGCTACGGCACCGATTACACCGAAGGCAATGCCTGGCAGTACTCCTGGTACGTGCCACACGACGTGGCCGGTCTGGCCGCCGCGCACGGGGGCAGCGATAAACTGCTGGCCAGGCTGGACGAGGTGTTCGAGGCCAAGGTCGACCCGTCGATCTTCGAGCACATGGAAGACATCACCGGGCTGATCGGCTGGTATGCGCACGGCAATGAGCCCAGCCACCACGTGGCGTACCTGTATGCCCATGCCGGCCAGCCATGGCGCACCCAGGCGCGGCTGAAGCAGATCATGGACACCCAGTACGCCGACCGCCCCGATGGCCTGGCGGGCAATGACGATCTCGGCCAGATGTCGGCCTGGTATGTGTTCACTGCACTGGGCTTCTACCCGGTGGCCCCGGGCAGCGGCGAGTACATCATCGGCCGTCCGTTCCTGCCCAGGGCGACGCTGCACCTGCCCAACGGCAAGACCTTCACCATCGTCACCGAAGGGCTGGGCAAGGGCCACGACTACGTCGGCTCGGTCACCCTCAACGGCCAACCGCTGCAGCGCACCTTCCTGCGCCACGACGAGATACTGGCCGGCGGCGAACTGCGCTTCACCCTGCAGGCCGAGCCGAACAAGGCCTGGCCGGGGCAGGGCGCCGAGCAGCCGTACTCGATGTCCCGCTGACGGGTGGCCGCGGCCTCCTTCTGGCCAAAATGGGATTTATGTCCAATTTGGCCATAAGGGGTATAGTGGGCCCATCCCGTCCTGGAGCGTGCCATGACCCTGCCACTGGATCTGCCCGGCCTTGAGAAGGCCACTGCCTCCTCGGTCAAAACCCGCGGCTGGCCCAGCCTGATGCGGACCGTCCGCGAGAAGCAGGCACTGGTGATCACCAACCACAATCATCCCGAAGCGGTGATCGTGGACATCAAGACCTACCAGGAACTGCTGGCCAAGGCGGCCGGCGGCGACCTTGATGAGCGCATGGGCGAGCTGGAACGCCTGCGCGCCGCGTTCGATACCACCCTGGCCAGCCTCGGCCGCGATGGCGGGCTGGGCAAGGTGCTGGGCCAGCCGATCCGCCGCGGCCGCAAGGTCGCCCTCGGCAGTCCGCTCTGACCGATGGGGCGGATTCTGGTCCTGGCCGGCGTCAATGGCGCCGGCAAAAGTTCGCTGCTGGGCATGTGGCTGGAAGAAGAAGGCCTGACCTGGTTCAACCCGGATACGTTCACCCGCCGCCTGGTGGAGGCCGGCTGGGCGCTGGGGGATGCCAATGCCGCCGCGTGGAACGAGGGCGCGCGCCGCTTGCGGCAGGCCATCGACGAGGGCAGCGACTTCGCCTTCGAAACCACCCTGGGCGGCAACACCATCCCGCGCCTGCTGCGCGAGGCCTGCGACCGTCACCACGTGGCAGTCTGGTTCTGTGGCCTGCAGAGCGTGGAGCTGCACATGCAACGCGTCGCCGCCCGGGTCAGCCGGGGCGGGCATGACATCCCCGCCGACAAGATCCGCGCCCGTTACGATTCCTCGCGCGAGAATCTGCTGGCCCTGCTGCCGCACCTGGCCGAGCTGCATGTCTACGACAACAGCGCCCCGGCCGATGCCGACGGCGCCGAACCGCTGCCGGTGCTGCAGCTGGATCGCAACGGGCTGCACTATCCGGCCTCGGCGATCGAGTTGCTGCAGACGCCTGACTGGGCCAAGCCCATCGTGATGCGCGCGATGGAGCTGCATACTCTGGCGTGAGCGTTACTGCAATGGCCTGAGCAGCAACAACAGGCTCAGTGTCATCCCACCGGTTCGTGGATCGGACACCCATTGAACCGCGAACGGAACTGACGCGAAGCGGCCATCACCACGCGACGCGCACGGTTCAAGCCACCGAGCGGGCGATGCTCGGCCAGCGCGTGCCACGGGGCAAATGCCAGTGCATCCTCGATGCCCGGCGAGCTGGCAGGCTGCCACGCTTCCTGCTGCGCAACGCTCAGGCGTGCAACCGGCAGGAACGGACTGTCCGCTTCCGGCCACGCGACCGACGCATCCTCGATCGGCATGCGTTCGACGTCGCGGCACAGCTGCACCCGCAGCTCCCATTCGACCGGATTGGGCAGGTCGGTGAAGAAGGACACCACTGCCTCGCGCTGCGCATCTTCGTCCGAGCCAATCTTGTCGCCGGTCAGCGCAAGCAGCGCCGGTGAGATCGGGGCCAGCGAAAACTTGGCCATGTAGGGGCCATAGAGGAAGGGCACCTGGCTGAAGAAGGTTTCGCCCAGCGGATGGTGTTGCGGCTCGCCGCCCATGCCTTTCAGCGTGGCACTTTCCCCGCCGACGGCTTCCAGCGCCGCCTCCGCGCCGCGCAGCGTGGCTGAGATCATGCGTTTGGTACGCGGCATCCGCTCGGTAGTGGCGGCCAGCAGCTTGGCCGAACGCAGGAAGCCGGCGACGCCGGGCGTGTTGAACGCCGGACCGTTGACCATCAGGAAATCCTGGGTGTGCTGCTCCTCCGCACCCTCGGCACGCGGGCCTTCCACGCCGATCACCTTGAGCGCCATCGCGCGCGGGGTGGAGACCGAGTCCGGCAACTGCTCGGCTGGTGGCGAAGACAGCCGGACCAGTGCGTCGTAGCTGCCCGGCCGCGCAAACAGGCCGTGTCGCAACTCGGCCGGCAACTCGTCCAGCACACGTAGCCGGCCCTTCAACAACCCTTGGCCCTTGGCGTGCACCGCACGGTGGGCGTGGCCTTCCTGCTCGGCGACGGTCAGCGCCATGCGCGCGAACACCTCGGTCAGTTCGCGGATATGCGTGGCCTCATCTTCGTCGGCATGCTCGAGCGAGGCGTGGTAAAGAACGGGTGGGGGCAGTGACATGCAAGGCTCCTCTGTGGTCGAACTCAGGCCGCGGCGGCCTTGGCATTGCCGCCGCCGGCCAGGGCCAGCAGGGTCAGCTTCTCGTCCGTGTCTTTTTCTTCCTTGAGCGTTTCCAGCAGCAGCGGCACGGCTGCCTTGTAGCCCAGCTGTTTGGCCAGCGCGGCAATCGTGCCGTAGGAGGCAATTTCGTAATGCTCCACCTTCTGCGCGCCACCAATCAGTGCGGCATCGCGGACCGGGCCCTCCTCGATACTGTCGATCGCCTCTTTGCCTTCCTCGACCAGCCCCTCCATCGCGGCGCATTTGATGCGCTTGAGCCGGATCCCCAGCAGTTCCACCACCTGGTCGATGCGCTCGATCTGGCCCTGCGTCTCTTCCAGGTGCGTCGTGAAAGCGGCGGCCAGATCGGGATTGGAGGCGGCGCGCGCCAATCGCGGCAGCGCCTTGGTCAGCTGCTTCTCTGCACTGTAGATATCCGAGAGCTCATGGATGAACAGGTCTTCTGCGGTCTTGATCGCCATGGAGGTACTGCCGTTGGGTTTGAGCATCCGACGCTAGGCGCGTGGGTGTTAGTACAGCGCGCTTTGTTGTGAAGGCCCTCTGCACGCACCTTCAGGGCGCGTCCGGCCAGGCCTTGAGCAGCGGCAGCGGATCGTAGGCACCCTCGGCTCCGTAGATGCCCCAGTGCAGATGCGGCGGAGTGCCTTTGGCATTGCCGGTATCACCGACGTAGCCCAGGACGGTGCCCTGTTCGATGACATCGCCACGTGCCAGGCCCTCGCGCCAATCATCCAGATGCGCGTAGTAATAGCGCTCGCGCGCAGGGCCCATCACCCAGACCTGGCGACCGCCCAGGCCGCTTTCACGGATGTCGGCGACGATCCCCGGGGTGGCGCTGCGCACCTCGGTGCCGCGCTTGGCGAAAATGTCCACGCCGGCATGCGTGCGGTCGCGTCCACGCGGTGCGCCGAACGTGTCGGCGACCTGGCGTGCGGCCACGCCTGCCACGGGGACGGGCAGCGCGGTCGGTGCAGGCATCTGTGACAGGCGCCAGAGCGCCCGCGGTGATTCCGCGATGGGGCTGTTCCAGAGCACGCCGGCCACCACGATGCAGACGACAAGCACGAACAGCCGCAGCAACCCGCGCCGCAGGCGGCGTGCAGGGGAGGCGGCGGGCGGCGAAGCGCTCATGACACCGTCCTCCCGGTCTTGCGTGTACCCGTGCGCCCGGAGACATGCAGGTGCTCGGGCACATGCCAGCGCCATGGAAACTCGATCGCCTTGCTGATCCCGATCCGCGGCCCGGCCACCGGTGCGACGGGGGGCGCCATCCCATCGGACACGATGCGGATGCCGCGGTCGTTACGGACCAGATCCGCGCCATCCAAGGCCTTGGTGATGCCCATCGCCTGCGACAGGCGGCCCGGGCCACTGGCCAGGTCGCGCTCGCGCTTGATCGCCGGACGCGCCTCGCGGATCAGCTCCAGCCCCGCCACCGGTTCCAGTGCGCGCAGCAGCACGCCCCAGCCTTGGCCGACGTCCCCACACACCGCGTTCGAGCCCCAGTGCATGCCGTAGCTGAAATAGACGTAGAGATGGCCGGCTTGGCCGAACATCGTGGCGGTGCGCGCGGTCATCCCGCGATAGGAGTGCGCTGCCGGATCCTGGTCACCCGCGTACGCCTCCACCTCCACGATCCGACCGGCGCGGCCGTCATCGCGCACCAGCAGCTTGTTCAGCAGTTCCGGCGCTACCTCGGCCGGGTGCCGCTGATAGAAACGCCGCGGCAGAACCTTCCACGTCTTCATGACCTTCCGCGCAATGGATGCACCTTGCCAGTGTGGAACCAGCGCTTACTGTGACGCGCCGCGGGTCAATGCGCGATCAACGCGCCGCCATCGTCACGCCACGCTCGCCCCGCATTCGCGGCAGGTTGATCGAAACAGGGCAATCCTCGATGGCAGACACCGCCACCGCCAGCCACGCGCCATGCCCGCCAGAAAGCGCCTGAAAATCGCCACCTTCAACGTCAATGGTGTGCTGACACGGCTGCCGCATCTGCTGACGTGGCTGGCGCGCGAACAGCCCGATATCGTGGCACTGCAGGAACTCAAGGCCACCCAGGAGGCGTTTCCGGAGGCGGCGATCCGCGAGGCGGGGTACGGCTGCATCTGGCAGGGACAACGATCCTGGAACGGGGTCGCGCTGCTTGCGCGCGGCCAGGACCCGATCGAAAGCCGCCGCGGGCTGCCCGGCGACCCGAAAGACGACCAGAGCCGCTATCTGGAAGCGGCCGCGCATGGCGTGATCGTGGCGGGTCTGTATCTGCCCAATGGCAATCCGCAGCCGGGCCCGAAGTTCGATTACAAGCTGAAGTGGATGCAGCGGCTCCACAGGCACGCCAAAACGCTGGTCGCATTGCCGCATCCGGTCGCGCTGATCGGCGACTTCAACGTCGTGCCCACGGATGCGGATATCTACGATCCCAAATCGTGGCGCAAGGACGCGCTGCTGCAGCCCGAGGTCCGCCAGGCCTACCAGGCGCTGCTCGACCAAGGCTGGACCGACAGCCTGCGCGCGGTGCATGGCGATGCACAGATCTTCACGTTCTGGGACTACTTCCGTGAGCACTTCGCGCGCGACCGCGGGCTGCGCATCGACCATCTGCTGCTCAATCCCGTGCTCGCGCCCCGCCTGAAAGATGCGGGGGTGGACCGCTGGGTGCGGGCGCTGGAAAAACCCAGCGACCATGCGCCCACCTGGGTCGAGGTCGTGGCGCCACCCAAGCCCCGATAGCCGCAGCGGGATGTCGAAAACACCGCCGACGCGGTAGAGTCCTCGGGCAGGCCGTTTGCGAGGGTATTGCCATGCCATATCGGAGAAAGGACATCGCCCCGGGCGTCGGCGAGGGCAAGCGGCTGCCGGCCGGCCCGGAGACCCCGGTGTTCTGCCGGGCGCGTGAGTATCCCGCCGGCACGATCATCGCATTGCATCACCATCCGGACCGGCACCAGCTGGTCTACGCCGAATCCGGCGTGCTGGTGGTGCAGGCCGGGGCAGGGCGCTGGGTGGTGCCCAGCACACGCGCGATCTGGATTCCCGCCGGCATGGGCCACAAGGTCAGCTGCATCGGCGCGGTCGGCATGCGCAGCCTGTACATCCTGCCGCAGGCGATCGCCCAGCCACCAGCCAGCGCCTCGACGGTCTCGGTCACGCCCTTGCTGGCCGCCCTGATCCATGCGGCGATGGACGTCCCGCCGCCGTATCAAGCCGATTCCCGCGACGGGCGGCTGATGCAGTTGATCCTGGATGAGCTGCAGCTGTTGCCGGTGCTGCCGCTGCATCTGCCGCAGCCGACCGACCCGCGGCTGCGCGCCATTGGGCAGCAGCTGGAATCCATGCCGGACGATCCCTCCACCCTGCAGGACTGGGCGCGCCGGCTGGGCGTGGACGTCAAGACCATCCAGCGCCTGTGCGCACGCGAGCTGGGCATGACCTTCGGGCAATGGCGCCAGCAGGCGCGTCTGCTGCGTGCGCTGGAGCAGCTGGCGCACGGCGAGAAGGTGATCGACGTGGCGCTCTCGCTGGGCTACGCCAGTCCGAGCGCCTTCACTGCCATGTTCAAGAAACGCTTCGGCCAGCTGCCGAGCCAGTTCTTCCATTGAGGCGCGTGGCTCAGC
This sequence comes from Stenotrophomonas sp. RIT-551, assembly GCF_026241915.1. Lineage (NCBI taxonomy): Bacteria > Pseudomonadati > Pseudomonadota > Gammaproteobacteria > Lysobacterales > Lysobacteraceae > Stenotrophomonas > Stenotrophomonas sp. RIT-551. The sequence continues at coordinate 52,948 of NZ_JAPJIU010000003.1, read as the reverse complement.
GCATCGTGGTCTTCGGCAGGAACGCTGTCGCCAGCCCCAGCAGCGGCAGATACGAGGTGAAGTGGTAGACCCACACGATGCCGTGCACGTCGGCCAGCTTGCCGAGCCCGGCCGCGCCGATGCCGCCGATGCCGAACATCAAACCGAACATCAGGCCCGACACCATGCCGACACGGCCCGGTACCGCTTCCTGCGCGTACACCACCAACGCCGCGAAGGCCGAGGACATGACCAGCCCGACCGCCACCGCCAACACGGCGGTGCCCATCAGGTTGGCGTAGGGCAGGGCGAGCGCGAACGGCGCAACACCGAGGAAGGAGATCCAGATCACCGCCTTGCGCCCGATCCGGTCTCCGACCGGACCACCGATGAAGGTACCCAGCGCGACCGAGGCCAGGAAGATGAAGAGGTACATCTGGCTCTGCTGCACGCTCAGGCCAAAGCGCTCGATCAGGTAGAAGGTGAAGTAGTTGGTGAACGAGGCGATGTAGACGAACTTGGCGAACATCAACACCGCGATCACTGCGATGGCCTGGATCACCTTGCCGCGGCTCAACCCGACGCCGTGGCTCTTGGCCAGGCTCTTCATCTTTGCCTGGCCGTGCTGCACGGTCCAGCCGGTGAGACGGAACAGCACGGTGATGGCCAACGCAGCCGCCAGCATGAACCATGCAATGGCACGCTGCCCGTGCGGGATCACGATCAAGGCCGCCAGCAGCGGCCCGATCGCCGAGCCGGTATTGCCACCGACCTGAAAGGTGGACTGCGCGGTGCCGAAGCGGCCGCCCGAGGCCATGCGCGTCACGCGCGAGGCTTCGGGATGGAAGGTGGCCGAACCGATGCCGACGATCGCCGCAGCAACCAGCAGCATTTCGTAGCGGGTCGCCACTGCCATCAGGGCGATGCCGACGAAGGTGGCGATCATGCCCGACGGCAGCAGGTACGGCAGCGGCCGTTTGTCGGTGTACATGCCCACCCACGGCTGCAACAGCGAGGCGGTGACCTGGTACACCAGGGCGATGATGCCGATCTGGCCGAAGGTGAGCGAAAACTCGCTCTTGAACATCGGATACACCGCCGGCAGCACGGCCTGGATCATGTCGTTGAGCAGGTGCGCGAAGGCGGCAGCGCCGACGATGCGGATCGCGAAACCCTGTTGGGGGGCCGGGGTGATCGGTTCGGTGGGGATGACGGGCGGGGCAGCGGTTTCAGTGGTCATGGGCCGGGATCAGGAGCGGGAGGGTGCCGATGCCTGGGTATCAGCGGCGTTGGCACCCGGAAGCGGACAGGCGACAAGCGTAGACCGCGACTCGGGCCCCGTCTCTCGCGATATGGGCGGTGGTCGTCGCAATCAGGGCAGACCCTCTGAAAAGCAGGCGGTACGGCCCAGGTGGTCCCGCGACGCGGCATACTCCCTCCGACTGCCGGACGGCAGCCCAGCGGAAAGGAGGACAGGATGTTGCCGATCAGAACACTCATGGTGGTGCTGCTGCTCTTCAGCACCTCGAGCTGGGCCAGGGTGCCCACCGACCCTGCACAGGCCGAGCAGATCTTCACTCGCTGGCTGGCGGCCTAAGTGGGCATCCTGCAGCTGGCCGAGGCTGGCAGGCTTTCGCTGGACGATACGGTTGCCAGCCACCTGGAGGACTACCCCAACCAAGCGGTAGCCACGGCAGTCACGATCCGCCAGCTGCTCAACCACACCAGCGGCCTGGGCGAGATTTTCGACGACGCGTTCGAGACCCGCAAAGCCTCCCTCAAGACACTGCGGACCCTGCCGCTGCGAGGCACGTCGGCGGGCGGCGGCTACAGCACCGCCCGGGATCTGCTCCGCTTCGCCGAAGCGCTGCGCGCTGGCAGGCTGATCCCGGCCGCGGCGGTGCAGGCAGCCACCTCGCCGCAGAACACCAAGGGCTGGTACGGCTACGGCTTCATGGTGAGTGGCGAGGACGAGCAGCGCCAGTATGGCCACGAGGGCGGGGCGCCCGGCGCGAATGCCGCGCTCATCGTGCTGCCCAGCCAGGGCTATGTGGTGATCGGGCTGAGCAATGTCGATCCCGATGCGATGGAGAACGTGGTCAACTTCGTCGGCAATCGCCTGCCGCTGTAACCGGCTCGCCTCAGCGCCAGCCCAGCAGTGCCGGCAGCGAAGACGCCAGCAACGCGATCCCGGAAACGGTGAGCAGGCTCAGCACGATCTGGCGGAAGCGCAGATCACTGATACCGATGTACACGCGGGTGCCGAGCAGGGTCGGGATCAACATGGCCGGCGCAACGATGGCGAACATCGGCAGCATGTCACGGGTGACGATGCCCGTCCCCACGTAGGTGCCCATGGTGACCAGCAGCATCGACAGGTTGAAGTTCTGCACGACGGAGCGCTGCACATCGCGCTCGTAGCCGCGCAGCGTGCACCACAGCGTCGGCAGCGTGCCGGTGAAGCCACCCAAACCACCCATGATGCCGCCGGCAAACCCCACCACGCCGTCCGCCGCGCGCCCGCCGGCGGTGACCCGCGGCAGCTGGCGTGACAGCAGCATGGCCGGGCACCACAGCACCAGCAGGGTGCCCAGGATCGCCTTGAGCCAGTTCATGTCGAGCAGGGGCAGCAGGTAGACGCCCAGCGGGATGCCGGCCAACCCACCCAGAACGAAAGGCAGCAGGGTCTTCAGGTTGAAGCCGCGGCGCACGGTGAAGGCCGCCAGCAGCTGGCCGGTGAGGGCACCGAACACCGAGAGCGACGCCGCGAGCCTGGGGTCCAGCACCCAGGCCCAGAAGGACAGCGCCACCAGCCCGAAGGCGAAGCCGGAAAGACCCTGCACAAAGCCGGCGACGATGGCGCCCAGCGCGACAACCAGGTAAATCGAATCCACTGCCGCTCCTTACTGCCTGCCGGCGAAGGCATCCGTCGCGCGCACCAGCGCATCTGCCGTCGCAGGTTCCGTTGCACTGTGGCCCGACACGACCATCTGCAGCGATGCTTCAGGCCAGGCGCAGGCCAGATCCCACGCGCTGCGCGCCGGACAGATGATGTCGTAGCGGCCCTGCACGATCACGCCCGGCAGGTGCCGGATGCGGTCGATATCCCGCAGCAGCTGCCCAGGTTCGAGGAAGGCGTGGTTGCGGAAGTAGTGCGCCTCGATGCGCGCCTTGGCCAGCGTATGCAGCGGATCATCAGCGGACACCGCATCCACATCGTGCTCCAGCGTGGCGGCGTGATCCTCCCACCCCAGCCAGGCCTGTGCCGCCGCGATGCGGGTCGCTTCGTCCGGGCTGTCCAGGCGCCGCCAGTAGGCGGCGATCATGTCGCCGCGCTCTTCTTCAGGGATGTATGCCTCGTAGCGCGCCCAGCGCTCCGGGAAGACCCAGCGCGCACCGCCGTCGGCTTCGGCGAACCAGCGGTTCTCCTCGGCGCGGCCGAGGTACACGCCGCGCACGATGACACCGGTCGCGCGTTCCGGGTGTGCCTGGGCGTAGGCGAGTGCCAGCGTGGAGCCCCACGATCCCCCGAACACCAGCCAGCGGTCGATACCCAGCAGCTCGCGGATGAGCTCCACGTCCGCGACCAGGTGCTGCGTCGTGTTGTCGCGCAGCTCGCCGAATGGCGTGGAGCGCCCGCTGCCACGCTGGTCGATCAATACGATGCGATAGCGCGCCGGGTCGAAGAAACGACGGTGCACCGGGGAGACGCCGGCACCCGGTCCGCCATGCAGGAACACCACGGGGATGCCGTCCGGAGTGCCGCACTCCTCCACGAACAGGGTGTGCAGGTCATCGACTGCCACCTGATGGGTAAGGAAGGGCGTGATCGATGGATATAGCGTGCGCATGGTGGCGTCCTGCAGATAACTGACGCCACATGATACCGCCGCAGCGTTCAACTGCTGTCGCGCTGCACCCGCGTTCGGTACGCCGCCACATTGTCACCGCGGATGCGCCGTTCCTGCGTGCCGGTCACCGTATCGACCTTGCGGTCTGAACCGGTGACGGGCTTGGCGTCGATCGCGGTGTCGCGCTCGAACGCGTGGGATTTGTCGGTGTTGCGGTAGTACCGGTACAGCGCCCAGTACAACGCCGTTGCACCGGCGGGGCCGGCGGCAAGCAGCCAGAGACCACTGTCATCGCTCATGAGGCAGCTACCAGGAAGAAAAGCACGAGGGCTTCGATGATGGTGCCGGTGGTGAGCGCGGCCAGCAGCAGCTTCCACTGCTGCACCGGCACGCTGCCCATGGTTTCGCCGGTGCGGCCGTTCACCGCGATGTAGTGCAGCATGCCGCCGTTGCGGCTGGGCTGGTGATACGAGTACAGCCACACCGGCAGGTACATCGACACCCAGCGGGTGCCATGCACATCCACGCGCTCACGCTCCCAGCGCACGCCACGATCGTAGCGGCGCACCGAACCTTCCACCTGGGCGCGGGCGATCGACAGCAGCTGATCCTCCAGCCGCGGGCGCAGTTTCTCCACATCGAGATTGCGCTTTTCCGAAGTGAAGCCGGCCAGATAGGAGGCGTTCCACTTCAGCGCGTTCTTGGTATCGAACGGCAGGATCGCGTTGATGATGTTGTTGGTATTGCTCTGGATGTCCAGATTGCCGCGTTCGGCGGAGGACTCCAGGGTCAGGTCGTCCACGGTGAAATCGACCTGGCGGTCCACCTGGTACACGTCGGCGTCGTAGTAGGTCTGCTTGTTCTTTTCGGTGCCGCGCGTGTACTGCCGCGTCTGGATTTCACCCTTGCCCGAGACGCTGGCACTGACGTTGCTGTCCACGATCATGTAGGGCAGGTAGACGCCGGTGACGTTTTCCGGCGTGAACTGGTCCTTGAAGGCTTTCAGCGCGAACAGGCGCCGCTTGTCCACGAACTGCCGGATCCGTGCGACCGCGTCGTCCTTGCTGATGCGGAACGGCAGCACCGCATCGGGCACCGCGCCGTTGGCGATCTGCTCGTTGACCCCGAACACGTGGCGGCACCAGTGGCAGCGTGCGGTCATGGTGCTTTCGGTGTTGATGGTGACTTCCGCCCCGCAGCCGGTGCACTTGAAGCTCATCAGGCTGGCGGTGCCAGTGTCGATGTCGCGCGCACCGGACGCGACCACGGTACCGCGAAGCTCGCCGATCCCTTCGCCGAACCCGAACGCTTCCTCGACCCGGTCGCCGTGCCATTCGTGACGGCAGAACTGGCAGACCAGTACATCGGTGCCGAGCTTGAGCCGCACATCGCTGGAGCCGCAGTTCGGGCAGCGGTTGACGCCGTCCTTGAGCTCGGCCGCAGAGGTGTCCAGCGCGGCCGGATCGGGCGCCAGCACTTCATCGCGGATGGGCTGGGGCAGGGTGGCCGGGTCGATCGGGAAACTGCCCGGCACCGGCGGCACCTCCCGGGGCGAGCCTGGGCCGGTGACCGGCGCCGCGGGCGAGGGCGAGGGCGGCAACGGTGGCGGACCCGCCGGGATCGGCGGTGGCATCTTGGGGTCGGACATGGTGTCGGTGCGCTCGGTGCCTTACAGCCCCAGCGCCTTGGCCTTGAGCTTGTCGTAGTCGTCCTGGGTGATCAGGCCGAGATCCAGCATCTCCTTGGCCTTCTTCAGCTTGGCGACCGGGTCGTCCGCGGCCGGGGCGACCGGCTGCTGCATCCCGCCAACCCCGAGCATGCCCGAGGCCATGCCGACGCCGACCAGGCCGGCGGCACCGCCGTTCTCGCCCGCCGACTGGATGCCCTGGGCCACGCTGGCCTGCAGGTTGGAGTTGCCGCGCGAGCCGGCCAGCGCATCGGCGCGCTGCACGGTCTTGAGCAGTTCACGCGTGTTGGCGTCGTACTCGATCGAGACGATGGCGGTCTTGACGATGGCCAGGCCGCGATCGGACTTCCACTGGTAGCCCTGCTCGACGGCGGCGGACAGGCTCTGCGCGAAGCCCAGCGAGTCCTGCTGCAGCTTGGTGATCCGGTTGCCCTTGCCCGGGTCGTTCGTATACAGGCTGAAGGCCGGGGCCAGCGAGCCCACCACTTCGTTGAACAGCTGGCTGGCGGCGGCGTTGTCCAGATCGGTGAAATCGAACACCTGGCCCGGCTGCAGGTAGCTGGCCGGCACGAAGTTCTTCACGAACAGGATCGGATCGACGATTTTCAGCGTGTACGAGCCGCGCGTGACCGCGCCGACCTGCGTGCCGAGGAAGCCATCGTCCCAGTAGATTTCGGACTGCGTGCCGAAGCGGTTGTCCGGCAGCTCTTTCAGCGAGACGAAGAATGCCGCCTGCTGCGACCCGGGCTGGCCGCCGAACTTGAAACGCTCCCAGCTCTGCTTGATCAGCGGGCTGACGAAGCCGTCGCCGGCGAAGATCGACTGCGAGTTGGTATCGTCCGAGCGCCATTCATAGCCACCCGGCTCGGCGACGAAGCCGGTGATCGCGCCGTCCTGGAACAGCAGCAGGCCGTACCCTTCGGGCACGACGATCCTGGAGCCGTTGGTGATGATGTTGGAGGAGGCGCTGGTGTTGGAGCCGCGCCCGGCATTGGTGCCGCGCGGGACCGCCGCGAACAGCGCTGCCGTGGAGGGCAGGCCCGTCGGCACGGTGTAGAAGTCCTTCCATTGGTCGGCCAGAACACCACCCACTGCACCTGCCACCGCCTGACGAAGACCCATGACCAACTCCCTGTGATTCGTGGCCGGGCACCGTGCCCGCCATGCTCGGCCGACTATATCAGCAGCCAACGCACCTGCATCCAGAACGCCGCTCTGCTCGTACAAGCGCCATGAACCCGAAGTCGCCGATCCCCCGGAAGTGGCCTACCATGGAGGCTGACCCGCCTGTTGCCAGGATGACGCCCTTCGAGGCCGCCCGGATGATTGCCGCTCCCGCTCAATCCACGACGGAGATCAAGACCTGGGCGGCGGAAATGGCGGCGGTGGCCGGCTCGCGCGACCGCGAGTGCTTCCTGCGCATCTACGACCACTTCATGCCGCGTCTGTGCCGCTACCTGGGTGGGTTGGGGGCGGCCGATGGCGTGGCCGAGGATCTTGCCCAGGAAGTGCTGCTCAAACTGTGGAACCGTGCCGACCTGTACGATCCGGCGCGCAGCAGCCTGGGCACGTGGCTGTACCGGGTCGCGCGCAACATGCATATCGACCGCGTGCGCCGGGAACATATCTGGGTGCATGCCCACGAGGTGGTCGAGCAGGCCGCCGAAGAGGCCGACGGGGGCGGCTCGCCGGCCGAGCGCCATACCGAGCACGTCAGGCTCAAACAGCGGCTGGACGAACTCTCCGCAACGCAGGCCCGTTTGATCCGGATGTCCTACTTCGAAGCCAAGACCCACGGCGAGATCGCCACCGAGCTGCATATGCCACTGGGCACCGTGAAATCCCATATCCGACGTGCGTTTCTGCAGTTGCAGTCGCTGATGGGAGAGTCGCGATGAATCCTCGTCATCACCTGGACCCGACCACCGTCCTGGGCTTTGCCACCGGAACCCTGGCGCCGGAAATGTCGGTGGTCGCCGCGGCGCACCTGGAAGCCTGCGCCTACTGCCGGGAACAACTGCGCGCGGCCGAACGGGTCGGGGGACTGCTGCTGGAGCAGCAATTGCCGCCGCCCGGCGCGGAGGATCGCCAGGCCGCGCTTCGGCAGACCATGCTGACACGCCTGGATGCCGCGCCAGTGGAGGATGGCATGCGTGGCCAGGCAGCGGTGCGCGTCGCGCCTGGGCACGACCCGGATCAACTGCCGGCGGCGCTGGCACCGCATTTCGGAACGTCCTACCGCTCGCTGAAATGGCGGTGGATGGCGCCGGGTGTCCACTGCATCCGCGCAGCGGCGCACCCGTCGTTGATCATGCTGAAGATCGCCCCGGGCAAATGCCTGCCCATGCACAGCCACGGCAGCAGCGAGCTGACCCAGATCCTTCGCGGTGCCTACGATGATTCACTGGGGCATTTCGCCCCCGGCGATGTGGCCGATCTCGACAGCCAGGTCGAGCATCAGCCGGTGACCACCCCCGGGGTGGCGTGCATCTGCGTTTCAGCGCTGGATGCGCCCCTGGTCTTCAGCGGATGGTTCGCGCGGAAGCTGCAGCAGGTGTTCAAACTCTGACCGGGCAGGCCGTGATCGCGGCCGCTTCGAACACCTGCATCACCAAGGCCGGGGACATCGGCCGGGCAAGCAGGTAGCCCTGGACTTCATCGACCCCCATCGCAGCCAGCACCTCCACCTGCGCCTGATGCTCGACTCCCTCGGCCACGGTGAGGTAGCCCAGCTCATGCGCCAGATGATGGATGGCCGAGACCTTGGCGCGCGCCCGGGGATTGATGGCGATGCCATCGATCAACGATTTGTCCAGCTTCACGGTGTGGATGGGAAGGTCGGACAGATAGCTGAAATTGCTGTAGCCGCTGCCGAAGTCGTCGATCGCCACAGTGATGCCGGCCTGCGCCATCGCTGCGATATGGCCGATGGCCGGGGAGCCCGGGCGCAGCCATTCGCCCTCGGTGATCTCCAGTTCGATCATCGAGAACGGCAGCGCCCTGTGCTCGAGTTTGCTGCGGATGTCGTGCCATGCCGAGGCGTTGGACAGATAACTGCTGGAGAGGTTGATCGAGACCGGAATATCCAGCCCTTGGGCGCGCCACGCCTGGACCTGATCGAGCGCGGTGTCGAGCACCCAGTTGGTCACCTCATCCATCAGGGCGGTCCGCTCGAAGACCGGAATGAACTCGCCCGGGCTGATCGACCCCAGGGTAGGGTGGGTCCAGCGGATCAGGGCTTCGGCCGAGACCGGGCGCCGGCCGTCCAGGGTGAAGCGGGGCTGGTAATCCAGGTGGAAATCGCCGGCCTGCAGCCCGCGTTCGGCATCGGAGGCCAGGCGGTAGGCGCGGTGCATCTTTTCGTCGCGCTGTTCGGAGTACCAGCAGAACGGCCGACGTGCGTCGAACGCACCGTGCATGCTGACCAGCAGCCGCCGCAGCAGGTCGTGGCTGTCTTCTTCGCCCGGTTCGACGGCGCAGATGCCGGCATGGAAGCGTGGCGACATCGGCACTGCCGCGGCCATCAGCGGGCGCAGCATGCGCGTTCTCAATTCCAGGATCAGTGCCTCCACCTGGGCTGCGGCCGGCATCTCGACCACGAAGGCAAACCGCGTCACCCCCACGTGGTACACCGTGGCCACGCCCTCCAGCGCGGCACGCAGGCGGACGCCGGCGCGCCGGATCAAGGCCTCCAGCGGACGCAGGCCCAGCACCTGGCCCACCTGGTTGGCGCGTGGAATGTCGAGGATGTCCACCGCGACGGCGTAGGCCGTTCCTTCAGTGCAACGCGCCAGGATGCCGGGCAGATCCGCATGCAGCTGGTGCCGGCTCGGCAGGCCGCTGACCGGGTCCAGCCGACCGGACATCGCACGCAGCTCCAGCTGCGCGACGACCAGCTCGGCCAGGGTGGCCAGCTGATCCTGATCACCCTCGTCGAACATGCGCGGGCGTGTGTCCATGACGCACAGGGCACCGATGGCGACCCCGTTCTTTGCCACCAGCGGTGCGCCCGCGTAGAAGCGCAGATGCGGGCTGTCGGTGACCAGCGGGTTGTCGCGGAAGCGGGGGTCCTGGCGGAGATCCGGAACCACCAGCACGCCATCGGCGGTGACGGCGTGGGCGCAGATCGAGGCGCGGATGTCGGTCTGCGCCATGGGCAGGCCGATCCGGGAAAGGAAGCGCTGCTTCACATCCCCGAGGATCGAGACGAATGCCACCGGGGCATCGAAGGTGTAACCGGCCAGCGCGGTGAGCCTATCCAGTGCAGGCAGGGACGCCAGACCGTCGACCTGCATGGCACTGAGGACCGCGCTGCGTTCGTCGCGTTGTGAGGTGGGGGGGCTCATCGTGATTCGACTGGGAGTGGAGGCCACGGCCGAAGCCGGAAAAGTGGGCCTCCTGTCCCTTGCCGCTCGAACCGGCGGCGTTCCTTCCAGGCTATACGTACGACACACGCAGCTGGATGCAGTTACCAGTCGGTGGGCGCGTAGTCCTTCAGGAACTGACCCCAGACGTGATCGCCGGTGTTGATGCCGTGGATGATCGGGTCGACGATGCGGGCGGCGCCGTCGACGATATCCAGCGGCGGATGGAAGCGCTCTTCCTTCACTTTCTTGGCCGCGATATCCGCCGGATCCTCGTCGGTCACCCAGCCGGTGTCGACGCTGTTCATGTGGATGCCGTCGTTCTGGTAATCCGCCGCCGAGGTGCGCGTCATCATGTTCAGCGCAGCCTTGGCCATGTTGGTGTGCGGGTGGCGGGTGGTCTTGAAGTTGCGGTAGAACTGCCCCTCCATCGCCGAAACGTTGACGATGTGCTTGTCACGCTCGGGCGTGCGCAGCATCAGCGGCTTCAGGCGCGCATTGATGATGAACGGTGCGATGGCGTTGACCAGCTGGGTTTCCAGCAGCTCCACCGAGGGCACTTCGGCCATCAGCATGCGCCAGGAGTTGCGCCCGCGCAGATCCACCTGCTGCAGGTCCTGGTCCAGGCGACCTTCCGGGAACAGATGCTGCTGCGCCACGAGCTCATCGTCCAGCAGCGGCACCTGCGACAGCTCGGCAGCACGGGTCAGGCCGTTGGCGGCATTGAAGTCGCGGCCCTGGACCACCGGCAGCGCGGCCGAGGCGGTGGTGCCGAGGAGTTCGGCGCTGCGCAGGCCTTCGTAATCGCCGATCAGCTTGCGCAGCGTGTCTGGCACCTCGTGCAGCGGCGCGGTTTCACCGGCCATCATGTGCGCATAGAACTGCGGCGGGCGGCGCACGGTCTGGCAGGCGTTGTTGATGATGAAGTCCAGGCGCGGGCGGGTGGCCAGCAATTCGCTGCAGAAGGCCTCCACGCTGGGGGTGTGGCGCAGGTCCAGGCCGTACACCTGCAGGCGGTGGCCCCATTCGGCGAAGTCGGGCTCTTCGGCGTAGCGCGCGGCCGAGTCACGCGGGAAGCGCGTGGTCACGATCAGCTCGGCGCCGGCGCGCAGCAGCTTGAGTCCGGCCTGGTAGCCGATCTTGACCCGGCCACCGGTCAGCAGCGCGACGCGCCCGCTCAGGTCGGCGGTTTCGGTGCGCTTGAAGAAGTTCAGCTCGGCACAGGCCGGGCACATCTGGTCATAGAAATGGTGCAGCTGGGTGAACTTCTGCTTGCACACATAGCAGTGGCGCAGCTCCGGGGAATGCACCGGCTCCGGCGCGGCGGCGGCATGCTCGCCATTGGAGGCGTCATGCAGGCCGGCGGCATGGGGCGGGAAGTAATTCGGGGTGCTGAACACGGGCTTGCGGCGCAGGGCGCGGATGCCGGTCTGCTCCAGCAGGGCCTCGGCCTTGGCCACCTTTTCCTGGTGGCGCTGCTTGGCCTGCTGTTTCAGCTTCGCCCGCCGCGCCTTGGGCTCGGGGTGGTAGACCTTCGCCACCACCTGGTGCAGGCGGGTGCGGTCGGCGTCGGGCAGCGTATCGAGCACGCTGCGGTCGGCTTCGATGGCCTCCAGCAGGTCCAGCGCGGCGCGCAGCCGGTCGGTCAGGGGCAGGTCGTCGTCGGCAAGGGGCAGGGCGGTGGTATTCAATTCGGGTCCGGGAAAAGCAGCAGGAAGACAGGCAGGCGGGCGCCGCGCGGTGGCCCCCGACGGGGCATGCGCCGGCAGGCCGGGGCAAACGATGGGCGGCTATTGTCCCTGATCCTGGGATTTGGTGCTGAGCGGCGGCCGTCCCTGGCTCCACATCCGCTCCACACCGCGCCCCATAGAGTGGTCTCCACCCAATCGATGGCCCTTCCCCGTGAGCCTGCAGACCTCCGTGTCCCTTCCGCTTCCCCGGCGCCCGTTGCCGGACAGTTGCCACTTCGAGCTGCTGGATGTGAGCGCCCTGCAGGACCCGGGCAGCGGCCGTATCGTGCATCTGTACTCGATGGTGGCGCGGTGCCTGTCCTGTGAGGTGGTGTTCAACGCCCGGGAAGGGGAAGGATTCGTGAGCACCTCGGCGGCGCGCCTGCTGCGCTGCCCCACCGGCTGCGGCGAGCAGTCCCTGAAGGGGGCCGCATTGCGCCAGTGGCGTGCTGCGGGCGTGTGCGGCACCTGATCCGATCCGGGCAGCCGCATGAGCATGCGGACACGCCGTCGCAGGGTGCAGATCTGCCGGCCGATGAGCACGCCAGATAAGAACAACGTCCAGCCCTGATCGGGCACGAACGCCGCGCTCGCTCAGCCTGACGCGAGCGAGGCCTGCAACGCAGTGGCCAGTGCGGCGTCACCATTCACCAGTTCGGTCCACTTCAGGGTGAGGCCATTCCGTTTTCCTTTCGGCACCAGCTTCAGGCCGTCGGGATCGATGGTCAGCGTGTATGCCTGGTCGCCGATCTGGACCTCCCGGCGCACCGGTTTATCGAGTGGGGTCATGGGGGATCACGGCTTCGGCGGGGATTCGCGCTTCGGTTCCGCGCTGGTCCCGGTGTCGTGCCCGGAGTCCTGCGCCTCGGAGGCGGCCGTTCCACTACCGCCACCGGGCACGTTGCGCGACGTATCGCCCGCGGCCGGAGCGGTGGCAGGCTGCTCGATCGTATCGGCGTGCTTGCCTTGATCAGTGTGCTCGGCCTGGCTGCAGGCAGACAGCGCCATCGTGGCAAGGGCGGTGAGCAACAAGGTGCGCATGACGATTCTCCGGGAGTGATACCACTCCGGTTTGTAACGCTGAGGCTGTTGCTGATCCGTGATCACCTCGTTGATCACTCTGTGACGACAGCGGCATGGAGTACCCTTGCCGCCGTCGATGCTTAGCCGTTCCGTGGTCTGCGGGCGGGGAGCCGGCGTGTTACGGAGCAGAGTAGACATCATGAGTATTCCCGAGGGAGTGGACGAGAACCGGCGCGGGCACGGCCTCACACGACGAGGCTTCCTTCTTGCGGTTGGTTCGGTTTCGCTGCTCGCGGCCTGTCGTGATAAAGCGCCTGCGGTGGCAGCGCCCGCCGCAGCAGCGCCGGCGGCCAGGACCGATACCCCCTTTCTCTCGCTGTCCCGCGCCCTGACCGACAAGAACGACCTCGACCCGGCCACGGCCGAACGGATCGAAAAGGCGTTCGCCACCCTGCAGCCCGACCTGCATGCGCAGTTTCCTGCCCTGGTCACGCTGGCCGGGCAGGTGAGCGGTGCCACGGCGCTGGTCGCCGCCGCCGGCGAGGCCCAGCCCGCGGCCCTTGCCATCATCACTGCCTGGTATACCGGCACGGTGGGCAAAGGCGCCCACGCCGTGACCGTGTCCTATCGCGATGCGCTGATGCAGCGCTGCGTGGACGACGGCCTCTCGCCACCGACCTATGTCCAGGGCGGACCCGCCTGGTGGACCGCTGAGCCGCCGGCCCCGATTCGAGCCCACGCATAAGCCTGCGCGGTTCTCTTTTCCCTGTTACTGATCTGGAATCCCTCTCATGAAAGCTCCGGTTTTCCGTGATGGCGACGTCGATGCCGACGTCGTGATCGTCGGCTCGGGCGTCGTCGGTGCATTGATCGCCCACCAGCTGGTGCGCGCCGGCAAATCGGTCCTGGTCCTCGAGGCCGGGCCCCGCTTGAACCGCTCCGATGTGGTCGAGAACTGGCGCAACGTCAGTTTCGAGCGCCGTATCGGGAGCGACTTCCAGGGGCCATTCCCGCAATCGAAATTCGCGACGGCGCCGCTGTATTTCCCCGCCAACGACTACGTCGGGCTGACCGGGCCCGATGCCAGCAGCTTCCATCAGGGCTTCATCAAGGCCGTCGGCGGCACCACCTGGCACTGGGCGGCGTCGTGCTGGCGCCATCTCCCGGTCGACTTCAAGATGCAATCGGCCTATGGCGTCGGTCGCGATTGGCCGATCAGTTACGAGGACATCGAGCCGTACTACTGCCGTGCCGAGGAGGCCATGGGCGTGTCCGGGCCGAACGACCCGGCGCAGCAGAGCCCCTCGGAGCGCTCGAAGCCCTACCTGGCCGACATGATTCCCTGGGGCAACGGCGACAAGGTGTTCGCCGAGGTGGTCAATCCGCACGGCTACAACCTGGTGCCGATTCCGCAGGGGCGCATGATCAAGCCGTGGAATGACCGGCCTGCCTGCTGCGGCAACAACAACTGCCAGCCGATCTGCCCGATCGGGGCGATGTACAACGGCGTGCACACCGTCCAGGCCGCCGAGGCGCTGGGCGCCAAGGTATTGGCCGAATCGGTGGCGTACAGGATCGATACCGACGACCAGAACCGGGTCACCGCGATCCACTGGTATGACAGCGACAAGGTGAGCCACAAGGCGACCGGCCGCAGTTTCGTGATCGCCTGCAACGCGCTGGAAACACCGCGCCTGTTGCTGCTGGCCGCCAACGAACAGAACCCCAACGGCATTGCCAATTCGTCCGACCAGGTCGGCCGCAACATGCTGGACCACTCCGGCTTCCACTGCTCCTTCATTGCCGACCGGCCGATCTGGCTGGGACGTGGTCCGGCGCAGTCCAGCTGCATGGTCGGGCCTCGCGACGGGGCGTTCCGCTCGGAGTACTCGGCGACCAAGATCATCCTCAACAACATCAGCCGCGTGGCGATCGCCACCGACCAGGCCTTGAAGATGGGGCTGGCCGGTGAGGCCCTGGATGCGGAAATCCGCCGCCGTTCGATCTACGGGGTGGACCTGTCGATCAGCCTGGAGCCGCTGCCGGATCCGAGCAACCGCCTGACGCTCTCCAAAACCCGCGTCGATGGTCATGGCCTGGCCTGCCCGGACATCCATTACTCGCTGGGCGATTACGCGCGCAAGGGCTACGACAAGTCCTGCGAGCAGCTGCGGCACATCGGCAAGCTCTTCAATGCCGAAGAGTTCGTCATCACCACGGCGCTCAACGCCAACAACCACATCATGGGCTCGACCATCATGGGTGCCGACCCCCGGGATTCCGTGGTCGACGGCGACTGCCGCGCGCATGACCACCCGAACCTGTGGCTGCCGGGTGGCAGCGCGATGGTCTCGGCCAGCGTCGTCAACAGCACCCTGACCATGGCTGCGCTGGCGCTGCGCGCGGCCGATGCGATCGAGCGTGCCGCATGAAGACCTTACTCCTCATCGCGTTCGGCCTGCTGGCCGGTGGCAGCCAGGTTGCACGCGCCGACGAGACGGTCGAGCGCGGTCGCTACCTGTCCGTGGCCGCCGATTGTGTGGCCTGCCATACCAGCCCGAAGCAGGGCAAGCCGTACGCGGGCGGTTATGCGATCGCCTCGCCATTGGGCGAGATCTGGGCCAGCAATATCACCCCGTCCAAGAGCCATGGCATCGGCAACTACACGGAAGGCGATTTCGCCAAGGCGGTGCGCGAGGGCGTGCGCAAGGACGGCGCGCATCTGTATCCGGCGATGCCCTACACCTCGTACGCGAAACTGACCGACGAGGACATCCACGCGCTGTACGTCTATTTCATGCAGGCCGTCGCGCCGGTCGATGAAGAGGCGCAGACCACCGAGCTGCCGTTCCCCTTCAGCGTCCGCTCGTCCATGGCGGTGTGGAATCTGCTGTTCCTGGACAACACGCCCTTCAAACCTGATCCGGCGCAGAGCGCGCAGTGGAATCGCGGCGCCTATCTGGTGGAAGGGCTGGCGCACTGCTCCAGCTGCCACAGCCCGCGCGGGTTGATGATGCAGGAGGTGGGTGGCAAAGCCTTCGCCGGCGGTTCGTTGGGTGACTGGTATGCCCCCAACATCACCTCCCATCCGATCAGCGGCATCGGCGGCTGGAGCGATGACGAACTGGCCCGATACCTCAAGACCGGCCGGGTGGAGGGCAAGGGACAGGCCGGCGGCGGCATGGCCGAGGCGGTGACCAACAGCCTCTCCAAGCTGCGCGATGAAGACATCAGCGCCATCGTGACCTACCTGCGGACCGTGCCTGCGGTGGCCGACAAGGACGCCACCCGTGCCGCCTTCGCCTGGGGCGATGCCGCCAAGGCGCCCGGTGAGCAGCCGGTGCGCGGCACGGACGCGCCGATCACCTCCGGTGCGGTGCTGTATTCCGGCCTGTGCGCCAGCTGCCACGGGCCACAGGGCGAGGGCAGCAAGGACGGTTATTACCCGTCGCTGGTGCACAACAGCACCGTCGGCATGACCCGGCCCCAGAACCTGGTGGCCACCATCATCGGCGGCATCGACCGCGAGGTGGATGGCCAGCATGTGGTGATGCCGCATTTCTCCGAGGGCTCTTACGTCCAGGCGTTGAGCGATGCCGATATCGCCGCCGTTGCGACGTATGTACGGACCAACTTCGGCCCCGGTGATCAGGTGACGGAAGCGCAGGTCGCGCTGATCCGCGACGGCGGTGAGAAGCCCTTGCTGGCGAAGATCGCACGCCTGTGGCTGCCGCTGCTCATCCTCGGGCTTGCGGCGTTCGTGGTGGTGATCGCGATGGTGCGACGCGCCTGGAAGAAACGCAGGCTGCGGAGGGCCTCAGCATGAAATACACCCCCTGTCTGATCACCCTTGGTCTGTTGGCGGCCGCGACCAGCATGCCGGCCTGGGCGGCCGACGCCGAGGCGCCCAAGCCGAAACCGGTGGATACCATCGCCCAGACGCCGCTGAGCGCGGCGTGGGCGGCCCGGATATGGCTGCAGGACCGCGGTGTGACCCCGAGCGCCCGGATCGTGGTCGCCACCGGCGTCAACAGCGACGGTTACAAGGGCACTGGCTGGTCCACCGCCGAGCACGTCGACATCGGCGCGATGATCGACACCGGCAAGGCCTTCGGTGTTGACGGCACGATGCGCGTGGTCTTTTCCGACCGCTTCGGCAACGCGGTCAACGACCGCTCCACCGGCTCCTACGTGCAGAACCAGGCCTTCTACGGGCAGGGCCAGAACCTGCGTTTCAATGAACTCTCCTACGAGCGCTGGCTGCTGGACAAGCGCTTGAGCCTGAAGGGCGGCTTCTACTCGATGGGCAACGACTTCGGTGGTCTGCCCTATACCTGCAATTTCAACAACAACGGCCAGTGCGGCCACCCGCTGGGGCCGATCTATAGTTCCGGCTGGCTCGACAACCCGACCGGCCAGTGGGGCCTTCGGGTGAAATGGGCCGACCCTTCCGGCTGGTACGCGCAGACCGGCATCTATGACGTCGTGCCGATGCGCAAGCAGGCCGGCAGCGGCTTCCGGGTGTCCGACCGTGGCAAGACCGGTCTGTTCCTGCCTGTCGAAGTGGGCTACAGCCACGGCAACACCGGCGCGCATTACGGCGGCACCTACAAGGTGGGCTACTACCTGGACACCTCCAACGCCGACGATATCGGCAATCCGGCGGCGCCACGTGCCTCCCATCGCAGCGGCTCCTACATCCAGCTGGCGCAGCGCGTGCTCAAACCCGAAGGCGACACGGTGCGCGGGGTGTCGGTGTTCGGCGTGGCCACGCGCGCGGATGCAAAGACCGGCCTGATGCGTTACTCGTGGGAGGCCGGCCTGAGTTGGCGCGGTGTCGTGGCCTCGCGCGAAGACGACGTGCTCAGTCTCGCCTGGACCCGGCTGGACATCTCCGACCGCCTCGCCCAGTACCAGCGCATTACCGGCAAGGACGTGCAGAGCAACGAACAGTTCGTCGAGCTGAACTACGGCGTGCAGGTCACCACGTGGCTGATCCTGCGGCCCGCGGTGCAGTACGTCGCGCGGCCGGGTGCGTATGACAGCCGCCCGGACAGCTGGGTGTTCACGCTGCAGGCGCAGGCGACGCTGTGAGGGGGGGGCACAGGGCGCCCGTAATGCAGGCGCTCTGTCCCGGGACCATGCGACCGCGCGGTCGGTGCGGTCGCGACGCTGCGTCGTCGCTGGGGCTCTAGGCCTGCTGTGCGTTGCCCGTTTTCCCCGGTCCTGTGGCCAGCGCTTCTGCCACCCGTTGCTGCAACACGCGGATGTCAAAGGGCTTGGACACGAACGGCACCCGTTGATGGGCGCGTGGCACTATCTGGTGATAGACCGCGGAGGCGAACAGGAAGGGGGTGCCGGTGGCGGCCAGTCGGTCGGCCACGGGGAAGACCGATCCGTCGCGAAGCTCCACGTCGAGGATGGCCGCATCGAATCGTTGGCCGGTGAGGGCGCTGAGCGCATCCGTCACGGAATCAGCGGTGACCGCCGTATGACCTGCCTCCTGCAGCACTTCGATGAACAACCGGGAGAGCTCGGCTTCGTCTTCAACAACCAGTACGGTACGGCCTGTAGGTACAACAGTGGAACGGTTCATGGGGGTGGGACAAAAGAAGAGGCCTCCATGGTGTGCCTGCACGCGTCAAGGACGAGGGAAGGGCCGTTGCCTGTCCGTTGACACGCGCCGGCCGGCAGCCGCCGCCGCGGCCGCCGGAGGCGTAAAATGGCCAGCCGCTGACGCTGACGAGTGCCCTCCCCATGCCCTATGCGACCCGTGACGCGATCCAGCGGCTGCGCGAGCAGATTCCTTCGTTCCGCTGCGTGGTGGGGTGCCACGACTGCTGTGGGCCGGTCACCGCCTCCAGCGAGGAAGTGGCCCGCCTGCCGCTCAAGAGCGATGCCGAGCATGCCGCCGCCCTGGAAGCGCTGAGTTGCCCGTACCTGGGCGCCAATGGCTGCGAGGTCTACGAAGAGCGGCCGTTGATCTGCCGCATGTTCGGGACCACGCCTACGCTGCGCTGCCCGAACGGCCAGCGACCGGTCTACATGCTGGATGAAAGCGTGGAAGCCGAGATCCACCAGTTTCTGCGCAGCACCCGCCAGGTCCTCATCTGACGGGCACTGTGGCTGTGCGGGACGCCATGCCCTCAGCTCGACCTGCGGGCGCGGGCGCCCAGACGCCAGACGGCGAGGCCGCCGTACAGCGCCAGCAGCGCCGCCAGCGTCCATATTTCGTGGCTGACTTCGCTGAGGCTGGCATCCATCTGGTTCAAGCGCACCATCAGGTTGATGCCGGGCGTGGTGGGCAGCAGGTGCGCCAGCGCGACCAGTGCCGGCGGTGAGGTGACCGCTGGCCAGGACAGGTTGGCCAGGAAAAACAACGGGATCGAGCAGGCGATGACGACCTGGAACGCACGCTCGCGGGTGGCGAAAAAGCTGCCCACGAACAGGCCGAACGCCACCGTGGCCGCAATGAACAGGGTGCCGCCCAGCAGCTGCCCGAGCGGATTGCCACCGCGCGGATAGTCCTGCACCCACGCGGTGAACCCGGCGTAGTAGAGCAGGCCGAGCAGGCCGATCGCACCGAAGCCGACGGCCATCCCGGCCAGCGTCGGCAGGTCGAAACGCAGCCGCCGGCCCAGCGCCAGCCGCCGCGCGCCGAGCAGCACGCCGATGCCCATGAGCAGCGTCTGGTGCACGATCAGTTCGGCCACGCCTGGGACGATCGCGCTGCCGTAGCCCTCCTGGGTGTTGAACAGCGGGCGTTGCACCAGGGTGATCGGCGGTGCTTGCGGCGCGCCCATGAAGGCCGCCTGGGACACCGCCGCTTCCCGGGCGAACGCGGTCAGGGCATCGGCCACGCCGCCAAGCACCCAGCTGGCGCGGCCCAGGTAGGCGCCGTTGCCCATCAGCACCAGATACCCGTTGCCCCCACGCAGGATGTCGCGCTCGAGGTTGGCGGGGATCAGCAGGATGCCTTCGGCCCGGCCGGCTTCCATTTCATCCCGGGCCTGGTCGACGCTGGCCGGCTGGTCGACGATGCGCACCGTGCGCAGCGCATCCACGCGACGCAGCAGTTCCCGGCTGGTCGCGCTCTGGTCGTGGTCGACCACCACGATGGGCAGGTTGGTCGCCACCTGGTGGCGGTAGGCGGCCGGGTAGAAGAACGAGTACAGCACCACCGCGCCCACCATCAGCACGACTGCGTAGCGGTCGGTGAGGACCGTGCGCAGGGTCAGGCGCAGGCTGCTGCCGAAGCGGCTCATGCGCTGGCTCCGGAGGCCGCGGCGGGCGTACCCGGATCGGCAGCCCTCGCGGCGGCGATCAAGCGCCACCCCCCGATGCCGCCCGCCACCAGCACCATCAGCAGCAGGGTACCCAGCGGCCACAGGGAAACACTCCACGGGGCGCCGACGAACTGCTGCTGGGTCTGTAGTTTGACGTAGGCGGTCAGGGGCAGCAGCGCGTTCCAGATACGGGTGAACAATGGCGCATCCACCACCGGGAACGTCGCCCCGGAAAATGCCAAGGCAGTCCCGATGCTCAGGCCGATCGCGGAGAGCGCGCTGCCCATGTCGCGGGTGAGCCCCACGAACAGCAGCGCCACCGCCGCGCAGGCCAGATAGAACAGCGGCTGGCCCAGCATCAGCAACAACGTGCTGCCGGCGATGCCGTCGCCACGGACCCGCGCGAGGTAGAGCACACCGAGCGCCCCATACGCCGAAAACAGCACGACATAGGGCGCGATCTTGCCGACGATGGCCGACCACGGGGCGTCGCCGAGCCACGCGCGCAGGTGCCCGTCGCGCACTTCGCGGCCCAGGCTGGCCGCAACCGCCAACGCCAACCCCAGCGACAGGACAGCCGGGAACAGCAGCGGCAGCAGGAACAGCTCATAGCTGCGTGCCGGGTTGTGCAGGATGTCCGACTGCACCGCGATCGGCGGCGCGCGCAGCTTGGCCGGGCCCACCTGCTTGGCGATGCGCCCGCCCAGCAGGCGCGCATTCCAGGCGCTGACGGCTTCAACGACGTCGCGCACGGCGGACTGGCCAGTGGTGAGGTAGGTGGCGTTGTAGTACGCGAACACCGTGCCCTGTTCGCCACGCAGGGCGTTGCGGGTCGCATCGCGCGGCACCAGTACGACGGCGAACACGTCCAGCCGCCGCAGCTGCGACTGCGCATCGGCCAGACTGATCGGCTGGCTGGCCACGCGCACCCCGGGGCTTGCATCGAGCATCCGGGCCAGCTGCCGGCTCTCGGCGCTGCGGTCCAGATCGACGACGGCGATCGGGATATCGCGCATCACCGAGGCCGCGAACAGCCAGGCCATCACGGCCAGCATCAGGGCTGGAAGCAGGGTGACCAGCAGCAGATCGGCACGATCCTGACGCAGGTGCTGCAGCTCGCGCTGCAGCGAGGCGGTGATGCCCGCCCACGCCCGGCGGTTCATCCCTGCGGCCACGCGAACAGCACGCTCATCCCCGGCCGGAAACCTTCGATGGGGGCGACCGGGCGCAGCCGAATCTCGAAGCTGCGCACGTCATAGCCGGACGACTGCCGGGTGGCGCGCCAGGTGGCGTAGTCGCCCGCCGGATTGATGAAATACACCTCGAAGTCGGCGTTGCGGTCCAGCGCGGGAACGCTGCCGTGCAGGCGGCTGCCCACCTTCAGGCCGCGCATCTGCGACTCGCGCAGGTTCACCGAAACCCACATGTGGTCGATGTCGACCAGGGTGAAGACCGGGTAGCCGGCCGGCACCAGCTCGCCGATATCGGACATGCGCTTGTTGATCTCGCCGGCCACCGGCGCGCGGCCGTTGACCTCATCGCGGGCAGCGTTGACCTCGGCCACCGCGCCCTGCGCCTGGCGGACCTGGCCCTGCGCGGCGCGCTTGTCCTGGTCACGGGCGCCGGCCAGCGCCTGGTCGTACTGCGCCCGTGCGGCATTGGAGAGCTCGCGCGAACTGCGCGCCTGCGCCAACGCTTCATCGCGCTTCTGCCGGGTCATGACCCCTTCGTTGAACAGGTTCTGCACGCGCTGATAGGTCGCCTCGGCCAGGGTGGCACCGGCTTCGGCACGCTTCCAGTTGGCCTGCGCAGCGCGGATATCCTCGCTGCGTGCACCTTCGTCGGCCTTGTCGGCCACGGCACGCGCCGCTTCCAGTGCACCATGCGCCTGCTCTTCCTTGGCCGCCACTTCCGGACTGTCGAGCACGAACAGCACCTGGCCGGCCTTGACCCGGTCGCCTTCGCGCACCTTCAGCTCGGCAAGACGCGCGGTGATCTTCGCGGCTACGTTGATGGTGTCGGCGTCGGCCATGCCCTGTAGCTGCTCGGCCGGGGTGCGCCAGGCCAGCCAGAGGCCGACCACCACGACGACCACCAGGGCCAGGCCGATGAGGATGCCCGCCTTGCGCTTCTTCGGCGGCGGCGCGTCGGCCGCGGCCTGCAATGTGTCATTCATGCGCGATCACCTCGTCGCCCCGGCGGCGGAATTCTTCGTATCGGTCCATCTGTCCACTGATCTCCAGCAGCTGTGCCAGCGCTATGTCGTATTGATAGGCGGCCTGCGCGCGTTCCACCTGCGCGCCCCCCAACCCCAGCCGTGCATCGATCACGTCCAGCGAGGTCGCCTGGCCTTCGCGGAACGCCAGCTCCTGAAGGCGCAGGTTCTCACGGTTCTGTTCGATGCTGCTGTCCAGCAACAGGAACTGCTGGCGGGCGGTGTCCAGTTCGTACCAGGCCTTGCGAACGCCCAGCGTCACCTGGTTCTCGGCCTCGCGAAGGCCGGCTTCAGCCTGCTCCTGCTGCGCGCGGGCGGCGCTGATCTGGGCCGGGCGCGAGCTGGGCGAGAGGAAGGTGTACTTCAGGCCGATGCCGAACGCCCAGTCCGGATCGGTCAGCATCTCGTCGCGACGGCGGAAATCGTACTGGCCGAACAGGAACACGGTGGGTTTGAGCTTGGCCTGCTGCACGCGCACGCCTTGTTCGGCCTGCGCCACCAGGGCGCGCAGCCGGGCGATCTGCGGCTGCCGGGCCTGGGCCTCGCGTTCGAAAGTGGGCAGTGCACCGATCGGCGCGCGATGCACGAACAGCGGCGACACCGGGCGGACCTCGCCGCCACTGCGGAGCAGGGTGGCCAGCGCTGCCTTCAGGGTCTGCAGATCGTTGAGCGACTTCTGGTAATCGCGCTCGGCCTTGTCGCGGGCCACGTTGGCCTGCAGGCGCTGGGCGCGGGTGGCAAAGCCCTCGCGCTCAAGCTTCAAGGCGTCGTCGAGGTGGCGCTGCAGACCATCGCGGACATCCCGCCGCACATCGACGGCCTGCTCGGCAAGGCGCTGACCAAAATAGGCCTGGGCCAGCTGCACGCTCAGCGATTGCCGCTGCGACTCGCGCTCGGCACTGGCCTGGTCGGTCGCGCCGGCCGCCGCCTGCTGCGCCGCCGGGATCAGCCCGCCGGTATACAGCGGCAGCACCGCGGTCACCACCGGGCGGGTACGCCAGTCGCGCTCGGTGAACTGCAGCGGCGAATCGATACCGAAGGCTTCGGCAACCGGGGCCAGCGAACCCAAGGGAAGGGTGAGGGTCTTCTGGAACTGCAGGCGGCGCACTTCACCGGTGATTTCCGGCAACCGCAACAGGCGGGTGGCATCCTGCAGGTCCTGTTTGTTGCGCACCGACGCATCGGCGGCGGCCAGCGCATCGGAGACCTGCTCCAGCCGCTGCTGGGACTGCTGCCAGTCCAGCGCGGGGATAGCGGCGGCGCCCGGGGCGGGCTGGGCGATGGCCTGAGCACTGAAAAACAGCAGGGAGAGACTGGAAAGTCCTTTTAACGCGCGCGTTGGCGGCCAATGCCGGCTCACGAGGGGGCAGCTCCGTGGGGTGTGACGGCAAGAGGGTAGTGTGCGTCGCGTGAAGTGCGGGTCTTCACAACGGTGACCGTGGGAACCCGGACAGTGGCGCACTGCACATTGACAATTCTCCTATCAGGACGTTTATATCCCATTCGGGATGATTGTCTGCCGCATGGGGTGGTCCTCCCTTGAACGCCGCGCGAGCCGGAACCGCGGGGCGATACGCGCTTCAGTACGCCCTTCAAGAGAGCACGACATGACAGCAGTAAAGGGTTGGCGGCGGTTTTGGCGATGGGTGAAGTGGATCCTGCTGGGTCTGTTGGCGCTCGTGATTCTCCTCACCCTGGTGGGCCTCGTGTACGAGGCGCTGGCGCGCCGGAACGCGGCAGACGCGCACCCGCTGCGCGGCGAGATGGTCGACATCGGCGGGCGGCAGATGCATATCGAGTGCCGGGGCAGCGGCTCGCCGACGGTGATCTTCGAATCCGGCCTGGGCACGGGCGGCACGCTCGACTGGACCCGCGTGCACGACCGGATCGCCCGCTTTACCCGTGCCTGCGCCTACGACCGTGCCGGCATCATGCGCAGCGACGCAAAGGATTCCCCGCAGCGTGCATCGGCCGTGGCTGATGATCTGCATGCGTTGTTGAAGGGCGCCGGCATCACCGATCCGCTGGTGCTGGTCGGCCATTCGATCGGCGGCCCGTACACCCGGACCTATGTGGGTCGCTACGGCGATCAGGTCGCCGGGCTGGTGATGGTCGACCCCTCACATCCAGATCAGATCGCCCGCCTTGGCAGCGTGGTCAGCATCAACGTCCACCCGAAGAAGGTGTCGCTGTTGATGCATACCGCCACGGCACTGTCGCGGACCGGCCTGGTGCGCTTCCTGTTCTCGCGCGCCGATCATGGTCCCCGCCCCGAGGATGAGGCGGCGGAGATCACCGCCTTCTCCAGTGCCTCGGTCAAGGGCGCGACCGCTGAAGTGGATGGTTTCGACAGCACCATGGACGATGCCCGCGCGGTCACCTCGTTTGGCGATCGCCCGGTGATCGTGCTGACCGCGCTGAAGCCGTTCAAGCCCGAGGAGCTGGAAAAGATGGGCCTGACCGCGGAGGAGGGCGCCCGGTTCAAGCAGGAATGGCGCACCTTGCATGCCGAGCAGGCCGCCATGTCCAGCCGCGGGCAGCAACAGATCGTGAGCGACGCCGGCCATTACATCCAGATCGATCAGCCGGATCGGGTGGTGGACGCGGTTCGTGAGGTCGTGGATGACGTGCGTGCAGACGCGCGTACCGACAAGGAGATGAAATGATGAAGCGCACTCTGCTCTGGGCCGGTGTGTCGATGCTGTTCGCCGCCCATGCGGCCGCCGCCGACTATGACCTGGTGATCCGTGGTGGCCGCGTACTGGACGGTGCCGGCAACCCCTGGGTCCGTGCCGATGTGGCGGTCAAGGACGGGCGGGTGGCACGGGTCGGCCAGGTGCCGGGGACCGGCACCCGCGAGATCGACGCGCGCGGGCGTTATGTGTCGCCGGGCTTCATCGACATGATGGACCAGTCCGGCGCGGCGCTGCTCAAGGATGGCGCCGCGGAGAACAAGCTCCGCATGGGCGTGACCACGCTGATCGGCGGCGAGGGCGGACCGCCGGTGCCTGCGGCGGGGATGCCGGGATACTTCAAGCAGCTGGAGACGCAGGGCATCGCGGTCAACTTCGGCACCTACTACTCCTCTACCCAGGCCCGCGTGCATGTCATGGGCGATGCCGCCGGTGCCCCGACCCGCAAGCAGCTGGATGCCATGGGCGAGCAGGTCAGGATCGCGATGGAGGCCGGTGCGTTCGGTATCTCCAGCGCGTTGATCTATGCGCCCAGCAGCTTCCAGAGCACCTCGGATCTCATTTCGCTGGCCAAGGTGGCCGCGCAATGCGATGGCTTCTACGCCACCCATATGCGTGACGAAAGCGAGGGCGTGGTCAAGGCGATCGAAGAAGCGATCGAGATCGGTGAAAAGGGCGGCGTGAAGGTGGAGATCTTCCACTTGAAGGCGGCCTATGCACCGGAGTGGGGCAAGCTGATGCCGCAGGCGCTGGCCACGATCAATGCGGCGCGCGACCGCGGTGTCGATGTCGCCGCGGATCTGTACCCATATACCGCCGGCGGCACCGGGCTGGAGATCATCGCGCCGAGCTGGGTCTGGGCCGATGGGCTCGAGAAGGGCATCGAGCGCGTGCGCGATCCGAAGGTACGCGAACGCATGAAGAAGGAAGTCGCCGCTGGATCGATGCCCGGCTGGTCGAACCTGGTGCACGCCTCGGGCGGTTTCCAGAACGTGCGCCTGGCCAACAGCTTCAGCGACAAGTACCGGCGCTTCCACGGCAGGACGCTGGCCGAGATCGGTGCCGAACTGAATCTGGACCCGGCCGATGCGGCCTGGGATATCGCGCTCGAAGGGCTGCCCAACCGAGCGGTCGCGCTGTATTTCATGATCAGCGAGCAGGATGTGCAGCTCGCCCTGCGCCAGCCCTGGGTCAGCATCGGCAGTGATGCCGCGGCGGCGGTGAACTACGGCAGCGAAGGCGCCATCGGCCTGCCGCACCCGCGTGCCTACGGCACCTTCCCGCGGATCATCGCCGAGTATGTGAAGCGGAACCAGGTGCTGACGCTGGAGGATGCCGTCCGCAAAATGACCGGCTGGCCCGCGCAGCGGATGGGCTTGAGCGACCGCGGGCTGATCCGTGAGGGCATGCGCGCGGACATCGTGCTGTTCGATCTGGACACGCTGGACGATGTGGCGAGCTGGGATGCACCGGCCGGCGCGCCGACCGGCATCGAGACCGTCATCGTCAACGGCGTGGTGAGTTTCGAGGGTGGCAGGCACACCGGCGCCCGGGCGGGCTCGGCGCTGCGCCACGCCTGCCACACGCGCTGATCCACGTGCGCGCCACACCAACTTCAGGACCCACCTCATGATTCGATACTCCTCCCGCTGCAGCGTTCTGGCCCTGGCGCTCGCCGCCTCCGCGCCGGTGCTGGCGGCCGCACCGCCGATCACCAGCGCGGACGATCTGGGTACCGCGGTCTCGGCGCAGCTTGCGTGCGCCGGCATTTTCGTGGCCAACCGCACCGAAGCCGACGTCCTGCGCGATGACGTGCATGCGCTGGCGCCTTTCACCAGAACGGTCGCGCTGTCGGTGGATCGCAAGGCCGGGACGGTCACCGCCTCCGCGCCCGGCACGCCGACCCGTACCGCGCTGTATCGCCCGGTGGTCGGCTGCACCCTGACCACCGGGGATGTTCCGTTGAAGGCCCTCAAGACGCAGGCGGGGCGACTCAAACCGCTTGCTGCCTTGTCGGCGCGCCCCTGGCCCCAGGGCGACACGCCCGTGCCTGCGCTGCAGGCGGCGGCTGAAGCGAAACTTGACCGGGCCGCACTCGATGCCGCGGTCAGCGCTGCCTTCGATGAGCAGAACGTCGGCGGCTATCCCGACACGCGGGCGATCGTGGTGGTGCAGGGCGGGGCGATCGTCGCCGAGCGCTATGCGCCCGGCTTCAACCAGGGCACGCGCATGCTGGGCTGGTCGGCGACCAAGAGCATCATGGGTACGCTGGTCGGCCTGTTGGTCGATGACGGCGTGCTCAAGCTGGACGAGCCGGCACCGGTGCCCGAGTGGAAGGGCGCCGGCGACCCGCGCGGCGCGATCACGTTGCGGCAGCTGCTGACGATGTCCAGCGGGCTCACCTTCGTGGAGAGTTACAAGCCGGGCAACGACTCGATCAAGATGTTGTTCGAGGCTGGCGACATGGGGGCGCTTGCCGCTGCGTTGCCGCTGGAGCACGCGCCGGGAACCTTCTGGAGCTATTCGTCCGGCACGACCAATATCCTGTCGCGGATCGTCTTCGAGGCGACCGGTGGGACGCTGGAAGGCATGACCCGGTTTGCACAGACGCGGCTGTTCGAGCCCGCAGGGATGCGCAGTGCACTGATCGAGCCGGATGAATCGGGTGTGCTGGTCGGCAGCTCGTACGGGTACGCGACGGCACGCGATTGGGCGCGGTACGGGCTGCTGCATCTCAACCACGGCGAGGCGGGCGGCAAGCGGCTGCTGTCGCAGCAATGGCTCGACTTCGCGGTGACACCGACCCCGGCCTCACCGCGGCCCTCGTACGGCGCGCAGCTGTGGTTGAACCGGGCCGAAGCCGGCGGAGAAGGACGCAAGGTGCTGCAGGATGTCGCGCCCGATGCCTTCATGGCGATGGGCCATAACCACCAGATCGTGGCCGTGATTCCCTCGCAGAATGCGGTGATCGTGCGCCTGGGTTGGACGCCCGAAGGCCAGAAGTTCGACTGGAACAAGTACCTCTCGCAGATCGCGGCCGCGCTTGCGCCCGCCGCCACCGCCGCTACCGCCGCTACCGCCGGTCCCGCCGCCCAGTAACCAGAAGAGTAGGGCAAGAGGAGGGCGCCGAACCCGGCACCCGTTGACAGTTCTCTTATGAGAGAACTAATGTCTCAATGTGAGAATTACTCACCATGAGGCAGGGAAACCAGATGTGCTTGATCCAGCTGTTGGGAATGCCCGCGTTGACGCGTGACCGCGCCGCAACCGGGGCGGACGTCTGATGCCCCGCCTGAAACTCGGTATCGCCGTCGACGCCCTGCGCCTTGCGGCACCCTTCCGCATCTCCAGCCACGTGTTCGACAGTCGCCTGGCCGTCCTCGTCACCCTGGATGACGGCACGCACATCGGGCGTGGCGAGGCGACCGGGGTGTACTACCTGGGCGAAGACGTGGAGACCATGCGCATCCAGCTGGAAGCGGCGCGCGATGCGATCCAGGCGCATCCCACGCGCGAGGAACTGCGTGCGATCCTGCCGGCCGGCGGCGCGCGCAACGCGGTGGATGCCGCCCTGTGGGAACTGGAATCCAGGCAGACGCGAACGCCCGTGTGGGCGCTTGCAGGGCTGGAGGCACCGCGGCCACTGCCGACAACCTTCACGGTCGGCGCCGATGAGCCGGCCGCGATGGCGGCGGCCGCTGTGGCCTACCGTCAGGCGCGCTCGATCAAGGTGAAATTGACGGGCGATCTCGACCTGGACATCGCCCGCGTCGCGGCCATCCGCGCGGTACGGCCGGATGTGTGGCTGGGCGTCGACGCAAACCAGGGGTATCAGATCGGTGATCTCGACCGGCTGGCCACCGCCATGGTGGACGCCGGTGTGGCGCTGATCGAACAGCCGCTGGCCCGCGGGCGCGAGGCCGACCTCGATGGATTCGTCTCGCCCATTCCGCTGGCCGCGGACGAAAGCGCGCTCACCCTGGCCGACGTGGACGGCCTGAAGGGTCGCTTCAACGTCTTCAACATCAAGCTCGACAAGTGCGGCGGCCTCACCGAGGCGCTGCTCATCGCGCAAGCCGCGCGCGACGCGGATCTGGGCGTCATGGTCGGCTGCATGGTCTGCAGCAGCCTGGGCGCTGCGCCGGGCTTCGTGGTCGGGCAGTTGTGCGATCTCGTCGACCTGGATGGCCCCACCTTCCTCAAGCAGGACCGCACGCCTGGCGTCGTGTATCGCGACGGCACGATCTGGTGCGACGAGGCGGTCTGGGGCGCCGCACGCTGAGGCGCGGGGCGCGCCTGGCTCACGGTTTGATGTCAATGCTGCGTCGCAGGATTGACAGTTCTCTGAACAGGACTATTGTGTCCTATATGGGCTTGTAAGCAGCCATTCGTCCCCAGGAGCGTCATTGCCAGGCCGGCCCCCACCCCAGAACGCCGGGGTGCCCTGACTGCCGCATTCCGTGCCCATTGCCGTGGGCTCCCAGCTTCGCTACCGAGGTCTCATCACCATGAGTCACTGTTCGCTCCGAATGAACGCGTTGTCGCTGGCCTGCGCTGCAGGCATCCTGGCCCTGGGGTGCAGCGCCACGGCACTGGCACAGGTCGCCGCCGAGAATCCCGAGCGCGATGACGTGCATACGCTGGGCACGGTCACCGCCACTGCGCAGAAACGCGTGGAAGTGGTGACCGACATCCCGATGTCGATCAGTGTCATCAGTGAAGAGCAGCTCGATCGCCTGCAGGTCAACAACATGAATGATCTGGCAGGCCTGGTCCCCGGCCTGCAGATCACCAGCCTCGGCGCGCCGGGCCGCTCTACGATCTCGATCCGCGGCATCACCCCGATGGGCAACACCGCCTCGACCTCGATCTACGTGGACGATGTGCCACTGACCGCCAATGGCTCGCTGTCCGGCGCCACCTCGGGCATGTTCGACCTGCTTCCCTACGATGTGCAGAACGTGGAAGTGCTGCGCGGTCCGCAGGGCACGCTGTACGGTGCCAGCGCGCTGGGTGGCGTGGTCAAGTACGTCACCAAGCGGCCGGACCTGGAGTACTTCGCGGGCCGCGCCGGGGCGACGATGCGCGTCGTCGACGATGGTGGACGGGTGGGTCATTCCGAACGCGCTGCGGTCAACGTGCCGCTGGTGAAGGGTCAGCTGGCCCTGCGCGCCAGCTATGCCGAGCAGACCAGCCCGGGCTGGATCGACAACAGTGTCCTGCATCGCCGCGACACCAACGACGTGTACCAGAACGCCGGCCGCCTCTCGCTGCTGTGGAAAGCCTCGGACACGGTGGACGTGCTGCTCACCGCGATGCGCCAGGAAAACAAGGGCGACAATTTCGCGACGGTCGCACTGGACCCGGTCACGTTCAAGCCGAAGCTGCCGGGCTACTCGAACGAGTACCTGTTCCTGCAGCCGAGCACGATCAAGTACGACGTCTATGGGCTGACAGTGGACTGGGACGTGGGCTGGGCCGACTTCACCTCGGCCAGCAGCTGGATGAAATCCAACTCCTGGCGCCTGCAGGACCAATCGGTCGAGTACATTCCGCTGCTCGGCCAGAAACCCGGCGTGGGCCCGGTCATGGCATACGCCGGCCTGGACACGGATATCGAGTTGAAGAAGTGGACCCAGGAGTTCCGCCTGACCTCCAAGGGCGACAGCCGCCTGCAATGGCAGCTCGGCGCGTTCTACACCGATGAAGACGCGGCCTACATCGAGCGCGGCAGCGCCTTGAGCCCGGCCTTCAACCCGGTGCTCGATCTGTTCACCGCCTCGGTGCTGACCACCTACAAAGAGAAGGCGCTGTTCGGCAACGCCACCTGGAAATTCACCGACCGCTTCGATCTGGCCCTGGGGGTGCGCCACGCGCGCAATGACCAGGAGTTCCGCCAGACCCTCGGCGGCCCGCTGGGCGGTGACGGGGTGCAGCGGATCACCGAATCCTCCGAGAGCGTGACCACCTGGAGCGCCAGCCCGCGCTTGTTCCTGGGCGAGGACACCATGGCCTACGTGCGCGTAGCCACCGGCTACCGCGCCGGCAGCCCGAACCCCATCCTGCCGGCCGCGCCGGAAGTCCCCGCGCAGGTCAAGTCGGACACGTTGATCAACTACGAAGCCGGTTTGAAGAGCCACTTCTGGGATCGTCGTGCGCTGGTGGAAGTGGCCGCCTTCCGCATCGACTGGGATGATATCCGCCTGAATCTGCTCACGGCCCAGGGCATCTCCTATGGCGTCAATGGCGGCGAAGCACGCAGCCAGGGCGTTGAGTTCACCGGCGCACTGATGCCCATCGATGGGTTGCGCCTGAGCAGCAGCCTGACCTACACCGATGCCAAGCTGACCGCGCCGATTCCGCCGGCGCGCCCGGGCGGGCCCAACCAGGCCGAATCCGGTGCCCAGCTGCCACAGGTGCCCGAGTGGGCCGGCAGCCTGCAGGCCGATTACCAGTTCCCGACGAGCGGCGAATGGGGCTGGAGCGTCGGCGGCGCGCTGCGCTACTACGGCGAGCGTGCGGCATCGGTGGCGTCGACACAGTCCTTTGACCTGCCCAGCTACACCACGGTGGACCTGACCGCCGAAGTCAGCAGCCAGAACACGACCGTGCGCTTCTTCGTCACCAATCTCACCAACAAGGACATCTACGTGGCGGCTGGCAGGACGATTCCTGCGGCCGGTGCGCAGCAGTACCGGCGCTGGAATGCGGTGATGATGCAGCCGCGCACGGTGGGTGTGTCGTTGGATTACAGCTTCTGATCGAGCGGGGCAGGGCGGTGCGGCACCCACGGGTGCCGTACTGGCCGATACGCGGCGCTGGAGCGGCTATGCTTGGACGGGTCAGATTCTCCCACCCGCAGGCCGCAGCGTGATGAACGTCAGAAGCTTTTCCGTCCTGCCTTGCGTGGTGCTGCTGTGTGCAGCGCTGCTTGTCGGCGGATGTGCACGAACGACGCGGGAAACCGTGTTCTCCTCGGGCACGCTGAAGGTGGTGGCTGTTACGGAAAGCCGGCTGGATATCAACGTCAGCAAGTATCAGCATTACACGACGTACGAGCTTTACGTGGACGGCAAAAAGCTGTCGGACAAGGCTTTTTCGACGCTCCTTCAGGACCCTGACGCCACAGACGACCAGTTCGTGCATGCCGATGCGGTGGTGCTGGACGAAGGCGCGATCCTGATGGCATCGCACAACCGCGACAGCTCCCGCTGCTGGACCACGCGGCTCTCCGCCAGCGGGGGCAGGGCGACGCTGGAGACGATCCTGCAGGGCACCGTCGACTGCGGCATTCGCCCGGCACCTGCAGGGTGGCGCGCGCTCTACGACGACCGCAGCGATCTCATCCTGATCCGTGAACACCCTTTCCAGGTCCATCCCATGGCGGGGTATTGGTACGTCCTGTGGATCGATGGCGACATCGCCGCGCTGTACCAGAAAGATCGCGACCATGAGCGTCTGGTCGTCAAGCTGGCGCGGATTTCCTCCGATACCACGCTTGCCGAGCAGGCACTGCCGATGCACACCTACGCCGAGCCTGACCTTCTGCATGCCTCCCCTGAACTGCGCCGGCAATGGCTGTTGGACAGCTTTACGGTGTCCAAGGGGGATGACCCCTCGATCCAGCTGCGGCCTGATCATCAACTGGAGACGATCACGCCGGAGGTGTGGGCCGAGTACCAGGAGAACGACCGGCAGAACAAGGCGCTCGATGCGGACGCACGGGCTGCCGGAGATGCCTGGATCGAGGCGCAGCGCCGCGAGCTGATGGACGCGGACGCCACGCAGGATGTGCCGAAAAAGCCGTGATTTGCTATGTTGGGCCGGCTCAATCCCGGCATTCACGAGGTCTGGCGTTTCAGTGATCGAGACCCGCCTGCTCCAACAGTTCATCGCGGTCGCCGAGGAACTGCATTTCAATCGCGCTGCCGAGCGGCTGCACATGGCGCAGCCGCCGCTGAGCCAGGCCATCCGCAGGCTCGAAAGCGCCTTGGGCACGCCGCTGTTCGTGCGGACGCACCGCAGCGTCGCGTTGACGCCGGCCGGAACCGCATTTCTCGATACCGCCCGCCGCACCCTGCAGTCGCTGGAAACGGGCGTGGCGCAAACGCAGCGGGTGGCCCAGGGCATCGAGGGCCATCTGACCCTGACCTTCATCAACATCGCCCCGTATGCCGCGTTGCTGCAGGCGCTGCGCCACTTTCGAGCGCTCAACCCGGGCATCGCGTTCACGATGCTGGAGGCCACCACCCAGGAGCAGGTAAACGCGCTGGAACAGGGCAGGGCGGATATCGGCTTCATGCGCACGCCGGGCACCACGACGCCGCACCTGCGCATGGAGCGCCTGTTGAGCGAACCGATCTGCGTGGCGCTGCCGGCCGGCCACCGCCTTGCCGCGGAACCGGGCATCCACCTTGCGTCGCTGAAGGAGGAGGCGTTCGTCGCCTCGCCACGGTCACTCGGCAAAGGATTTCATGACCAGCTGATCAGCCTGTGCCAGGCCGCCGGGTTCGTGCCCGATATCGTGCAGCAGGGCCGGCAGATGCAGACCCTGATCGCGCTGGTGTCCGCCGGCTTCGGTATCGCGTTGCTCCCCGCTTCGCTGGCGATGGAGGCCCGCGAGGATGTGGTGTTCCGGCCGCTTCAGGTGGATGCGCCGGAGGAAGCGTCACGGCTGGACCTGTTGATGGCGTGGAACGAAACCCGGCCGTCAGCGATCCGCGACCGCTTGCTACAGGCAGTCCTGCAGACGCGTTCTCCGCCCTGAGGTGACGAGACGCGCGGCGTCTTGCTGCGGTATGAAACCCGTCCTTCACCCGCGCATGGCCAGGCACTAGGCTTCTGCGGCCCTGCTGTGAAGGACCCGCCATGCCTGCTGCCATCTACGTGTTCTCGCTGTGCGCCTTTGCGTTCGGTCTGTCCGAATTCGTCGTCGCCGGCATATTGACCGCCATTGCCGACGACCTGGGCGCGCAGATTTCTCTCGTCGGGACGGCCATCGCCGCCTATGCCCTGGGCGCTGCCATCGGTGCGCCGTTCATCACCGCACTGGTCGCCCATTGGCGGGACCGGCAGATCCTGCTGCTGGCCACTGCGTTGCTGGCGTTGGGCAGCCTGCTGATGAGCGCCTCGCCGAACCTGGTCACCCTGCTGGTCATTCGGTTTGTGGTCGGCCTCGGCCACGGGGTGTTCATGGCGGTAGCCTCGGACGCGGCGACCCGGCTGGTGGACCCGCAGCGGTCCGGCCGAGCGTTGTCAGTGGTGTGGATCGGGTTGACGCTCGCGCTGGCCTTCGGCGTGCCGATCGGGACCTGGCTGGGCAGCGCGTGGTCGTGGCGCGTAGTCTTCATGGCGATTGGCGTGCTCAGTGTGGCCGGCATGCTCGGGCTGGCACTGTGCATGCCCAGCGGCCATGCCGGCTCCACCCGATCCCGGGGCGGTGCGTGGAAGGGCGTGAAGGCCATCACCCATCCGCAGCTGCTGACGACGGCCGGCATCGGCGCGCTGGTCAGTGTCGCCACGTTCTCGTTCTTCACCTTCGTCTCGCCCTATCTGCAGCAGATCACCGCTGTGGATGTGCAGTGGCTGAGCCTGGGGATGCTGCTGTTCGGCACCTGCGCGATCGCAGGCAATCTGCTCGGGGGATGGCTGGGCGATGCGATGGACGGGGATCGCAGCCTCCGGCTGGCGTTGATCGCGCTGGCGTTGAACCTGATCGGGCTCTACGGCTTCGCACGTATCCCAGCCTTGATGATGCTCCTGATCGGCACGCTGGGCATCTGCTTCTTCTCGATCGTGACGCTGCTGACCCTGCGTCTGCTCAGGCAGGCCCAACGGCTCATCCCCGCTTACAGCTCTGTGGCCGCGGGGTTGAACATCGCCTCGTTCAACCTTGGAACCGCGCTGGGCGGTGCCTTGGGCAGCCTCACGATCAGCTACGCGACGCTGGCCTCGGTACCCCTGACAGGCGCCGTGGCCGCGGCGCTGGCGGCAGTCGTGTTGTATCTGCAGAAGCGAGGGATGCGCGCGCCGGCAGCCTCAACCGGCTGAGTAGCGACCGAGCGCCCCCATCCACATACCTCCGTGAACAGCCGGGCGTAGTTGCTCCCGAGGATCTTTTCGATCCGCGCGTCACGGTGCCCGCGCTGGCGGCCACACGGCAGCGACATCCGCCCCGGTATAGTGACCCTGACTTCACCGCAAGGATCGAAGCTATGCAGAAGGGCTCGGATCTACTGGTCAAGGCGCTGGAAAACGAGGGCGTCGACCGCATCTTTGGTGTGCCGGGCGAGGAGAATCTGGACTTCCTGGAGTCGCTCCGGACCTCGCGCATCGAGTTGGTGCTCACCCGCCACGAGCAGGCGGCCGCGTTCATGGCAGCCACCCACGGCCGGCTGACGGGCCGGCCCGGCGTATGCCTGGCCACGCTCGGCCCCGGCGCACTGAATTTCTCGACCGGCGCGGCATATGCCCACCTGGGCGCGTGGCCGATGATTCTCATCACCGGCCAGAAGCCGGTCATGAGCGCCAAGCAGGCACGGTTCCAGATCGTGGATATCGTGGCGTCGATGAAGCCGCTCACGAAAATGACGCGCCAGATCGTCAGCCCGGCCGCCATTCCGGCCACCGTACGCGATGCGTTCCGGGTGGCCATGGAAGAGCGCCCCGGGCCGGTGCACCTGGAACTGCCGGAGGATGTCGCAGGTGAGGAGGTGGAGGATGTGCCCGTCATCCCCATCCACCCGCTGGAACGTCCCATCGCACCCTCTGCCGCGCTCGACCGGGCGGAAGCGGCGATCCTGGCCGCCAAACGCCCATTGGTGATGATCGGCGCGGCGGGCAGCCGGCCATGGCTTGCCGAATCACTCTCCGCATTCGTCGCGCGCACGCGCCTGCCGTTCTTCAATACACAGATGGGCAAGGGCGCGGTCACCGGCGGCTCCAACCTCTACATGGGCACGGCCGCGCTCTCCGAGGGCGACTACGTGCACGAGGCGGTCGCCCGCGCCGACCTGATCATCGCCATCGGCCATGACACCATCGAAAAGCCACCGTTCCTGATGAAGAGTGGCGGCGGACCCAAGGTCGTGCACATCAGCTTCCAGTCCGCGACCGTGGAGCAGGTCTACCAGCCGGATATCGAAGTGCTGGGCGACATCGGGGCTTCGGTGGATGCCCTGGCCGAACGGCTGGAAGGGCGGTTGCCTGCGGACGAGGGCATGATCGCCCTGCGCCAAAGAATCCTGGCCCGCATCAACGACCGCGCCGAAGAGGACCGTTTCCCGGTCACGCCGCAGCGGCTGGTGCACGACGTGCGCCAGTCCATGCCGGACGACGGCATCGTCTGTCTCGACAACGGCATGTACAAGATCTGGTTCGCCCGCAACTACCGCACGCACGTGGCCAACACGCTGCTGCTGGACAACGCGCTCGCCACCATGGGCGCTGGCCTGCCGTCGGCGATGATGGCAGCCATGCTGTACCCGCAGCGCCGCGTCATGGCCGTATGCGGTGACGGTGGTTTCATGATGAACTCCCAGGAGATGGAAACCGCGGTACGCCTGGGGCTCAACCTGGTGGTGGTGATCCTCAACGACAGCGCCTACGGCATGATCCGCTGGAAACAGGCCGTGGATGGCTTCGACGATTTCGGCATGCGCTTCGGCAATCCGGATTTCGTGAAGTATGCCGAAGCCTACGGTGCGAAGGGGAGCCGGGTGACCGCGGTCGAAGCGCTGGTGCCGATGATCGAGGCCGCTTTCGCCGGCGGCGGCGTCCACGTGCTGGATGTACCGATCGACTATGCCGAGAACACCCGCGTGCTGGTCGATGAACTGCGCAACCGCACGCCGGACGTGGGCTGTGATTGATCGTCATCCCTGATGCTGAGCAAGGAACCCAACATGCTGACTGTCGTCCAGGCGTTCGACCGTGCCCCCATCGCCGAGATCGGGTTGGATACCGCCGCTGCCCTGGAGCGCAAGCTCAGTGCCGCCGAGCGGGTATTCAAGGACCGCGACGGCTGGCTCGCGCCGCACCAGCGCATCGCGATCCTGCGCCGGCTCGCCGCGCTGATGGACGCCAGGCGTGATCATCTCGCGCTGCAGATTGCCCGGGAGGGCGGCAAGCCGCTGCCGGACGCCATCGTCGAAACCACGCGCGCCATCGACGGTGTCCACAACGCCGCCGACGAGCTGCGCAACTTCGCCGGTCGCGAAATCCCGATGGGGCTGTCGGCCGCGGCGGAGGGTCGCTGGGCGTTCACCACGCGGGAGCCGATCGGCGTGGTTGCCGCGATCTCTGCGTTCAACCACCCCCTGAACCTGATCGTCCACCAGGTGGCGCCGGCCATCGCCGTCGGGTGCCCGGTGATCATCAAACCTGCCTCCGCGACGCCATTGTCGTGCCTGGAATTCGTCGCGATGGTGCACGAGGCCGGGCTGCCCGAGCCGTGGTGCCAGAGCTTTCTGCCGGAGGGCAACGACCTGGCCGAGGCGCTGGCCACCGACAAGCGGGTGGCCTTCCTGAGCTTCATCGGCTCGGCCAGGGTAGGGTGGTCGCTGCACGCCAAGCTCGCACACGGTGCGCGTTCGGCGCTGGAACACGGCGGGGTCGCCCCGGCCATCGTCGATCGCAGCGCCGACCTCGGCAGGATCATCGAACCGGTCGTCAAAGGCGGCTACTACCATGCAGGCCAGGTGTGCGTCTCCACCCAGCGCGTCTTCGTCCACCAGGATGTTGCCGATGACTTTACCCAGGCGCTCATCGCACGGGTCGAGCGCCTGCGCACCGGCGACCCCACACTGAAGGACACGGATGTCGGCCCGCTGATCCAGCCACGCGAGGCCGACCGCGTCGCCGAATGGATTGACGAAGCGGTAAGTGGCGGTGCGCAACTGGCCACCGGCGGCAAGCGACTTTCCGAGACCATGCTGCAGCCCACGGTGCTGCTGGATCCGGCCAGCGACGCAAGGATCACCACGCAGGAAGTGTTCGGGCCGGTGGTGGCGGTGTATCGCTATACCGACCTGGACGAGGCGATCGCGCGTGCCAACGCGCTGCCCACCGCGTTCCAGGCGAGCGTATTCGCGCAGGATATCGATATCGCCATGCGCGCCGCCAACCGGCTGGATGCCTCGGCCGTCATGATCAATGATGCCACCGCGTTCCGGACCGACTGGATGCCCTTCGCCGGGCGCCGCGAGTCGGGGTATGGCACAGGCGGCATCCCGTACACGATGCGGGACATGTCACAGGAGAAGATGATCCTGATGCGCAGGAGCTGATCGGGCAGGCGACGTCTACGGCGCTGGCTGCGTAATGTACGTCCGGATGCCTGACACCTGTCACTTGTGACGGGTCGGTGCAAAGCGAGAATGGACCCATTCCCGCACGGCGCTGCATCGCCGGCACCCACCCAGCTCAAGGACGCCCCGTGAACATGCTGCATCCCCTTCTCTCGAACACCCCGGTGTGGGTCTGGGCGCTTCTGGTCTTTCTGGTCGCACGGGGCGTCGCCGCCATGAAACCTGGAGAAACCTCGCTCACGAAACTGGCCATCGTGCCGACCCTTTTCGTGGCGTGGGGCATCGTGTCGATGAACCACCGGTTCGGCAATGCCTGGGACGCGTGGGGTCAGTGGTCGGTGGGCATCGGCGCAGGCGTGGGCCTTGGATGGCTGCTGCTGCGGCGGGCAACGCTCACCCTGAATCCGTCCACGGGAAAGCTGTGGCGCAGTGCGGACTACAGTCTCCTGCCGCTGCTCCTGGTGACGTTTGCGGTGAAGTACGGCTTCGAGTGCGCGCTATCCGTATCCCCCTCACTGAGCGCGGACGGCAGTTTCCGCGCCGCGTATCTGCTGCTATCTGGGGGGTTCACAGGCATCTTCCTAGGCAAGTATCTGCGGTACCTGCGCGCGTCTCGGCTTGCTGCACCGGACAGGACCGTGGATGCGGTGGGCTGAGTTGGGGCCGGCGCACATCGGCGGTCATGTTGATTCGCTTGACCACCATGCAGCTTACGGCGATGCCGGCTTCACGACGTAGCGCTCCCAGTAGCCGGCAAGCTGAGCCGCCTTTCGGTTGCTCAGCTCGCTGCCGAGGGTCTGCTGTATCCCTGCTGCTTCCTCACCACGTTCGGCACGGTACAACTCGCGGGCCGTCTCGAGCAGCGCCCGCTGGCGTACGTTGAGGTTACCGAAGGGGTCGAAGTAGGAGTCAAGGCGTGACGCGTCAGCTACGCCAGTCCACGTGAAGCGTGTTTCGCCCGCCTCCGTGGCAATGGATCGGTACCGGTCCACAGCCATCGCCGGCCCGATCCTGCCTTCAAGCACATCCAGTCGCGTCTGCAGCAACGCGACTTCAGGCGAGTCGCGCTCTGCCTTGAGGGCTTGCATCGACTCCCGAACAAATGCGCGGTCCATGTTGCCGGTGCCGGACTGGACGCCCAGCAGGTTGAAGCTGGCGACAGCGGCGTGGTACTCACGACGCTCCTCCCGCTGAACCTGCGCCTCACCGGGTTCGCCGAGGCTGGAGGGCTGTACGATCCGCAGGTCCGGGGAAGCGGCCAGGATCGCTTCGATGTCCCGCTTGTGGAACTCGCCAACCACCACGACAACCGTGCCGCCGGGGCGCGCTTTCGCCGCGGCGGCTACCCGCTGCGCCTGCAGGTAGGTGCGATAGAGATACAGCCTGCGCGGCAGGTCATCCGCGGCCCGCTTGGCCGGCGTTGCCGCCCACTGCGCGATCCGCTCCACGTTCTTTGCCTCGTCGGCGTGGAAGAGATCCCGCGTGAGCTGGCTCGGGGAGGGGAATGAAAGGAACTGCTGGAACCCGCTGGCAGGGCGCAGTTCCGGCGGCGCCCCCAGGTCCAGGCCGAATCCAAGCTTGGCATCTTCGACGGGTGGCTCCCAGTCAATGGGACACAGATCGATCCCGTTGCGCCGGGCGAAAGGAACCACGACGTCCTGAACTTCGTAGGTGAACTCGTAATAGTCGTTGCGTGCGAAGGCCTCCGGCGACCGCTCGATGCAGATGGCATCGGGCCTGGCATGTGCCAGGAAGGCCGCAAGGCGGGCAGGGCGGTCATTTCTGGCCACAAGCTGGGCAGCGTGGTCCACGCCAAGGACGATCACGGTTGTCGTCCCGTCGGCGGCCTTGGAACCTGCTCCGGCCGTCGCACACATCAGCAGCAGCGCTGCCGAGAAGAATAGACGCCTCACTCGTACTCCCTCCATTCCATTGGAACCAACATAGCGTGCACAGCCCCCTGGCTCGTGTGCCATTGGTTGTAGTCACGCCGCAGCTGCGATGCTGCAACTGGATCGTTACAGGGGCCAGCCTGCCTCTGGCGCCAGACGTCAATGACGCGGTAAGTTTCCATGACGCGCCGCTGGACGGCGTCCAACAGGGACGTACCTCAATGCACCCCGATCACCGCAGCTACTTCAGGTTCACCTCGAAAGCCCGACTGAACAAATCCGTCAACGCCCTGATCGGCATCGTCGAAGGGATCGTGATCGACGGCCAGATCAATCCCCTTGAGCTCGACTACCTCAACCTGTGGTTGGTCGAGCACGAGGCAGTGCGAGAGCAGCACCCATTCAACGAGCTGGTGCCGGTTGTCACTACCGCCGTGGCCGACGGCGTCCTGACCGAGGAAGAGCGCGCAGACATCCTGTGGCTGTGCGAACGGCTGCGCTCCACCGAGTTCTACGCCGATGTGACTGCCGACCTGCAGCGATTGCACGGAATCCTGGGGGGCATCGTTGCGGATACGCACATCTCCGTGGAAGAGCTCCGCGCCCTGTCAGATTGGATGGCAGATCACGAGCACCTGAGGACATGCTGGCCATTCGATGAGGTGGGGAGCCTCATCACAGGCGTACTCGCGGACGGACAGATAGACCCGAAGGAACACGCGTTGCTCCTCGCATTCTTTGCGGAGTTCACGCCACTGCTCGACGACCGTACGATTACCAATCCGCTCGTACTGAAAGAACAGAGGATCGTCGGCTTGTGCGCCGTGGATCCCGAGATCAACTTTCTGGATAGGGGCTTTTGCTTTACCGGCGCATCGTCACGCTTCACCCGCACCGAGTTCCAACAGATCGTCGAGAGGCTCGGGGGATCGGCCCACTCAGCCCCATCGAAGAAGGTCCACTACCTGGTCATCGGCGCGGAAGGCAATCCTTGTTGGGCCTTTGCCTGCTACGGGCGCAAGGTCGAAAAGGCCATTGCGCTTCGTAAGTCAGGGTCACGTGTCGTAATCGTTCACGAGCTCGACTTTCACGATGCATTGGCTGATCACGGCGGCTGATTCGCCTGGGCCGCCAGCAGCTTCAGGGCCAGCGATACCCCCAGCGCCGGTGGCACCGTGCTTGCCTTCGGCGCGCGCCTGCTGGCGAGCGTGAGCGTGCGGAGTCAATCCTCCGCACACGACTTCACCTGAGCGGCATGCTCACAGGGTTTCTTCCGGTATCAGTCTCAGTAGCTTGCCGTCCACCCCATCGGTGAGCGCATAGACGGATCCATCTGCAGCGACCATGACGTCACGAATCCGTTCACCCAATTCGACGAGCAGCCGCTCCTGGCGCACCACGCGATCACCGTCACGAACGAGCCGGCGGATGCTCCGCTCACGCAATGCAGGCACCAGTAGATCTCCCTGCCATCCCTTGAAGAGGGCGCCTTGATACACGGCAAGACCGGAGGGTGCGATGGACGGCGACCAGATCACCTCAGGGTCCTCGAACGCCTTGTGCCGGGTAAACGGGCTCACCCGTGCAAATGGGTAGTCGATCCCGTGACTGACCATCGGCCAGCCGTAGTTTGCGCCCGGTCGAAGTCGGTTGAGCTCGTCACCGCCGCGCGGCCCGTGTTCGCTGACATAGATGGAGTCTGTGACAGGGTCATGCACGATGCCCTGCGGGTTGCGATGCCCGGAGGTGTACAGGGTCGCCACGCTCGCGCCAGGCGCGAGATGTATGCGCATCACCTTGCCCAGTGAGTTGCGCACATTCTGCGCTTCCTCCCGGCGGGCACTACCGTCGCCCACGGTCATCAGCAGGGTGTGCGCGTCGAGAAAGGCCACGCGGCCGCCGTTGTTGCCGTCGCTGGCTTTTGGCGTGGATTCGAAAAGAATCTCCACCTGTTCCATGGACCACGCATCGCCAACGCGTTCCAGCGCGCCACGGATCAAGCGAACACCCACGCCGCGTTGATCACGATAGCCCTGCGTCAGATAGATGCGGCGATCGGTCTCGAAATCCGTCGACAGCGCAATGTCCATCAGGCCGATCACGCGTTCACGCTGATAGCCCGCGGGCATTTTGGAGAGATTGACGTCCACACGTGCACCGGCCCGGTCAATCAGCTTCAGGCGGCCAGCCATTTCGGTGACGAGCAGCGTTCCGTCGGGCAGTTCCGCCAGCGACCACGGCCACTGAAGGCCGCTGGCGACGGTCGCGACCTGGTAGCCTCCTGCCGCAGGCGGCTGTGCACGTTGCGCCGTTGGCGGCATCAACATGAATGAGGCAAGCGGCAGCAGCACCAGGCCAGCCGGCAACAGCCAGGCCACCCCGCCGTGGGGGTGCGTTTCGCGCACGGTACGCGCCCTCAGCGTGTAGCTCACATGGCCTCCCACCAGCCCACACAGACTGAGCAGGGCGAAGCCGGGAATCTCCCGGATGGCGGCCACTGCCGGCATCGGAATCACACTGCGTAGCAGCGTCAACACGACCGCCAGCCCGGCTACACCGGCGAGCAGTGCGCAGGGCAGGGCATGGAGGCCAAGCCGGCGCAGAATTGGCTGCAGACATGACGCAAGCACGCCGCCGGCCAGCGAAAAGCTGAACATTACAGGTCCGAACCGAGCCAGATCCTCCACGGTGACTGCGGCCCGTGCCGGCCAGCTGACGTCCAGGCCCAGCTGGGTAAGGGCATGCAGATTGATCTGGGTCTGGAGCAGGCTGGCAACAGCGGCCGTGGCCAATGCAGCAGTGAGGGTGATCGAGACTGTTCGCAAACAGGAGCGCATGCAGGGAGTTCTTCAAAACAGGCCGAATCCACACTCTAGCAATGAGATCCGGTGAACCTCCAGTGATGCATTCCGTTGAAGAATTCACAGCGGAGGAACTGCACGGCGGCGACCCTCTACGGACCTCCCCTCTACGTAAAGCCTCTCTTCCCATGCCAAACAAGCAACTCACGACCATCAATCCGTTGACCGAAGAAGTGCTCGCCACCTATTCCTACATGTCGGACGACGAAGCCGCCGCCACCGTGAAGGCAAGCCATGACGCGTTTCTTCAGTGGCGTCTGCGCAGTCTGGATGAGCGAGCGAAAGTCATCGCAGACATCGCCAAGGCGCTTCGTGCGCGCAAGGAAGAGTTTGCGCAGCTGATGACCGACGAGGTCGGCAAGCTCATTGAAGACAGCCGTACCGAAGTCGAGCTGTGCGCCAGCATCTGTGACTACACCGCCAAGCAAGGGCCCGTCGCCCTGGCCGATGAAGAGCGCGACGTGGAGGGCGCCACCGGCATTGTGACTCACGCCCCGATCGGCGTGGTCTACGGCATTCAGCCGTGGAACTTCCCGGCCTACCAGGCCATCCGCTATTCCATCGCCAGCCTGATGGCGGGCAACGGGGTGTTGCTCAAGCATGCCGAGAGCTGCACCGGGAGTGGGCTGCTGCTGCGCGACATCTACGAAAGTGCCGGGCTGCCCAAGGGCCTGTTCGGGGTGCTGCTGATCACCCACGACCAGTCCAATGACATTGTGGAGAACGACCTGGTGCGCGCGGTGACACTGACCGGCAGCGAGGCCGCGGGGCGCACCGTGGCGGCCAAGGCCGGCGCGGCACTCAAGAAGACGGTGCTTGAGCTGGGCTCGAATGACGCCTATCTGGTGCTGGACGACGCCGACCTGGAGCTGGCGGTGGCGACCTGCGTCAAAGGCCGCCTGTTCAACAACGGGCAGACCTGCGTCAACGCCAAGCGCTTCATCGTGACAAAGAAGAATTACGAGGCCTTCGTGAGCGCCTATGCAGAGGCCTTCGAAGCGATCCGGATGGGCGACCCGAATGCGGACGGCACCCAGCTCGGCCCGATGGTCTCCAAGGCGCAGCGCGACAAGCTCCACGAACAGGTGACCAAGAGCGTCTCCCAGGGGTCACGCCTGGTGGTTGGCGGCGAAGTGCCGGACCGCACGGGCTGGTTCTATCCGGCCACGGTGCTGGCCGATGTGGCGCCGGGGCAGGTGGCCTACGAGGATGAGCTGTTCGGCCCTGCAGCGGCCATCATTCGCGCAGAGGACGATGAGGATGCGATGCGCATCGCCAACGACAGCCGCTACGGCCTGGGCGGCGGCATCTTCAGCCGCGACGTGCAGCGTGCCCGGGAGCTGGCCACCAAGTACTTCGACACCGGCATGATCTTCATCAACACCTTCGACGTGGCATCGCCAACCCTTCCGTTCGGCGGCGTGAAGGCATCCGGCTATGGTCGCGAGCATGGTCCGGAAGGTCTGAAGGAGTTCGTGAACGTCAAGTCGATCAAGATTGCGGCTACAGCGTCGGCTTGATTTCGGCACCGGCACCGGGCTGCCGGACTCTGCGCCTGCGTGCGGTGGCCGAGCCGGGTAGGGCGTCGGGCGTAGCGGCTCCGACGCTCCTCGGGCGCAGGCTTGAAGCGGTAAGCTTCCCCCAGCTACAGGGGGAAGCTCATGCTCAAAAGGATTTCAGCAGGATTGCTGCTTTTTTCGCTTGCCTGCTCTTCGCTGGCGCAAGTGCACTCTGCAACGGGTCCCCGACCCAAGCCGTTGCCTCCGGCGCCCAAGGCTGCCTACAACTCGATGTCGAAGGGCACCACGCCGTTCAATTGCGAAGAATTGGCGTGGCCGAATCACCCACATCCCGGCATGAAGGCTTACTGCGAACGCGTTGAGGCCCGTACTCTGTCAGCTGAGGCCCAACGCGCCGGGCGCCCGGGACCGTCGGA
Source organism: Stenotrophomonas sp. RIT-551 (assembly GCF_026241915.1). NCBI lineage: Bacteria > Pseudomonadati > Pseudomonadota > Gammaproteobacteria > Lysobacterales > Lysobacteraceae > Stenotrophomonas > Stenotrophomonas sp. RIT-551. Next base: position 8,124 of record NZ_JAPJIU010000003.1, on the reverse strand, counting down.
CAGCGTGATGAACCTGCCACCCTTGGGATCAGAGGACTCCAAGCGTTCGGGAACAGCATGTATCGGCGGTCAGGCGTTCCGGAAACTCCCGAATGGATGGGAGCAGGTCCATGCTGCTGCAGGCGGCTGGCAGCGATGTCGGGAGCGGTAGCCAGGGGTGCGAATGGGGTTTTGTGTCGGCTACTCAGCGTGCGAACTCCTCCGCACCACGTTGCTGCGTAGGCCTATGCAGCGGACAAGGATGTCCATCAACCGCATTGCTTAGATTCCGGGCCTGACCGGTCCGCTGCGATCCTTGCTTCAGATAAATTGGCTGAGCGCTTTTTGCATCATGGACGACGGCGAAGGGTAGTCAGAAGAAGTCCTGCACCAGCAAGCAGACACGCAGCTAGGGCCGCGATCGAAAGCGGCAGATGGAACTTCTCGTGCCCGGCCGCAGCGAACAGGACATGGATTCCTGCTGTCGCCATCCCGGTAGCCCCGCAGACGACGGCGTAGGCTCTGGCGGAAGGCTTGGCCAGGACTACCTGCCGATAGCCGTGAAGCAGTACACCAACGGCGACCAGGTTGAATACCAGGAATCCCTGAACCCCGCCTGGCACCCGGAACATGTCCCATTCGTGCCAGAAAGCCGCATCGATCTGATGAAGGATCAACGATAACAGTGTTGCCAGATACCAACGCTCCATGAAGACTCCGTCCTTCTTCTCGGGCGCGAGTCTATCAGTGTCCGATCACTGCCCGACCGGGCACGACGGAGCCCACCTACCGCGATGGGCCCCGCCGGCAAGTGTCACTTCGGCATCAGCACGCTGTCCACCACGTGCACCACGCCGTTGGACTGCATGACATCAGCGTCCGCGCGCGTTCGCATGGGGCTCATCCCCCTGGAAATGCAGGAAAAGTGCTTCCTCTATTACGCAGGGGAAACGCTCCACCTGCACCGCAGCTGGACCGGCTCCCGCATCGCCCGGGTGCACTTCGCGCCCGACGGCGACGGGTTGCGCGCGACCAGCGCCGAGGTCAACCGCGAGCCTCAGCAGTACACGGCTACCGATGATGCAGCGGACATCGATCTCATCGAGCGGTTGGTACGCGAGCTGGGGGCTTCCCAACAGTATCTCGCCGAGCGGCGTACTGCGATCTGCGGTCGTTGATCCTCTGCTCGGGCAGACATGCATGACGTGCGCAGCAGAAAGTACTCAATGTTCCTGTGTTCGGGCCGATAAGTAGCCATGGACTTGGGCGGTTGCGCCTGCGTCGCCTCTTTGAACGCAAAGGACTGTGTTTCATGAAGACAGTATTGGAGCTTGTTGCCGATCGCGCCGCGTCGGACATTGCTCGCATCTTCCCAGAGAACTGGAGCTCGCCCAAGGCCGGCCGGAACATCAGAGATCTGGTGGCCTACGCACTGGCGGGGGTGAACTATCGGGCCGCTGTTCGGCAGGTGCGCGCTGAGGGCGAGCCTCGCTACCCCAACCCGCTGCCATTCATGGACGCGGTTCCAGATCACGATGGGGAGTTCAGCCTGGGCGTCGCCATCAGGGACGCCTTCGACTGGCTCCAATTCGAACTCGTCGCTTGCGGAGGTGTGTTGACCAGCGTGTCCAAGTCGAGGCACGGGCCAACTGCCATGCTTGTTCGTACGCGCTTGGACGTGGTCCGCAGTCAGACGATCGAGGATCCAAACAAGAGGGCGTTCACGGCAATCGTTCTCGCGACCGATCACGGACAACTGCTCGATGAACTGGAGCTTCTTGCCGACCTCAAAGGATCATGGGAGCTTTCGAACTTTGAGTATGCGCTTGCTGGTGATGGCGATGCCATTGGTGTTCACGTCACGGTCGATCCTGAGGATCGATTCCGCACCAGGAAGCGCCGCAGGTGGGCTGCCCCCTCTGTTGATGTATCCAGGAAGCGATCCGCCCTGAGCGATTCGATGGCCGGCGTCTACAACCCCTCCTATGAAAGTCGCGTGTGGGTTCCCTTGCTACGCGATGAGCAGGACTGGTGGCTGGAGCAGTGGCCACCCAAGCAGTAGCGGCCTTGCCGCATGACCCACACCGCGAATGGAATCAACGTTTTTCAAGGAGAGCAAGATGGCTGAAGAAAAGAAGGCAGTGACGCTGAGCAGTGCGGATCAGAAGAAGGTAAATCGACTTGCGCGGGAAGGGATGAAGCTGGTCGACATCCGTCGGGAGCATTTCCCGGAGGTCAAGTACGCCGCGCTCCGCGCCGTGGTTCTCGATACGGGTTCGCAGTCAGCGATTGGTCGCTTCAAGGCGATCAACAAGGAACTGGCTCTCATGGCAAAGGCGACTACGGGGGCGCAGCGCAAAGAACTTGCTGCTTCACTGAGTGCGCGCATCAAAAGCCTTCATGAGGACTACATCAGGAGCGCAAAGAAGCTGGACCAGGTGCGCGACGTCCTCCAGAAGTAGCCCGGTGCAGGAAGCCCACCAAGGGTTCAAGGCAGCTGCCCGGCGCTGATCAGCCGGGCAGCTGCTCTACTCATGAAAGCGAGGCCGGACTTCCCAGCGCCGCGTTGAGAGCGATCAGTTCAGGGCGAAGTCGCTGTTACCGGAGGATGTCTCCACCGACACATCGGTGGGATAACCCTGCGCATCGACATCGACCCTCACCCGGACAACGCCCTCGATGCCAGCGCGGAAAGCTGTCGGAGGTGGCGCGGGGCAGGGGAGGAACGAATGGTGATGTCGGTGGAACCGGGTGATTGCTCGGGTGCCGCATTGTCTTCCCGGGGAGTCACATCATGATCCTGCGCGGGCTTGTCCTGTTCTGCAGGCCGGTCTTCAGCTACCGGCTGGGAGCGGGGGGGGGGATCCGCCGCTCGCGGAGCGGCCCTGGTTGTCGCGCAGCTCTCCATGATGCGATTGGTGATCCAACCCTGGATGTCACGGCAGGCATTGAAGTTTCCACCCTGACACTGCTGTTGTCCGTCAGCGCTTTCCCTGTGGTGTCGTCCACGAGAAGCAAGGATTTCGGCTTATCAAAGAATGCAGGCCCAATCGATGCGATGTAGCCCTTTGAGTCCAGCGCGTAGTCCTAGTTCTCGGCACCTTGGCCCGTAGGAAGGTGCCGGTAGGCAAATCACGCAACGCCAGCGAGGGCAGCGCCAACCAGCAGTAGCGCTGGCCAATGGCTCCGCCGGGCATTCCGCTCGGCCTTGCTTTGCCTGAACTGCAGCGGCGCTGTATCGCCAGCTGAAGCTGTCGCGGCCTGTTGGGGCCCAAGGCGTGTCGCCATTGACGGGCATGCCAGAGGCCGGCTGCCAGGCATCGAGGGCCGCTGTCATCACGTACGATAAAGACCAGAGGGCATCGGGTCACTGCTGGCGAGATCTAATGGGTGCGGGAACTGGCCACTCTCGTGTACCCGCTCCATACCGCCTACATGACGTCGTTGCGGCGCTCGCGGCAACCGTTAGAATCTCACCAACCTATTGAATTCTGCCACGCAAGATGATCGATGACATTGAGCTTGCCATGGTGCTCGACCCTGAGCTTGGCAGGCTGTACGAGAGCGGCAAGAACCTGAGTGGAGAGGCCCCGGCACTCAGCCTTTCCCATCTTCGCGGCTTCGCCCATAGATTCTGTACGCTCGTAGATGAGCCCAATGCTCAGAGTAGTGAGCCCCTTGCACAGAAGATTCGAAACCTCGGCACTCGCGGAATAGCGAACCGGCCTGTGTTGAGTGCTCTGGGTGTACTGCATTCCAACGGCAACATAGCGGCTCATCCCGAGCACCACGGCTACACTTCACACGACTTCGGTGGCATGTCCAGGCTGTCACTCGACGCCGCTCTGCGGCTTCTGAAGGAGCTGTACTGGCGAACGCATCAAGTCGAAGTTGACTGCATCGTAGCCCCCGTGAAGTCCAACGCTCTATGGCAGATGTGTGGGAAAGCCATGCTGGACGGTGATCCGGAGGCAATGTTCCAGGCCGGATCGTACTTCATGGAGTGCTCGAGTCCCGCTGGCCGCCAGCCTTACGAACTTTCTGCCCGAGAGTGCGTCGCTGCTGAGGAAAGCCTGGAACAGGCACTCTTCTGGATGCGCAGGGCCGCAGTCAAGGAGCACGTCGGCGCAAGCTACTCATTTGGACATCACCTTGTCAGCGAGTCAACGCCAACCGATCCGCAGCACACCCGTGGACAGAACTTCATCGCCCATGCCGCCAGGGCGGATCTTCCTGATGCGCTTGTGTATGTAGGCAATGCCTACCTGCACGGAAATGGAATCTTCCAGAAGGATCCCGCGCTGGCCAGGGAAATGTATGAAAAGGCCGTACGGTCAGGTCATCCGGAAGCGCTCGCGCAACTGGGAGCAATGCTATCTCTTGGGATTGGCGGCATCGCGGACAAGGCGGCCGCAGCCAGGTACACAACCGAGGCTGCCAATGCCGGTGACCCCCAGGCCCAATACAACCTTTCCGTGATGTATCTACACGGGGACGGCGTCCAGAAGGACATGGCAACGGGGCTTACCTATCTTCAGGAGGCAGCGTCCCAAGGATATCCAGACGCCATCTATAACCTTGCGGCGTCGATTGAGGGTGGGCTCATCCCCGGACAATCCGAACTCGACGCTGAGGAGCAGTACATTCGTGCGCTCCAGTTTCCCGACTACAGGGCGCGCTCTGCCTTGTACGCTGCCGGAATGATCGAACGCCGGGCCACGCACTTGGAAGACTGGGTGAAGGCAGCCGATTACCTGCAGGTCTGTTTCGAAATGGTTGCCACGGAGGATCCTCATCAGCTGCGGGATGACTGCCTGGATGCCTGCAAGCGGATCGTTTGTCGAGCTCGAGACCTGATCAGGCAGGCCGACCCGGGCGCCCTGGAAACTTGGCATTTGCACACGCTCTGCCTCTTCGACAGACACTGCGTCCCCGTCACAGATCGATCTGCGCGATTTGACCAGATCCAGTCACAGGTCGTGCGGTCGACGGAACGTAGTGCTGTAATCACCAACACCCTCATGATGTGTCGGGAGGCTTGCATTGATCCGCCTGCACGAACCGCGGCACCGCAGGTAGCGGTGACCCGCCCCTTGAGGGCGGTGGAGACACCCGGCCGCAACGACGCGTGCGGGTGCGGATCGGGTAACAAGTACAAGAAGTGCCATGGGGCTGCCAACCCGCCATCCGCGCAGTAACAGAACCGGCGTGGTCTTCCCGGCCATCACTCGGCCCTTGCCGTCCCGACTTCATCTGGGCGACGATCCACTCGCCAAGGGGGCGCCCATGATCAGCCGAGTTCGCCGTGCACAACGCGAGGCAGCGAGGCTGCCGAAAAAGCAACGCCATTACCCCATTGAATGGCGTTCGGTTCTGGGCAGGGCATGGTCCAGATCGGGCAGGGGGGGGGCGGCGGTGTTCGCGCTCCTGTACCAGGCCTGCCTGCTGTTGGATCTGCTGGACAGCGGGGATTTCTTCTATCTGGTCGTGATGGTGACGCTACCGCTCTCTCTGGTGGCCTTCGCAGCCGCCGACGCCCTGCAGGCTCCGCTTGGGCTCTCGTTCGAGACGCTCAACTTGGTAGCCTGGGCGTTTCTGGGCGTCTTCGGGCTTGTTGAGTTCTATGTGATCGCGACCTGTCTGATCAAGGCATTCTGGCATTGCTGCACCGGCACGGTGCAACGGCGCAGGAAGCTCTCAAAGGCCCGGCGCTTCGCCACTTCGTGCTGACGATCATGCGTAGCGACCTGCAACGGCTGGAGCAGCTTGAGCGATGTCCCCGGCATCGACTGCGATGCGGAGCCCACCTGGTCGGTAGTGATCGCGTTGTCGATGTCAACGACACGCTTGGCGGATGGCGCCCGCTGTTCAGCGCCTGCGCTGCCCCCTCGCTCCCCACTTCGTTCCGTGGTTGGAATCGCGCGCACTTGCACTGACAGATTTCGCCACCTCGTACACACAAGGAAGCACCCACAGTGACTGAATTCTCAACGACCGTCGTGCAGTACTGGCACGGTCTGCTGCACAGCGGGCAGCAGCTACCCAGTGCGCCGGGGCTTACCGCCTTCGTCAATCCCGGGCTGGATGTGCAGCGGCGCGCGATGATCCTGGAGACCGGCGACGGCAGCGTACATGCGGCGCTCACCCCGGAAGTTGCCGCGGCTGCGAAGCTCACGGCGCATCCCGCCACCCGCGTTTCGCCAGAAACCCTGCGCGAGGCCCTGCACAGTGGCGGCATCCGCCTGCATGCGCCCGATCTGGTGTGCTACGCCAGCCCCGGCGCCGTGGCAAAGATGATGCTGAAGCCCGGCATGGAGGTGCGTCAGCTGGGTCCCGACGACGCGAAGGCGTTCGAGCACTTCACACGCCAGGCCTCCGAGCAGGACCAGGAAGATGCCTACGTGGAGCTCGATCACTGGTCTGTATTCGGAGCCTTCGGTGGGGGAGAACTGCTGGCAGCTGCCAGCATGTATCCGTGGGGCGGCGCGGCGATTGCGGACATGGGGGTGCTGACCTTGCCACGCGCACGCGGCACGGGCTTGGGGCGCGCATTGGTGGGTGCGCTGCGCGCCAACGCGGAGGAGCGTGGTCACCAGCTGCAGTATCGCTGCCAGCATGACAATCACGCCTCCATCGCGCTGGCCCGCTCGAGCGGCTTGGTGCGCTATGGCACCTGGGAAGTCGCCCACGAATCGTGAGCACGTTGTTGGCCGCGCCCATCCGCGGCCAGTTCATGTGAATGCGTTAGCTGCCTGTTGGGTAATGGAAGACTTCATGACTGTATTGAACGTAGCGGTGATTGGCGGTGGCAATATCGGTGCGAGCCTGGCGTATGACTGCGCGCTCCGTGACTGCCTTGGGAAGGAAAGCGGAACTACATCGAGAGGCAGACCAGCAAAAGACGGCGCATCATCGATTTCGCATAATGTATATTATGTAAAACAGCTGGCGGCTGCGGCGAGGTACCACGCGGGCCTCCTCAATCTACCGCTGGCCGTGCTCTAAATTGATGTCCTCTTGTTCCCACATAGGTCCCCTATTTGAATTCAAAGGCTTTTGCTCGCCACAACGTTACCAGTTCCAACGCACACCCACCTTGCCGTCCCAAGCATCAAACGCACGGTCAAAGCTGCGCTGATAGCCGATGTTCGCTTAGAGGCTGGTCGAAGCGCCCAACTGCCAGGTCGCCCCGGCGTTGAGCTGCCACCACGTGCCTTTCAGATTGGCTTCGAATGGCACGTAGCCCTCCGCCGAGGAGAACTCGGTCACCGGTTGGCCACGGAACTCATGCCAGCCATTGAGCCGCAGCCATCCGGTGAACAACCGCCGGATGCCGTCATGCGTGGGCTCCAGGGTCCAGGTGTTGGCCCATCGCAGGCCCAGACGGGCAGCGAGCGAGTCCATGTTGCTGAACCGGATCAGCGCGGCGGGGTCGCGGTTGTGGTCCCGGTCGATCCGCTGATAAATCACCTGCAGCTGCGGCTCGAGGATTTTATCCTCATCCTCCTCATCGATCTGGAACGGATAGCCTCCTTCCAGCGATGCCCCCCAGCCGAAACTGTCGCGCTCCAGCAGAATGCCGTTTCTCGACCTGGATTTGCCTTTGCCCCACGTCCCCTGCCAGACCGCATCCAGATACTGGCCTTCGTCCCAGTAGCGCGTCCAATAGAGGCCAAGTGAGGTGCCCTTGACCTGGTTGCGGCCGGCCAGCGTGCCATCGAAATGCGTCACATCACTGCGCATCCTGCCCTGCCCCAGATACAGGCCCGCGTGGTCGCGCTTTCCGTCGTCATGCTCCACCGCATAGACATCCGCGCCGGCCTGGATGGCCAGAATGTCGTAGTCGTAGCGCGGGCTGCCACCGTAGATGCCGCGTCGGCTGCCTTCCACGTCACCGTTCTCGCCGATCACGCGCACCCAGGCACCGTTGAAGTACGTATCCCCGCGCAGGTCGGCGCGTTGGCGCAGCTGCTCCTGCTCCCCTACCCGCTCGTGCAGGTTGCCGAGCGTGGCCCAGCCGTAACGCAATCCCATGGCCGGCAACGCGGTGTAGAGCGACACCTCGCTGCGGTACTCCGGCACGGGCACCGGCTGGGGTGCATACGGGTCCGGCTCTGGCGGCGCCGGTGACGGCGGCGGCAGCGG
>NZ_JAPJIU010000029.1:0-11608 GCF_026241915.1 Stenotrophomonas sp. RIT-551 | reverse complement strand
AGACCGCGATGGACGGTCAGTTGCCGATCGGCCTGTTCATGAAGGCATTCGTGGCGTCGGAAGTGGTGCTGCTCACCGGCAGCCTGGTGACGCCGGATGGCAGCGGTTTCGATCCGCTGCTGTTCGACAAGCAGGGCGTACTGCACGTGTCGGTGTTCACCGATATGAGCCGCGTCGGCTTCCACAGTCAGCAGGCCCCGCATACCATCCGCATGCTGATGCTGGACGTGCTCAAGCGCGTTCCCGGCGGCTACGGCGTGGTGATCAACCCCGGCACGCCGCTGGGGTTTGAGATCTCGCCATCGGGCGTCGGCGAAATCCTGAAGGACTTCGCCGACGGCCCGCGCTGACGCTGCACCTTACTGCAGGGTCACCTTGTTGCCTGATCAGAATGAGAAGGGCAGAAATCTGGCGCGCTCTCGCTCACGATGCAAGCTGCCACGCTGTGCGCCAGCTCACGCGCATCTCGCTGCTTAACTTCTACCAGTAGGTTCTGCTCAAGGATACGTGCGGCGATAGCCTTGAGGCGGTCTTCAGTTCCGGGAATGGAGGAGCTCTTTGGATGACTTCCAGCCAGTACAAGCGTATTGGCCATCTGCAAGGCGAGCGCATCCCGCGTCCACTGCAGATCCTTAGGCGTGCCGTCGGTGTCATGCAACAGGCTGATATATGTGGCCAGCTCATTTGTGAACACGTCGATAGGCTTGGGGTGATTCCAGCTGCCGAGCCAGAATCCAGCCAGAGTTCCAACCGCAGCACCTGCGATCATGCCGACTAGTAGCAATACTGATTTCATTCTGCCGTGCCTCAGCGTGGGGCAATCCATTCACAATGACTGAGTTTTCCGTTCACGTGACCGCAACGGTACTGATACTGGCCCCAGTCATAGGATACGTAGCCTGGTTGTGGTGTATCCGGGTGCACGTTGACCTCAGTGCCGGATCCATTCGGTAATGTGCCACTTGCGGGGATTTCATTTCCCTCTGCGTCCTTCGACGTTCCCTCAACAAGCCTCGCGGCGCCAGGGGCAAGTACATTTATCTGCCAGCACGCCACGTCGCCATTGTCCATCAGGAGGCAGCCGCCTATCCCTCGGCCGAAAAATGACTCCAGTGCTCGAAACAAGCTGGCGACGAGGTTTCCGTTGATTTGATCGTTGACCCAAGCAGGGTTGGTAGTCGTGTGTCCAATCCTGATGACGCTATCCACAGCCGCCATGTTCTGGAGCGCATCATTAAAGCTGTTGAAGTATCCACTATTGTTTTGTGGCTTTATAAATACCCACTCTTTCGACATGGAGACGATTGCATCCAGCTGCAGTTGCTGGCCATGATGAAGTCCGGACGATGATGTTGAGAAGTCACCATTTCCTTGCATTGTAGAGTGTGTGCTGCTGGGCTTCCTGGACTTCGGGACCACGACAATCCAATTTCCCGGATCGTTCTCCGTGCGTGGGATTGCGCGCTCCAGACGCATCGGTACCTCACCAGGTGGCACGTAGACTACGCTGGCGAACATGCCTTTGGATGTATTTGGGTTCACTACGAGATAGCTTTCCCAGCCTCTGCGCGGTCCGTGAGCAATTTCTGCTGCAGATTCATACTAATATGGCTGAGTGCAGTTTGAACAAAGTACCAGCTGTTGCGCGGAAGCGATCTGATATGCGCCTGAGTAAATCCAGAGGAATACAATTGCCCGAATCAAAATTCTCATCGCAAGCCCCTTGAAAGAGAGAGTGCCGAACGAAGATCTTCGATCCAAGCTACGAGCATCAACTTGCCGCTCCATGGGCAAGATGGGCTTTCGTCTTATGCAAAGACCACTTTCTCCGGCACTGTCATCGTGCCTCGGCACTCAGCTTGGATTGATCGGATTTCTGCTACGGCTTGTACGGGGCGAGGCAGTGTTTTGGTGTCGGGATAATTCCCGCCGCAGCTGCAGTCAGTGCAAGCCTGGGTGAGTGCATTTGCCGCGCTGGACGCTAAATCCAAAGGGTGATCTGGGCCGCGTGTGCAGCCATCTTCGGGCCGAGAAGTGAGGGGTTTTGGCTGCGCCTTCGACCAGGTTGGTCAGGGGGGGCGATGTCAGCGATGGAGATATCCTCCACTTCAAGCGCGTTCCCGGCGGCTACGGCGTGGTGATCAACCCCGGCACGCCGCTGGGGTTTGAGATCTCGCCATCGGGCGTCGGCGAAATCCTGAAGGACTTCGCCGACGGCCCGCGCTGACGCTGCGTTCTACTGCAGCGTCACCTTGCGCCGGTTGTCCGAGGAGACCCGATCGATCAGTTTGTTGTAGGGATCGAAGCCCGCTTCATCCGGCTTGCCGTCCACCGTCACGGTGATCGACGGGTTGGCCTCGGTGACGTGGTGGCGCTGCAGGTACAGTACCTTCTGGTCGCGCTCCTTGCCCGAGGGGGCGTTGGCAAACACGCCGAGCTCGATCCAGTCGTCCATGGCGCCAGCGGTCTCCTTGCCGTCACCGTCGGCATAGCGCTTTTCGGCATGCAGCTTCAGCGTGACGTCGTACTTGCCGTCCGCCCGCTTGCGCGCGGTCGCGGCCAGCACGCGGTTGTCGTAGAAGCTGATCTTCTCGAACAGATCGGTCACCAGTTGCTGGCGGTCGGCCGGCGTCTCCGCCCGGATGTAGCCCAGCAGTTCGGTCGAGGTGGTGTAGGGCGGTTGCTGGAAGCCCTTGTCCTGCAGGAAACGCTTGAGCGCACGGTTGAGTGCGGCCTCGCCGATCTCTTCGCGCAGGCGGTAGAACGCCAGTGAGCCCTTTTCGTAGTGGATGTACTGCTGGTTCTCCACCCGTGCCAACGGCAGCTCCTCGATGCCCTCGCTGCCACGCCCGGACAGGTAGCCATCCAGTTCCGTCTTCAGGAACTGGCGCATCTGCTGCCGCCCGTACTCCTTCTCCATCACCATCAGCGCCGAGTACTGGGAAAGCGATTCGGACAACATCGTCGCGCCCTGCACGTTTGCACCGATCACCTGGTGCGCCCACCACTGGTGCGCGACCTCGTGGGCGGTCACGTAGAACACGTAGTCCACCTTGTCACGATTGCGCAGGTCGGCGATGAAGCCGATCGATTCAGAGTAGGGGATGGTGTTGGCGAACGACTGGGCGAAACGCGCGTAGCCCGGGAACTCGATGATGCGCACCTGCCGGTGCTGGTACGGCGTGAAGTTGGCCTCGTAATACGCCAGCGACTTCTGTACCGCCTCGATCATGCGGTCCACGTTGTAGCCGTGGCGCGCATCGTAGTACACCTCGATCGGGATGCCCTTGTATGCCGCGCGCTTCACTTCCCAACGCGCCGAGAGGTAGGCATAGAAGTTGAGCATCGGCCGGTCCATGGCGTAGCTGAAGCAGCGCCGCCCGTTGACGGTCGCTTCGTGCTGCAGGTAGCCCGGCGCCAGCGCGATCTGGTCCGGCGCGGTACAGATCGTGCTGCGGAAGGCCAGCCAGTCGGCATCGTCGGTCACGTAATTGTTCGCGCGGGCGGCCTGGTCTTCCAGCCTGGGCATGCGGCTCGGTTCGCCGAGGCCGCGCTTGCGGCGTTCGTTGCGGTCGGTGATCTGCACGCCCTGGTCGTACCCGAACGAGGGCAGCAGCCGGCTGTTGAAGAAACTGCCGTTCTCCACCAGGTCGGTGGGCGCCTGATCGGAGGTGATGCCGGTCGGATGCTGGTTGACGCGGAAGTGGATGCGGCGTTCCTCCCCTGGCTGCAGCGGGGCGGTCAGTTGGTAGATGCGATAGCCCAGCTCGGCGTCATGCATCGCCAGCGTCTGGCCGCCCAGGTCGACCGCGGTCAGCTGCTTGTCGTCGTTCATCGCCACGTGCAGCTGCGCGATGGGGGTGGTGTGGGTGTTGCGCACCGTCCAGTACGCATCGATCACCACCGACTGGGTTTCCGGGTGCAGGTCGATCCGGTTGTCCACCGCGACGATGCGCGGTTGCGGCAGGTCGCGGTAGCGCGACAGTTCACGCTCGTAGCGGGCCTGCAGGTCCAGCTGCTGGTCCGGTGAGAGGAATTCGTTGCGGATGTTGGTGCTCCAGTACAGCCAGCCGCCCAGCCCGATGAAGGCCAGCGTTGCGACGGCGGCGCCCAGCCCGGCCGGGCCGCGCAGGCGACGGCCCGCCAGCACCAGGCGCTGGCGCAGGCTGGTGCCGACACCACGGACCCAGAACGCCGAGGCGACACACAGCAGCGCCAGCAGGAACAGCGCCCAGTAGCCCTGGAAAGCCAGTTGCCCCGGCAGGAAATGGCCGTAGCCGTTCATGTTCGAGTACGGCGCGATCGGCCAGCTGCCGAAGTTGTACAGGTTCTGGGTGTAGTCGAGCATGCCCAGCACCGCCTGGCCGATCATCACCACGATCAGCAGCGCGTAGCCGATGAACTTGTTGTTGGTCAGTACCTGCAGCACCAGCGCCAGGCCGCCCATCAACAGGTAGACGACCGAGTCCAGTGCCAGGGTCTTGAGATACACCAGTGGCTCGATCTGCGTGTAGCCCTTGCTCAGCTGTACCGCGATCGCGGCCAGCGCACCGATCGCCTGGAAGCAGGCGATCACCGCCACCAGCGTGGCGAACTTGGCCAGCAGCGGGACCCAGTTGGGGACGGGCATCGCATCGGTGACTTCATTGATCCGGGCCGCGCGCTCTTTCCAGACCAGTTCGCCGGCGAAGAACAGCACGATGATGATCAGCAGCCAGCTGTAGGCGCCCTGCAGGGCGGTCAGCATCTCCGAGGTGACCGGCCAGATCGGCGTGCCGTACAGGGTCTGGCGGAACAGCGCGCCGGGCAGGAAGTTGCACAGCCCCAGTATCAGCAGCACCAGGAACGGCACGCTGCGCAGCACGCCGCTGGTGTCGAAGCGGACCTGGTGCAGGAATTGCCTCCAAGCGGTGCCGGCGCCGTGGCCCGGCACCACGCGGGGCACTACGACCTGGCTCGGCCGCTGTGCGGACGCGGTCGTCACGAGGGCGGTCCTGCGTCCCCAGCGACGTCCAGCGCTGCCGCTGCGTTCGGTGCGGAACAAGGCGAACGTGGCGGCGTACAGTACGGCCGCCACGCCCAGCCACAGCGCGCGGTTGGCCAGCAGTTGACCGGCCACGGCGGGCAGGCCGCTGTTGCGCTCGGCCACCGACCAGTAGCGGATGGTCCGTGACAGCGCGCGCAGGCCGAGCGGCTCGCTCAACACGGCCACCCAGGTGTTGTCGATGTCGCTGAGCAGGGCGGCGCTGACGCCGTACAGCACGAAGTAACCGATCACGCCGATGTAGACCCACAGGATCGAGCGCGTGGTGGCCGCGAGCAACGCCAGCAGCGCCGTGGTGAAGACCAGGTTCGGGATCACGATCACCCCGAAGGCCCACACATAGCTGTACAGCGAGACCGGGCCCATGCGGGCCGGATCCACCCAGGGCATGAACGGCCCCAGCGCCAGGCCCAGGGCGATGATCACGTAGACCAGCAGCCCGCTGACCAGGGCCGCACCGATGCGCCCGGCCAGATAGTCGCGGCGTTTGATCGGGCTGGCGAAGATCAGCTCGGCGGTGCCCAGATCGAAGTCGCGCAGCAACGCGTTGCTGACGAACAGCGTGGAGACCAGTATGCCCAGCAGGGTAAACATGCCCAGCACCGTGGCGATCACGATGGGTGCATTGCTGTGCACGTTGCCGGTGCCACCGCCGATCTGTATCGCGTCGGTGGACGCGGCACCGAAGGCCATCAGCGCGAACAGGCCCGCCAGCAGCCACAGCAGCGGGGAACGGAGCTGCTCGCGCAGCTCGAAGCGGAAGAAGGCAGCGATCATCGGCGGGCTCCGGTCAGGCGGCCCGCGACTGCAGGCGCAGTCGCTGGAAATAGACGTCTTCCAGATCGGGAGCAACGGCGGCGAAGCCGTCGCCGGGGTCGGTCGCGCTGTGCACATGGATCACCGGCCGGCCACCGACCAGGCGGGTGGACAGCACCACATGGTTGGCTTCGTAGGCGGGCAGTTCGGCAACGTCCACCTGCTTGCGCCAGACCTGGTGCTGCAACGCGTTGATCGCATCGCTGGGCTTGCCGGTCAGCAGCACCTGCCCCTTGTTCATGATGGCCATGCTCGGGCACAGGTCGGTGACATCCTCGACGATGTGCGTGGACAGGATCACCGCCACGTTCTCGCCGATCGCGGCAAGCAGGTTGAGGAAGCGGTTGCGCTCTTCCGGGTCGAGCCCGGCGGTAGGTTCATCGACGATCACCAGGCGTGGGTCGCCGAGCAGCGCCTGGGCGATGCCGAAGCGCTGGCGCATGCCGCCGGAGTACGTGCCCAGCTTGCGCTTGCGCGCTCCCCACAGATTGACCTGCTGCAGCAGCGCGTCCACCACTTCGCGGCGCTGGGCCTTGTGGGTGAGGCCCTTGAGCACTGCGAAATGCTCAAGCAGATCCAGTGCGCTGACCTTCGGGTACACGCCGAAGTCCTGCGGCAGATACCCCAGCCGCCGGCGCACCGCATCCTTGTCACGCAGCACATCAATGCTCGCCTCGCCCGGAATCGACAACGTGGCGGTGCCGCTGTCCGCTTCCTGCAGCGTGGCCAGGGTGCGCATCAGCGAGGACTTGCCGGCGCCGTTCGGGCCGAGCAGCCCGAACATGCCGCGGGGAATATCGAGGGTGACACCGGCAAGGGCGTGGACCCCATTGGCGTACGTCTTGGACAGCGCGCGGATCTCAAGCATGCGGACAGCTTCCCCTGGGCGATGGATCGGTTATCCGCCCTATTCAGATAGCCTGCATCCGCCGTAAGTCATGGGTGCTTCCGGCCGGACGCCCGCCAACGGGCCGCCAGCCACGACAGCGCCACGCAGGTTGCGCCAGCCAGCAGCCACCCGGTCGCCGCGCTGCCCGCGGCGTGCTCGAGCGCGTGCCACCATGCCGGGCCGAACAGCGAAACCAACGCCAGCACCGCGACCGCCAGCACCGCCAGCAGGGCCCGGGAGACCCAGCGTTCGATCCCGGCGTCATGCCGGGCGATGTGCGCGGCGACATCGCGGGCGAAGCGCATCGGCGGCCCGCTCTGCGGCGCAGAGGCGATCGCCTGGGCAATACGCAGGTAATCGGGGGCGTCCGGTCCGGCGCGTTGGCCGCTCAGCGCCGCGCGCAGCCCGCGTTCCTGGGCGTGCCATTCGTCGGGGTCGATCCGGGAATCGTCTGTGCTGCTCATGCGGGCACTCCAATGCGGGATTCGAGCAGTTCGCGCAGCCGCTTGCGGCTGCGGAACAGGTGGCTCTTGATGGTGCCTTCGGCCAGGTCGGTGAGGGTGGCGATCTCGGCGATGGAGATCTCTTCCAGATGGTAGAGCGTGAGCAGGGTGCGCTGCAGCGGGGGCAGGGCGTCGATGGCCGCATGCAGGTGGGCGTTGATGTCCTGCTCGCTGGTCAGGGCTTCCAGATCGATGCCATCGCCGACCCGATCGATCAAGGCGGTGCCGTCGTCGCTTACGGTGTTCTCCACCAGCGGGATGCGTCGCCGTTCCAGGTGCCGCTTGGCGATCGAATAGGCAACCTGCGCGACCCACGATTTCAGTGCGCTCTCGCCGCGGTATTGATGCAACGTCTGATGGATGCGCAGGAAGGCTTCCTGACACAGCTCGCGGGTGTCGTCGGGGTGGCGGACCATGCGATCGACCACGCGCCAGCAAAGGCCTTGATACTCCCGCACCAGCTGCTCGAACGCCCCGGGCTGGCGCGACAGAATCGCGTCGACCAGTTTCCGGTCGGCATCGAGACAGTCGGCAGGAGGGGGCGGCGACGTGCGCATGTTCCATAGAGATACGTCGAGTGCCTCTCCGGTTGCAACCGTGTTCCGTGCAACCGATCCCGCCGTGGCCGTATCTCAGTGGACAAGCCCCTCCTCAACGGAACGAACGCACCATGGATTACAACCTGATTCTGCCCGTCGTCCTGATCCTCGGCATCGTGTATGCCATCAAGAGCGTGGTCGATGGCCACACGCGCCGCCGTATCGTCGAAGCCCGCGGCTCGGAAGAGCTGGTGCGTTCGCTGCTGGCCGGCGATACCACCAAGCGCCGGCTGGCCGCGCTGCATTGGGGCTGCGTGATGTTGACCCTGGCCCTGGCCTTCGGGCTGGTCGATCTGCTCGGCATCGACCGGGTCACGCCGGGTGCGATCGCGCTGCTGCTCGGGGCGACCGGCCTGGGCAACGTGGTGTACTTCGTGCTGGATCGCCGCTTGAAGTAAGCCAGCGTACGGCCCCCCGACCGATCGCCCTCCGGTTGTCCGCCGCGGCCTGACCGTCGGTATCCGGCGCAGGCCGCGGATGCGGCCGCCCACCCCAGCCGGCAGGTCCGCTGTCGGCTGCCCTGCAACAGGACCCTCGAATGAAACGCATCCTGGCACTCTGTGCCGGCCTTGCCGTGGCCGTGCTGTCTCCGGTCGGCGCCGCCACGCCGCTCGATTTCGCCCCGCTGTCCGCCCTCATCGAACAGACCAAGGCGGCGACCGGCTTGCCGTCCGGTACCGCCGTCGTCGTGGTGAAGGGCGGCAAAGTGATCCATGAGGGCTACTACGGTTTGGCGGACATTGCCGCCGGTACGCCGGTCACGGCCGACACCGTCTTCTACATCGCCTCGGCGACCAAGCCGTTCTTCGCGCTGAACGCCCTGCAGAGGGAGGCCGCCGGTGAGCTCGACATGGCGATGTCGCTCCAGCAGATGTTTCCGCAGATGCGCCTGGAAGGTATCGATGCCGAGGCGGTCATCGTGCGTGATCTGCTCACCCATACCGCAGGCGTGGACAACCCCGCCTTGGTCTGGGCCACTGCTTTCAGCGGCGTGCATGACGCTGCCTCGCGGCTGGCGCTGGTGGGCGCGACCCGGCGCGACCCGGACGCGCCCCACGGCACCTTCGGCTACACCAATCTCGGCTACAACCTGCTGAGTATCTGGATGGACCAGCACGACGCGCTGCCGTGGCAGGACCAGTTGCAGCGCGCGGTGTTCGATCCGCTGGGCATGCGCCATACCAGCACCCGGATCAGCCGTGCCCAAACGGCGGGCTGGCCCCTGGCCAAGCCGTACTCACTGGGCAGCGCGCAACCGACCACGGCCCTGTATCTGCGCAAAGCGGACGGGACGATGCAGGCGGCCGGTGGCATGGTCGCCAGCGCACCGGATCTGGCCCGGTTCCTGATTGCGCAGTTCCCGTGCGCGGGCACCCCGGCCTTCGCACCGCAGGTGATCAGCCGTTCGCAGCAGCGGCAGGTCGCGCTGAGCGCGCGCTATCTGGACTTTGCGCGCGATGGTTATGCCTGGGGCTGGTACACCGGGCAGTACAAAGGCCACCGGCTGCTGCACCACTTCGGCGGATTCGCCGGCTTCCACGCGCACCTGTCCTTCATGCCTGATCAGAACATCGCACTGGTGGTGCTCAACAACGAGGACCTGCTGGGCGCACCGCTGACCAATCTCATCGCCGATCACGTGTATGGCGTGCTGCTCCATGAGCAGGGGATCGCAGCGAGCTCCGCCGCCCGCTTCCTGGCCCTGCAGGCAACGGCGGCCCAGGCGCAGCGGAACATGGCGCGTCAGCGCCAGGCGATCCAGGCACGCCCGTGGCTGCGAACGTTGCCGCGCGATGGCTACGTGGGCAGATACGTGCACCCGCTGCTCGGCGAGATGAACGTCGAAGCGGCCGGTGACCAGGCACTGCGGCTGCGTTGGGGGCAGCTGGACGCGGTGGCCACCGCGGGCGAACACCTTGACCAGGTCCGGGTCGAGTTCGTCCCCAACAGCGGCAACTGGCTGACCTTCCACGTGGCCGATGGCCAGGCGCGGTCCCTCAGCTTCGAGAGCCTGAGCTTCCAGCGGGTGCCCTGAACGGACTCAGCGGCGCAGCGAGGATTCCCGCAGCACCTGCTTCACCGCGATGCTCTGGCCTTCCACCGGCTGGCCGTCGATCAGCGCCAACAGCTTTTCCACCAGCAGGTGCCCGGCCTGCTTGGTGTCCTGCTGCACCGTGGACAGCGGCGGGGACACCGAGGCGGCCAGCGGGATGTCATCGAAGCCGGTGACCGCCACGTCCTCCGGCACGCGCAGGCCATGCTCGCGCAGGGCGCGCATCGCACCGATCGCGATCAGGTCGCTGGCCGCGCACAGCCCATCGATACGCTCACCGCGCGCCAGCAGCGCCTGGCAGGCATCGAAGCCGGACTGCTCGGTGGTGATCGCATCGTGCTGCAGCGAGGGCTCGGCGGTGAGGCCTCGCGCCCGCATTGCTTCGACGTGGCCGCGATAGCGCTGCTCGAACTCGGGATAGTGGCTGGAGGCATGGCCGACGAACGCGATCCGGCGGCAGCCCTGGTCGAGCAGGTGGGCGGTGATGTCGAAACCGCCCTGGAAGTTGTCGCTGCCGATCGAGACACCGGGCTGGTCGGGCAGGGAAGCGCCCCAGCGCACGAAGTGGGTGCCTTGCTCGACCAGCCGCTGCAGCCGCTCGCGCGACTCGTGGTAATCGCCATAGCCGAGCAGGATGATGCCGTCGGCCTTGTTGCTGTCCTCGTAATCGGCCTGCCAGTCGGTGGACAACTGCTGGAAGGAGACCAGCAGGTCATAACCGCGCAGCGCGCAGGCCCGCGTGATCGAGCCGAGCATCGCGTGGAAGAAGGGGTTGATCAGCGAATCGTCATTGGTCGGGTCCTCGAAGAACAGCAGGGCCAGTGTGCCGGCATTGCGCAGGCGCAGGCTGGAGGCGTTCTTGTCGACCTTGTAGTTCAGCTCCCGGGCGATGGCCAGGATCCGCTGCCGGGTTTCGGCGTTGACCATCGGGCTGCCGCGCAGCGCCCGCGACACCGTGGGCTGGGAGACGCCGGCCAGGTGGGCGATATCGAGGGAGGTGGCTTTACCGCGGATGGTCATTTCAGCAGGCGGGGAGACGGTGAAGCGACATCATGCCATGCACCGTGATGGCGGGGCCGGGAGGTCCCTCGGGCTGGCGGCCAGCGGCCTGCGGCGCAGGGACTGAACCGCCGTCACCGTTGCGGCATATGGCTCGAGCAGGTTTCCGGTCGTTCCCGGCCGGAATTCCGACAGGGTCGGGGACGGCGGCGATGATAAGATGGTGCAATCTGGATCCCCCCAATTCTCCCAAGGGCGGCCCGGCAGATCTGCACCCCGCCCGGGGCTGTGATATGACTGCGGCCTGCCCTCGGACAACGGAAGAGCAACCCTATGGCGCGCGGCATCAATAAAGTCATCCTGGTCGGCAACCTCGGCAACGACCCGGACGTGAAGTACACCCAGGGCGGTATGGCGATCACCCGCATCAGCCTGGCCACCACCAGCGTCCGCAAGGACAAGGATGGCAACCAGCAGGAGCGTACCGAATGGCACCGCGTGGTGTTCTTCGGCAAGCTCGGCGAGATCGCTGGTGAGTACCTGCGCAAGGGCAGCTCGGTCTACGTCGAAGGCAGCCTGCGTTACGACAAGTACACCGGTCAGGATGGCGTGGAGAAGTATTCCACCGACATCATCGCCGATGAAATGCAGATGCTCGGCGGCCGTGAAGGCGGTGGTGGCGGTGGCGGTGGCGGCGAACGTCCG
>NZ_JAPJIU010000028.1:0-12820 GCF_026241915.1 Stenotrophomonas sp. RIT-551 | reverse complement strand
CCGGTGAAATCGTCCTCGCAGACCCAACAGCAGCTGCGCACTCACCCGATCCAGAGCAAAGGCCCGTCGCAGCCGGCGCCGATGCAGGGGCCTGCCGTGCAGAGCAAGGTCTACGACCGAAACGGCCGGATCATTCCAGGGGTCAAGCAGGTGGGCCCCAACCGCGTGCTCGATACCCGTACGGGGCGTTACTACGACGCGGTGCCCCGTGGCGATGGCCAGCAGATAAAACCGTGAGGGCTGCGGCGCCGGGACGCGGAGCATGAATGGTTTACATCGGGCTGCCCGCAGTCATCGCCGTCAACGCACCACCTCACTGTTTTTTCGCCTGTGATTAACCGGATCGGCGGGACCCTGTACCCGCGCCGCAACCCAGCGCATCCCCCGAGGTTTTTCGAGAAGAGTGCAATCATGGCTAACCAGCAGAACCGCAGTCCCGGCAAATCGCCGCAGGAGCAGCAGGGCAGTCAGCAGCAGAACCAGAAGCCCGGCCAGCAGAACCAGCAGCAGTGGGACCAGCAGAATCAGAAGGGCGGCAAGCAGCAGGACCAGAAGCACCAGGACCAGAAGCAGCAGCGCTGATGCGCTTGACGCAATGAACGAAGGCGGTGCGCACACGCGCGCCGCCTTTCTGCGTTATCGGGCCGGCATCAATCCGGGATCGGCAGGGTCAGGGTTTCCTTGACCTCTTCCATCACGATGTAGCTCTTGGATTCACGCACGTGCGGCAAGGTCAGCAACGTGCTGCCGAGCAGCTTGCGGTAAGAGGCCATCTCACTGATGCGTGCCTTGAGCAGATAGTCGAAATCGCCCGACACCAGGTGGCACTCCAGCACGTTGGGCAGCTTCAGCGCCGCGCGCCGGAACTCCTCGAAGATATCGCCGGATTTGTAGGCCAGGCTGATCTCCACGAACACCAGCAGGCTGGCCTTGAGGTAATGCGGATCCAGCTTGGCGTAATAGCCGGTGATCGCGCCGTCGCGCTCCAGCCGCCGCACGCGCTCGGTGCAGGGCGTGGTCGACAGCCCGACCCGCTCGCCCAGTTCGGTGAAGGAAATGCGACCCTCGGCCTGCAGGATGCGCAGGATCTTGCGGTCGATCTTGTCCAGTTCACGGGCACGCGTGGCCATCGGCGTCAGCCTCTCGAGGATGTTGGCGGGACAATATCCTGCCTGATGCAGGAAAAACAGGCGATTTGATTGGTTGGGGCTGACTATACTTCCTCAATTATGGTCCCGGCGTGCTCCTGCGCAGGGAATGATCGGGTTGGAGAGGTGTCATGCGCGTTCTAGTCCTTGGCAGCGGTGTGATCGGCACGACCAGTGCCTGGTACCTGCGGCAGGCCGGGTTTGAAGTCACGGTCGTCGACCGCCAGCCCGGTCCGGCGCTGGAAACCAGTTTCGCCAACGCAGGCCAGCTGTCGTTCGGGTATACCTCGCCGTGGGCCGCCCCCGGCGTGCCGCTCAAAGCGGTCAAATGGCTGTTCTCCGAGCATGCGCCGCTGGCGATCCGCCCGGGCCTGGACTGGCACCAGTACCGCTGGCTGGCGCAGATGCTGCGCAACTGCACGCACGAGCGCTACGCGATCAACAAGGCGCGCATGGTGCGCATGTCCGAGTACAGCCGCGACTGCCTCAACGAGCTGCGCCGCGAGACCGGCATCGAATTCGAGGGCCGCGACCTGGGCACCACCCAGTTGTTCCGCACCCAGCAGCAGCTGGATGCCTCCGCGCAGGACATCGACGTGCTGGCCCAGTACGGCGTGCCGTACCAGGTGCTCGACCGCGCGGGCATCATCGCCCATGAGCCGGCGCTGGCCGGCGTGGCCGACAAGCTGGTCGGCGCGTTGCGCCTGCCGCGCGACCAGACCGGTGATTGCCAGCTGTTCACCCGTCGCCTGGCGCAGATGTGCGTCGATGCCGGGGTCGAATTCCGTTTCGACCAGGACATCGCCGGCCTGCACAGCGATGGCGACCGCATCACCGGCGTGCGCATCGATGGCAAGCTGGAAACCGCCGATCACTACGTGGTCGCGCTGGGCAGTTACTCGCCGTCGCTGGTCGCACCGCTGGGCATGCAGCTGCCGGTGTACCCGCTCAAGGGCTACTCGCTGACGCTGCCGATCACCGATCCGGCAATGGCGCCGACCTCGACCATCCTGGATGAAAGCTACAAGGTGGCCGTGACCCGTTTCGACGACCGCATCCGCGTCGGTGGCATGGCCGAGGTGGGCGGGTTCGACCTGTCGCTCTCGCCGCGCCGCCGCGCCACGCTGGAGAAGGTGGTGCGTGATCTGTACCCGGAGGGCGGCGATCTCTCGCGCGCCGAGTTCTGGACTGGCCTGCGCCCGGCCACGCCGGACGGCACCCCGGTGGTCGGCGCCACGCCGTACCGCAACCTGTTCCTCAATACCGGCCACGGCACCCTGGGCTGGACCATGGCGTGCGGCTCCGGCCGCTACCTGGCCGACCTGATGGATGCCCGCCAGCCGCAGATCAGCACCGAAGGCCTGGATATCTTCCGTTACACCCACCATGCCGCCTCTGTCCGTCACCGTGAGCCGAGTTCATGCGCCCAGCCCGTGCGTTGATTGATCTGGACGCGCTGCGCAGCAATTACCGGCTGGCGCGCGAACTGGGGGGCGGCAAGGCCGTTGCGGTGATCAAGGCCGATGCCTACGGGCACGGCGCGGTGCGCTGCGCCCGCGCGCTGCAGGCCGAGGCCGATGCCTTTGGCGTGGCCTGCATCGAGGAAGCGCTGGAGCTGCGCGCGGCCGGCATCACCGGCCCGATCCTGCTGCTGGAAGGCTTTTTCGACGCCAGTGAGCTGCCGCTGATCGTGCAGCACGACCTGTGGTTCGCGGTCGGCGCGCCGTGGCAGGTCGAGGCGGTGGCCGCGTTCCAGACCACCGCCACGCTCAACGTGTGGTTGAAGCTGGACAGCGGCATGCATCGCCTGGGCCTGTGGCCGGACGAGTTCCGTGCCGCGCACGCCACGTTGATCGCGTTGGCGCATGTCGGGCCGATGGTGCTGATGACCCACATGGCGCGGGCCGACGAACTGGACAGCCCGCGCACCCGCGAGCAGGCCGACGTCTTCGCGGCCACCATCGACGGGTTGGCCGGGCAGACCAGCCTGTGCAACTCGCCAGCGCTGCTGGGGTGGCCGGACGTACGCAGCGACTGGGTCCGCCCGGGCCTGATGCTGTACGGGATCAACCCGATGCCGGCACATACCGCGCTGACCGGGCGCCTGCGGCCGGTGATGAGCATGCGTTCGAAGATCTTCGCCGTCCGTGACATCGCAGTGGGCGAGCCGGTCGGTTACGGCGCGCGCTTCGTCGCGCAGCGCCCGACCCGGGTTGGCGTGGTCGCGCTCGGTTACGCCGACGGTTACCCGCAGTTCGCGCCGAACGGCACCCCGGTGCGGATCGACGATCAGCCAGGCATCGTGATCGGCCGGGTCTCGATGGACATGCTCACCGTGGACCTGACCCACCTGCCGCAGGCCGGCATCGGCAGCACGGTGACGCTGTGGGGCGATGCCCCCCGCATCGAGGCGCTGGCACCGCTGTGCGGGGTCAGTGCTTACCAGCTGCCGTGTGGGGTGAAGCGGGTCGTGCGCGAGTACGTCGACGGCTGAACCGCCACCGGCGATACCGCGTGCATGAAAAAAGGCGGCGCTGATGCGCCGCCTTTCTCATGTGGGCCCAAGGGCTCAGGTGCTGGCCGTGGCCTCGTTGCGCAGGTCGCGCCGGATCCAGTCATCCAGCAGGCGCTTCTCATAGCGCAGGGGGTCGGTGTCGCTCTGTCGCCCGATGTTGTGCAGGTAGCCGGTGTCCTGCAGCTTGCGTTCCCCTTCGCTGATCACCTGGCCCTGCGCATCCTTCAGGGTGTAGGTCAGGGTCACGCGTGGGGGGTAGATATCGCGCATCACCCGGATGTCGCTGGCGCGAGGTCCATGCCAGGGCTCGTAATCGCCGGCGCGCTTGATGTCGGTGAAGGTGACCTGCAGCGTCTGGCCGGGCTGCAGCGCCTTGCTGGCCGTGGTCTGCACATACTTGGCCAGTTGCTGCACCCAGTCGCCGCGTTCGGCCTCGAAGCGGTTGTTGCTCAGCCGGATCTCGGTGAACTGTGCCGGGTCGGTCCAGGTCACCTGGACAGGGCCTTCGGTCTTGAGCGCGCGCGGGGCCTGCGGGTCGGTCACGGTACGCGGGGCGGCCGCCGCGCTGCCGATGAGCAGCAGCCCGGCCAGGGCCCCGGCAATCAGGGAGGTGCGGTTCATGACAATGCCTGGGTCGCGATCACAAGTGGGATCAGGTACCAGTGTGATCCCGATCCGGGTGGCGGACAATCCACGCGTGTATGCTCCGCGTCTGCGGTTGGCGCCAATTCACCCAGGCCCGCCCCAGACCCCCGGCGCTTGACGCTGCGAATACGCGCGTTGGCCGATCCTGTCCTCCTCTGTTTCGCCAGTTGCCTCATTGAAGCCCTTGCCCAGCCTGCCCACTTCGACGTTGGAACGCGCCTCTTTCCTGGCTTCATCGCCGGATCCGGCCCTGTATCGCACGGTCCTTGAGCGCCTGAATGCGGGGTTCTGCATCATCGAGGTGATCTTCGACGATGCCGGGGTGGGCGTGGATTACCGGTTCGTGGAGGTCAATGAGGCGTTTTCGCGCAATACCGGCTTGAACAATGTCTGCGGGCAGCGGATGACCAGCCTGCAGCCCGGCCATGAGACGGACTGGTACCGCACCTATGGCGAGGTGGCACTGAGCGGCCAGGCCCGGCAGTTCGAGATGGAAGCACGCGCGCTGAACCGGTGGTACTCGGTCGAGGCGGTCAGCGTTGGCGAACCGGACGAGCATCTGGTGGCCGTGGTGTTCTTCGACATCACCAACCGCAAGCACATCGAGGTGGAGCTGGCCGAAAGCGAGGCGCGCTTCAGTGCGCTGGCCGATGGCCTGCCGATGCCGGTGTGGGTCCTGGATGAGCGCGGGCATTCGCGCTTCGTCAACAGTGCCTTCAGCGAGTTCTTCGGCGGTGACGAGCAGCGCGTACCGGACGATGTGTGGCGTGGCCTGGTGCATCCCGACGATGCCTCGGTGTTCGATTACGAACTGCAGGAGGCACTGAAGTCGCAGCGCTCGATGCATGCGCTGGTGCGCGGCCGTCGCGCCGATGGGCAATGGCGCTGGCTGGAAATGAACGCGCGGCCCCGCTTTTCCAGGATGGGCCGCTTCATCGGCCTGGCCGGCAGCAGCCCGGATGTGACCGAGCGCCGCGAGATCGAAATGGCGCGCGAAGAACTGCTGCAGTCCGAGCGTGCCGCGCGCAGCGCCGCCGAGAACATGGCGCGGCTGAAGGATGAGTTCCTGGCCACGCTTTCGCACGAGCTGCGCACCCCGCTCACCACCATCCTGGGCTGGAGCGAACTGCTGCTGCAGCGCATCGACAACACCAGCCCGATGTACAAGGGGCTGGGCGTGATCGCCAACAGTGCGATGGCGCAGAAGCGGCTGATCTCGGACATGCTGGACCTGAGCAGCATGCTGCTGGGCAAGGTCCAACTGGAAGTGGAAATGCTGGATCTGCGTGCGCAGCTGGAAGAGGCCATGCGTGCACAGGAGCTGGTCGCCGAAGGCAAAGCGCTCTCGATGGAACTGGTGATGCCCGACGAGCCGTGCCTGGTGCTCGGCGATGCCACGCGCCTGCAGCAGGTGCTGTGGAACCTGCTGTCCAACGCCATCAAATTCACCCCGGCCGAAGGGCGCGTGGTGCTCACCCTGGCCGCCGATGGCGGGCACTGGTCGATCACCGTGACCGACTCCGGCGACGGCATCGCGCCGGAGTTCCTGCGCCATCTGTTCAGCCGCTTCCGCCAGGCCGACGGCACCACCACGCGTCGCCATGGCGGCCTGGGGCTGGGGCTGGCGATCGTCCAGCAGCTGGTGGAACTGCATGGTGGCGTGGTTGCGGCCAGTAGCGAAGGCCACGGCCAGGGTGCCAGCTTCAACGTGCGCCTGCCGCGCTATCAGCCGCAGGCCGATGGCCGCCCGCTGCGCGAAGTGTTCAGCGGGCCGATCACCGAACAGATCATCGAGCCGTATCCGCTCAAGGGCCTGCACCTGCTGGCCGTGGAAGACCAGCCCGAAGTGCTGGAGTACCTGCGGCGGCTGTTGGAAGAGCAGGGCGCTTCGGTCACCACGGCGTCCTCTGCCGGCGAAGCGCTGGCACTGCTCAACGAAAACGGCCACAGCGGTATCGATGCCCTGCTGACCGACATCGGCATGCCGGGCATGGATGGGTACGGCCTGGTACGCACATTGCGCGACAACATGGGCGTCGAGCCAGAGGCGTTGCCGGCGGTGGCGGTGACGGCGCTGGCACGTGCGGACGACCGCAAGCGCGCATTGGCGTCAGGCTTCCAGGAGCACGTGGCCAAGCCCTATTCGGTCGCCCAGCTGGTGGCCGCGGTGCGTGGCGTACTCGCCAGCCGCTGAGCCGGCGCCGCTGCCGGCAGCCGTTGGCAATGTGTTGACGCCGCGGCGGGCACACTGAGGGCGTACGCCACAGGAGTTGCCATGTCACGTTACGCCCCCCGCATCCACACCGATCCGGCCGCCATCGCGGCCCTGGAAGCGCTGCTGCCGCAGCTGCACGGCCAGACCCAGGTCGAGCTCACGCTTGATGACGGCAGCCGCCTGCTGGGCACCGTGGCAGTGCAGCCGACGCTGCAGCAGTACCGCGATGCCGACGAACATGAAGGCAGCAACGGCCAGCTGCGATTGGACGATCTGGATACGCCGGTCCAGCAGCACCTCATCTGGCTCGATCAGATCAGGGCCATCCGGCAGCTGCCCTACCGCGAGTGATCGCGGCGGGCAGTGCCTCGGCGCCGGCTCAGTGGGTGAATTCGCTGGGCTCGGCTTCGAAGCGACGCGCGTAGGCGCGCTCATCGGCGATCCGCGCCACCTCTTCATCGGCCATGTCCGGCGCCCCATAGACCGCATAGGCTACGTTGCCATCGGAGGTCTTCCCGATCTGGTGCAGGCGGTAGCGCGAGTGGCCGCCGCCGGTGTCTTCGGGGTAATGCACCGGTGGTTGGCTGCCCTCCATGTCCATTTCGCTGTTGTCGACTACGCCACCGACGAACAATGCACGCATGAGCCATCTCCACGGGAAGTGAGGCTCCACCCTGCCGGTTTGGATGTTGTCAGGGCATCAACAGGACGTTGAATAAACGCAAATCCGGGTCCGGCGGGGCGAACCGGTAGAATGGCGGCCTCTTTTCAAGATGTGCCCCCGCATGGCTGCCCAGCACGACGCTCCCCTGGAAACCCTGTTCCTGCCCTTCGCCAGTGGCGCACTGTCCTGGCCGGCCGGCCCCGTGCTGTTCCTGCGCGCCCGCGACGGCGCGCCGCTGCGCGAGCACGCCCAGCCGGCCCAGCTGGTCTGCGAGCAGAGCTTCCGCCCGTTCGCCGATGCGCTGGAAGCCAGTGGCTGGACCGTACGCGACGAGCAGCAGCTGGCCAGCGACGCCACCCGCTACGCCGTGGTGCTGGTCCTGCCGCCGCGCCAGCGCGAGGAGGCCAAGGCCCTGTTCGCCCGTGCGCTGGCGCTGGCCGCGCCCGGCGGCATCGTGGTGGCCTGCCAGCACAACAACGAAGGTGCCCGCTCCGGCGAAGGCGACCTGCAGCAGTTGGCCGGCCTGGGCGGCAAGCTGACCAAGAACCACTGCCGCGCATACTGGACCGCGCCGCTCAATGGCCAGCACGACGCCGCGCTGGCGCAGCGCTGGGCGTCGCTGGACGCGCCGCGCGCGATCCTGGGCGGCCGCTTCCAGAGCCGCCCCGGCATCTTCGCCTGGGACCGCATCGACCCGGCCTCGGCGCTGCTGGTGGAGCAGCTGCCGGCCGACCTGGCCGGCCGTGGCGCTGACCTGGGGGCCGGCTTCGGCTACCTCTCCGCTGAAGTGCTGGCCCGCTGCCCGAACGTGAGCGCGCTGGACCTGTACGAGGCCGAAGGCCGCGCCCTGGCCCTGGCCCGCGAAAACCTTGCCGCGCTGGGCAAGCCGGCGGCGCTGGGCTTCCACTGGCAGGACGTCACCGCCGGGATCGAGGGCGAGTACGACTTCATCGTGACCAACCCGCCGTTCCACACGCCCTCGCGCGCCGACCGTCCCGACATCGGCCAGCGCTTCATCGCCGTGGCCGCGCAGGCGCTGCGCCCGGGCGGGCGGATGTGGCTGGTGGCCAACCGCCATCTGCCGTACGAGCAGATCCTCAACGAAAGCTTCGGCCAGGTCCGCGTGGCCGCCGAGCGCGATGGCTTCAAGCTGATCGAAGCGACCAAGGCGAGCAAGAGCGCGACCCCGGCCCGTGCCCCGCGCAGCACCGAGCCGAAGTGGGGCCGCGGAGGCCGCGCATGAAGCTGGTCAAGCTGTTGGCCAACCTGGGCTATGGCAGCCGCAAGCAGGTGCAGGGGATGTTCCGCGCTGGCCTGATCACCGATGCCGACGGCGAGGTGCTGTACGCCGACGACGCGGTCGCGCATGAGGCGATCCGGGTCGAGGGCGAGCCGCTGGATCCGCCGCAGGGGCTGACCCTGATGCTGCACAAGCCGCGCGGTTACACCTGTTCCACCAAGGACAAAGGCCGGCTGATCTACGACCTGCTGCCGCCGCGTTACCGCGAGCGTGCGCCGGTGCTGTCCTCGGTGGGCCGCCTGGACCGCGACACCAGCGGCCTGCTGCTGATGACCGATGATGGCGCGCTGCTGCACCGGATCGTGTCGCCGAAGTCGCGCCTGGACAAGGCCTACGAGGTCACCCTGGCCGAGGACCTGCGCGGCGATGAAACCGCGCGTTTCGCCAGCGGCGGGCTGATGCTGGAAGCGGACGACAAGCCGTTGCTGCCGGCCGAGCTGCACGTGAACGGCCCGCGCCAGGCGCAGCTGGTCCTGCACGAGGGCCGCTACCACCAGGCGCGCCGGATGTTCGCGGCGGTCGGCAACCACGTCGAGGCGCTGCACCGCAGCCGCATCGGCGGGCTCTCGCTGGGCGATCTGCCGGAAGGCGAGTGGCGCATGCTCGATGCCGCCGATCTCGAGACACTGTTCAACGTCCCATGAGTGCTTTGGCCGCGCTGCCGTTCCTGCCCGACGCCGTCATCTTCGACATGGACGGCCTGATGATCGACAGCGAGCGGGTCTCGATCGCGTGCTGGTCGCAGGCGGCGCAGGAACTGGCGCTGCCGTTCCCGGAGGGGTTCTGGCTGCGCATGGTGGGCCTGGGTGACCGCGACTGCGAGTGCCTGCTGCTGCAGACGGTGAATGCCGAGCAGGTCGCTGCGCTGTTCGCGCGCTGCCATGACCTGTATGAAGCGCGCACGCAGCAGGGCCTGCCGCTGCGCCCGGGCATCCTGGAGATCCTGCAGCTGCTGCACGATCACGGTGTGCCGCGCGCGGTCGCAACCTCCACGCGCCAGCCGCGCGCCTCGCGCAAGTTGGCCGCCGCCGGCCTGCTGCCGTTCTTCGAGGTGGTGGTGACCAGCAGTGACGTGTCGCGTCCCAAGCCGGCGCCGGACATCTACCTGCTCGCGGCGCAGAAGCTGGGCAAGGACCCGGCGCGCTGCCTGGCGCTGGAAGATTCCCCGGCCGGCATCCGCGCGGCGGTGGGTGCGGGCATGACCGCGATCCAGGTGCCGGACCTGGTGCACCCGGATGAGGAACTGCGTGCACTGGGGCATCGCATCGTGGGTTCGCTGCTGGATGCGCGGGCGTTGTTGATGCCGTTGTTGCCTCCTCCTTGAGTTTGCCCAACGGCCTGCCAGCGGCAGCGGGGCTCGGCTCGCCGATACACCGGCATAAAAAAGCCCGGCACATGGCCGGGCTTTTTCGTGTACGTCGCCGCTGCAATCAGATGCGGCTGAACACCAGCGCTGCGTTCGTGCCACCAAAGCCGAAGCTGTTGGACATCACGGTGTTCAGCTGTGCCGGCTGCGTCTCGCGCACGATCGGGAAGCCTTCCACCAGCGGGTCCAGCTCGCCGATGTTGGCCGAGCCGGCGATGAAGCCGTCACGCATCATCAGCAGGCAGTAGATCGCTTCGTGCACGCTTGCCGCGCCCAGCGAGTGGCCGGACAGCGCCTTGGTCGAGGACAGCGGCGGGATGGTCTCGCCGAACACTTCACGGACCGCCTTCAGCTCGGTGACATCGCCCAGCGGGGTCGAGGTGCCGTGCGTGTTGAGGTAGTCGATCGGGCCGGTGAGGTGCTCCATCGCCATGTTCATGCAGCGCACCGCGCCTTCACCGGACGGGGCGACCATGTCGGCACCGTCGGAGGTGACGCCGTAGCCGACCAGTTCGGCGTAGATGCGCGCGCCACGGGCCACGGCGTGGTCGTAGTCTTCCAGCACCAGCATGCCGCCGCCACCGGCGATGACGAAGCCGTCGCGGTCCTTGTCGTACGGGCGCGACGCCGAGGCCGGGGTCTCGTTGAAACGGGTCGACAGTGCGCCCATCGCATCGAACATCACGCTCATCGACCAGTGCAGGTCTTCACCACCACCGGCGAACATCACGTCCTGTGCGCCGTGGCGGATCAGGTCGGCGGCGGCGCCGATGCAGTGCGCCGAGGTAGCGCAGGCGGCCGACAGCGAGTAGCTCAGGCCCTTGATCTGGAACGCGGTGGCCAGGCAGGCCGACACGGTGGAGCACATCGTGCGCGGCACCATGTACGGGCCGACCTTGCGCACGCCACGGGCGCGCAGGATGTCGGCCGATTCCACCTGCCACTGGCTGGAGCCGCCACCGGAGCCGGCGATCAGGCCGGTACGCGGGTTGGCGACCTGCGCCTCGTCCAGGCCGGCATCGGCGATGGCGTCGCGCATGGCGATGTAGGCGTAGGCCGAGGCATCGCTCATGAAGCGCTTCACCTTGCGGTCGATCTGCGCATCCAGGTCCAGTTCGATGTTGCCGCCGACGTGGCTGCGCAGGCCGGCTTCGGCGTGGTCGGGCAGGTGACGGATGCCGGCGCGGCCTTCACGCAGTGCCGAGGACACGGTGTCCAGATCGTTGCCCAGGCACGAGGTGATGCCCATTCCGGTAATGACGACGCGACGCATCAGAAGTTCTCAGTGGAAGTGAACAGACCTACACGCAGGTCCTTGGCAGCGTAGATTTCGCGGCCATCGACGAGCATGCGGGCGTCGGACTGGGCCATCACCAGCTTGCGGTTGATGACGCGCGAGATATCGATTTCGTAAGTGACCAGCTTGGCGTTCGGCAGCACCTGCCCGGTGAACTTCACTTCACCGCAACCCAGGGCGCGGCCACGGCCGGGCGCACCGATCCAGGTCAGGAAGAAGCCGGTCAGCTGCCACATGGCATCCAGGCCGAGGCAGCCGGGCATGACCGGGTCGCCGAGGAAATGGCAGTCGAAGAACCACAGGTCAGGGCGGATATCCAGTTCGGCGCGTACCATGCCTTTGCCGTGCGGGCCGCCGTCCTCGCGGATATCGGTGATGCGATCGAACATCAGCATCGGATCATTGGGCAGGCGACCGCTGCCCGGGCCGAACAGTTCACCGCGGGCGCTGGCCAGCAGCTGGTCGCGCGAGAACGCGTTGAGACGAGTCATGGAAAACGCAATCCTGAAGAAGTTGTCGTCGGGGTGAGCCGACCACAGGTCGACTGCTCTTGCATGAAGCAAGTGCTCAAGAGTGCATGAGAAAAAGTGATTCAATCAAACGTTTTAACCGTACGCCGCCGTAGTGTTTTCAGGTTCAAAAACGCATGTTGTTGTTATCCAACAACCATACTGCGGCGTGTGGCTGTAATCTTGTTCATCTGAATTCGAGTACCGACGACCGTGTCCCGCCCCCGCAAGATCATTCACGTCGACATGGATGCGTTTTACGCGTCCGTGGAGCAGCGCGACGATCCCTCGTTGCGGGGCAAACCGGTGGTGGTGGCGTGGCGCGGCATGCGCTCGGTGGTGTGCGCGGCCTCCTACGAAGCACGCGTGTTCGGGGTGCGTTCGGCGATGCCCGCGGTACGCGCGGAGCGGCTGTGTCCGGATGCGGTGTTCGTGCCCCCGGATTTCGTCCGTTACAAGGCGGTGTCGCGCCAGGTGCGCGAGATTTTCCTGCGGCATACGGAGCTGGTGGAACCGCTCTCGCTGGATGAGGCGTATCTGGATGTGACCGAGCACAAGGGCGGGATGACGGTGGCAACGGAGATCGCGCAGATCATCCGCGCGCAGATCCGCGAGGAGACGCAGCTGACGGCGTCGGCGGGGATCGCGCCGAACAAGTTCCTGGCCAAGATCGCCTCGGATTGGCGCAAGCCGGATGGGCAGTTCGTGGTGCCGCCGCATCGCATCGAGCAGTTCCTGACGCCGTTGCCGGTGAACCGCGTGCCGGGCGTGGGCAAGGTGATGGCGGCCAAGCTGGCCGAGCTGGGCATCGCCACGGTGGGCGATCTGCGTTCGCTGCCGCTGGAGGAACTGGAGGCGCGGTTCGGGACGTTCGGCGGGCGCTTGTTCAATCGTGCGCGCGGCATCGATGAGCGACCGGTGGAGCCGGATCAGCCGGTGCAGTCGATTTCGTCGGAAGACACGTTCGCGGAGGATCTGCTGCTGGAGGATCTGGCGCCGGCGATCGTGCAGTTGGCGGAGAAGACGTGGCAGGCGACGCGCAAGACAGACCGGGTGGGGCATACGGTGGTGTTGAAGTTGAAGACCTCGCAGTTCCGGATCATTACGCGCAGTTTCACGCCGGAGTCGCCGCCGGATTCGATGGAGGAACTGCGGGATATT
>NZ_JAPJIU010000027.1:0-14767 GCF_026241915.1 Stenotrophomonas sp. RIT-551 | reverse complement strand
CTCGCCGGCAACCTGGCCATCGCCATCGCCAAGTTCGTCGCCGCCGGCATCTCCGGCAGTTCGGCCATGCTCAGCGAGGGCGTCCACTCGCTGGTGGATACCATCAACGAGCTGCTGCTGTTGTACGGCCTGCGTCGGGCCGAGCAGAAGCCGGACACCCTGCATCCCTTCGGCCATGGGCGGGAACTGTATTTCTGGAGCTTCATCGTGGCGCTGCTGGTGTTCGCCGCCGGTGCGGGCGTCTCGGCGTATGAAGGCATCCAGCACATCCGCAACCCGGAGCCGGCCACCAACCACCTGATCAGCTACATCGTGCTGGGCATCTCGCTCGTCTTCGAAGGCACCTCGTGGTGGATCGCGCTGCGCGAATTCCGCGCCACCAAGGGTTCATTGGGCTACTTCGAGGCATTCCGCCGCAGCAAGGATCCCTCCACGTTCACGGTGCTGCTGGAAGACAGCGCCGCCCTGCTCGGCCTGGGCTTCGCGCTGGTCGGCCTGCTCGCCGCGCAGCTGCTGGACATGCCCATCCTTGATGGCGTCGCTTCGCTGTGCATCGCCGGTGTGCTGGCGGTCACTGCCTTCCTGCTTGCACGCGAAACCAAGGGGCTGCTGGTGGGCGAACCGGCGCACCCAAGCGTTGCCAAGCGCATTCTCGCCGTGGCCAACACCGATGCCGACCTGCGCCGTGCCAATGGCGTGACCACCATGCAGATGGGACCCGAACAGGTCGTGGCGATGCTGAGTGCCGAGTTCGAAGATGATCGCACCACGCCGCAGATCGAGGCGTGCATCACCCGGATCGAGAAAGCCGTGAAGGCCGAGTATCCCGAGCTGGTCGCCCTGTTCGTCAAGCCGCAGACGCCAGAAGTGTTCCAGGCGCGGCGGGCCGCGTTGGCCGAGCCGCATCCGGACACATGAGCGCCGAGCACAGCAGGCAGCGCCCGGGTGAGCAACGCCGGCGCTGCCTACGAGGCCGTCACGGATATCGTCGGATGCTCGGCCCATGCGCCGTTTCGCACAAGCCATCGCCGACACCGAGTCACTTCCCGCCGGACTGCCTGCCGCGCTGGCGCGAACGCTGGCTGCCGGCCCGGACCACTACAACATCGCCAAGGGCAGCGTGGCCACGGTGCTGGCGCGCGACCACGACGGCTCCATTGCCGTGGCCGACATGGTGTGGGGGCTGGTGCCGCGCTGGTCCAAGGAACCGGCCACGCCCTATACAACGGTGACCGCACGGCTGGAGCGCGCGCCACGCAGCCGCATCTACGCGCAGGCCTGGGCGCAGCGCCCGTGCGTGCTGCCCATGACCGGGTATTACAAATGGGACCGCGCGCGCCGGCCGCCGTGGCCGCTGTTCGTGCAGCGCAAGGACGGGCGTGTCCTGCTCGCCGCCGGCCTATGGGAACACTGGGAAAGCGAGGATGGCCAGCAGCTGGACAGCTTCACGGTCCTGACCGGGCCGAACCACGCGATCCCTGCCCCGCTCACGCCGGATGGACCGATCTTCATTGCACCGGCCGCCGCACTGGACTGGTTGAGCGGCGCCTTCAAAACGCCCGCGGCGCTGAACGCCCGCGCCACTACGCCCGCACTGGAGGCCTATCCGGTCAGCCGCGTGTTTCGTGATCCCGCGCGCGACGATTACACGCTGTTGGAACCTGTCGATCCGGATGCCGCAGCCACCGCCGAACCACCGCAATGGGATGGCGATGCGTGGGATGAGCGCGATGCGGATGAATGACGTGCAGCGCGCGTGAGCGTCAACCTTTCCGGCGCTTGAACGGATTCCGCGTCACCAGCGAATTTCACCTTCGCGCCACTGCCGCCCCGTCAGGGTGGAGATGCCCAGCAACCCGGGCCCTCTCTCTAACTACATTGTGGAGTCAACCATGGACAAGAATCGCACTGAAGGCGCCAAGAACCAGGTCAAGGGCACCGTCAAGGAAGTCGTGGGCAAGGTCACCGGCGACAAGACGAAGGAAGTGGAAGGCAAGATCCAGAAGGGTGTGGGCGAAGTGCAGAGCGACGTGGGCAAGGCCCGCGACGACGCGCGCCGCTGAGTCTCATCCCACGGCTCTCTGACCGCATCAGCGGCAGAGGGCAGTGGGAGGTCAGCTGAGCGCAGTATCAGGTCAGCTGAGCGCAGTATTACGGGTGTTCTTGCTCTGCCATGCCTTCCATCAGCCGTGTTCTCCACCGGCGTAGGCGATCCGCCCCCTGAGAAACAGCGCGGCATGGAACAAAGCACGGCTGCTCCAATCCCGCTTCTTCCAACAACGCGACATCTTCCTCGGGCGCTATTCCAAGAGCCCCATCAGGGAGTGGTGCACCGCCACGCCCGCCAGCGCGCCCTCGCCCACTGCCAGCGCGATGCTGCCTGCCATCCGGGCCGCGTCGCCGCAGGCAAACACGCCCGGTACCGTGGTCTGCTTGGCCGAATCGGTGGTGATGCACCCGCCATCCTTGAGCTCGCAGCCCAATTGCTCGGCCAGATCACTGGACAACCGCGAATGCGGTGAAATGAACAGCGCATCCACCTCCACCCGGCGCCCGTCGGCGAGCACCACGGTAGCGCTCTCTTCCACCGCGCGTACGCGGGTCGATTCGACCACGACGCCGCACGCGTCCAGCCGTGCACGCTGTGCGGGATCGATCCTCGCGGAGGCTTCGCTGCAGAACAGCGTGATGTTGCCCCAGTCGCACAGCAGCAGCGCCTGCGCCGCGCCACCATCCTTCGCGCAGCCGATCACCCCGATGCGCCCTTCGAACACCTCGTAGCCGTGGCAGTACGGGCAATGAAAAACGCTCCGGCCCCAACGTTCGCCGATGCCTTGGATGTCGGGCAGATCATCGGTTACGCCGTACGCCAGGATCACCCGATCCGCCAGAAACGCCTGGCCGGCGTCCACCTCGACCCGGAAGGTTCGGCCCTCTTTCGATGCAGGTACCGTTGCCGTAGCAGAACGGGCAATACCGGCGAGCCAGGTCAACGTGGGATAGCGCAACAACTCTTCGCGGGCCTGGGAAGCGATATCCGCCGGCGGCAGCCCCTCCCGCCCAAGGAACCCATGCGCGACGCGCGCATTCCGGTTGCGCGGCGCCCCCCCGTCGATGATGAGTACTTTGCGGCGGGCACGCACAAGCTGCAGCGCGGCGGACATGCCCGCGTAGCTGCCACCGATGATGATGACGTCGTAACGATGGGGAGGCAGATCGGCCATGGCGCTGTCCCGGGCGTTGGGAGAGTGACGAATGCGCCAGAGTGCGGGAGCCTGGATCAACGCCGTGCGTGCTGCGCGTGAGCCTGGGCATCACACCACCCGCACGATCCGGCGGGCTGGAGGGACCGGCATGTTCTTCGACTGCTACTGCCCACGCCGTGATCGCACCGCTTCGGCTCGCGCACGCCAGGTTGAATTCCGGGGGCTGAAGCCGCTACGTTGTCGGTGCGTTCATCAAGGAAGATCACCCATGCACGGAAGGCCAATACGACCCATAGCAACCCGGGCGGCAACGCTGACGGTCGCCCTGTTCGCCGCTGCCGCGGCTGCCGCCGCCGAGCCGGCCAGCTTCTTCACCGCGCTGGATGCCTACGGCAACAACGACTACGCCGCCTGCGGCGCCACCTTGAGTGACCTGTACACGCACGGCATCCCCTTCCCCGACGGAGGCGAGCTGCTGCTGATCGAATGCACGGCGGCAGCCGGCGATCATGCCGCGGCGTTTGCGTACGTCGATGCGCTGCTCGCCAGTGGTCGCCTGCCACTGGAGGACCTGCGGACCAAACAGCGTCCCGGGCTGAATGCGCTGCGCGCCGATCCCGCATGGCCAGCGGTGCTGCAGCGGGTCATCGCCGAAGAAAAGAAGCACGAGGCGCTGCGCGATGCGCCGTTGAGGCAGGCCTTGCTCGCACGCGAGGCAAAGGACCAGACCGCGCAACATGCCGCCATCGCCGCTGGTGGCGGCGATGCGTGGCGGCAGACGGCGCCGGTGAGCGAAGCCAATGCAACGTGGTTGAAAGCCGTGATCGCCGAAAAGGGGTGGCCAGGCACCACGCGGGTCGGCCGCGACGGGGCCAAAGCCGCATGGCTGATCGTGCAGCACGCCGATCATGACCCCGCGTTCCAGGCGCAGGCGTTGGCGTTGATGCAGACCGCCGCCGAGACCGGCGATGCCGACGCCGCGGATGTAGCGCTGCTGACCGACCGGGTGCTAATAGCGCAGGGCAAGCCGCAGCGTTACGGCACGCAGTTCAAGAGCGCCGCCGACGGCGTGATGGAGCTTCAGCCCACCGAAGACATGCAGACCCTCGACGCCCGGCGGCGCGCGGTGGGACTCCAGCCTCTGGAGGCCTACAAGGCAATGCTCTCGGACAGCTACGGAAAACCGGTGAGATAGGTTGGCCGGCCACCGGCGGTAAATCGACCCGGCGCGCCGCCGCCAGTACTTCTACCTAGGCCGTGGCCCGTCTATTTTCGGGTGCCAACACAGACCCCGCTGGCCACACTGGGGCCTCAGTCCATCGAGGCGTGACCATGAGCCAGGAACTCCCCGGCAGCATCCTTCCGATCCCCGACCAGGCCTACCAGGGCCCCCTGTCGTTCGACGCGAAAAAACTTGGGGTCAAGCTTCCTCCCATCACGGCCAAGCGCCCGCCGGACGGCGCACCCAATGTCCTGCTGATCATGTTCGACGATGTTGGCTTCGGCGCCGCCAGCGCGTTCGGCGGCCCCGTGCATACGCCCACTGCCGATCGGCTGGCCAATAGCGGCCTGCGCTACACCCGCTTCCACACCACCGCCCTGTGCTCGCCCACGCGCGCCGCGCTGCTCTCCGGCCGCAACCACCACGCGGTGGCCATGGGCCACATCACCGAGACCGCCACCCCCGCGCCGGGCTATCGTTCGACACGGCCCAACTCGGTCACGCCGCTGCCGGAAATCCTGCGCCAGAACGGCTACAACACCGCCCAGTTCGGCAAGTGCCACGAAGTGCCGGTGTGGGAGTCCGGACCAACCGGCCCGTTCGACCATTGGCCGGCCTTCAGTGGCTTCGAGCGTTTCTACGGCTTCATCGGCGGTGAAACCAACCAGTGGACGCCCGCACTGGTCGATGGCGTCTCTGCCGTGGAGGCGCCGCTGGATCCGGACTACCACCTGATGCCGGACCTGGCCGACAAGGCCATCGACTATGTCCGCCTGCAGAAGAGCCTGACGCCGGACAAACCTTTCTTCGTGTACTTCGCACCCGGAGCGACGCACGCCCCGCACCACGTCCCGAAGGACTGGATCGCCAAGTACAAAGGCGCGTTCGATCAGGGCTGGGATGCCATGCGCACCGCTACCTTCGCGCGCCAGCGCGAGCTGGGTGTCATCCCCGCCGATGCCGTGCTCACCCCGCGGCCGGAGGGCATTCCGGCGTGGGAGGACATGCCGGCCGAACTCAAGCCGATCCTCGCGCATCAGATGGAAGTCTATGCCGCCTTCCTCGCGTACGCCGACCACCATACCGGCCGCGTGATCGACGCGCTGGAGGAACTAGGCGTTCTCGACGACACGCTGGTGTACTTCATCATCGGCGACAACGGCGCCTCCGCCGAGGGCGGCATCAACGGCGCCTTCATGCTCACCACCGCCTCCAACGGGGGCGCCGAGTACGAGACCGCAGCATTCTGGCAGCAGCACCTGGACGAGGTGGGCGGACCCACGGCCTACAACCACTACGCCGTCGGTTGGGCGCATGCGCTGTGCACGCCCTACCAGTGGACCAAGCAGGTGGCCTCGCACTACGGCGGCACGCGCAACGGCACCATCGTGCATTGGCCGGCCCGGATAACCGGCAGTGGCGAACTGCGAAGCCAGTGGCATCACGTGATCGACGTGGCGCCGACCATCCTGGACCTCGCCGGGCTGGCACAGCCGCATACGGTCAACGGTGTCACCCAGGTACCGATGCACGGCGTTTCCATGGCCTACACCTTCAACGACGCCGATGCCGATGAGCGCCACCTCACCCAGTACTTCGAGATCATGGGCAACCGCGGCATCTACCACAACGGGTGGACCGCGCAGACCAAGCACCGCACCCCCTGGGATGTGGTGGCCAAGGGCGTGGATTTTTCGCAGGACGTCTGGGAACTGTATGACACGACCAAGGACTGGACCCAGGCCGACAACCTGGCCGCCGCGCAGCCGGACAAGCTGGCCGAGCTGCAGCAGCTGTTCCTGATCGAGGCGGTTCGCCACAATGTCCTGCCGATCGACGATCGCGCCGCCGAACGCATGAATCCCGAACTTGCCGGGCGTCCCACGCTGACCACCGGCGACAGCCTGCGGCTGTACCCCGGCATGACCCGCCTGGGCGAGAACGTGGCGATCAACGTCAAGAACCGTTCCTACGCGGTAACCGCGGAGATCGAAGCGCCCGCCAGTGGCACGCTCAACGGCGTGATCGTCGCCCAGGGCGGACGCACCGGTGGCTGGTCGTTCTTTGCCGAAAACGGCAAGCTGGGCTACCACTACAACCATTGCGGACTGCTGCGGACGACGGTGCTGTCCGAGGCCGACATCGGCACCGGCCGCCATCAGGTGCGGATGGAATTCGCCTACGCGGGCGGCGGCATCGGGCGCGGTGGCACGGTCACCCTGTACATCGACGGGAAAGCTTCAGGCACCGGCGAGGTGGAGCGTACCCATCCGCTGTACTACTCCTTCGATGAGGGCCTGGACGTGGGCATCGACACCGGCATGCCGGTGTATGAGGGCTATGTGACCGAGCGCGGCAGGTTCAACGGGGTCATCCACTGGGCGGAGATCCAGCTGGATCAGGATGACCATTCGCACATGATCGATCCGGAGGCGCATCTTGAGGCGGTGATGCGGCACCAGTAGCGGCCGAGCTGACAGGGCCGTCAGGGACCGCCCGGCGCCGGGCGGGAGGCCGGGCGTGGGCGTGGGAGCGCCCTGATCTACCCGGCACGCCTTCAAGCGGCGGGCGAATACAGAGCGGATGGAGGTAGGTGTGCGGGTCATGGCAACAAGCATGACCCGGACCTACGCTGAACGTAAATCACGTTCAACGTACTCCGGGTACAAGGCCCGAAACGTCATCGGCGCCACTGCCCTTCCATAGCGCGTTTCGGACATCGACCTTCCGGTCGACCATGGTCGACGTGTCGACACTTCCCGTGAGGAAGCCCTTCCCAGGACACGGGTCAGAGCCTGATGTTCATCTCCCCGGATGCTTCGTTCCGACCCATCGGTGAACGCGGTATGTGCAGGGACACAGGTGGATGGGACCCGCCGTCAACAGCCATCGTCGACATCTCTGGAGAAACCGTGCTGCTCTGTTGAAGACCTTCCTGCACCGCTGCAAGCAATCGGCTGGCACAGCGCACAGCGCTTCCCAGGGCCGGGTCCAGCCCGACGAGGTAGACGAAGCAGCCATCGAACTTCGCCGACGCGGTCTCCAAGCCCTCTGAATACGCCATCTCCCGTTTGAGCGCCTTGAACCAGCGCTTGGGTGGCTCGGCGGCCAGCTCGATCACGACGGCAGCTTCGCCGAAGCCCAGCGGCATCGCTTCGATCTTCAGCACCTGGGGGTTTGACGGGGTCTTTTGTCTGGCGGCCATTGCCCTTCTCCTCTGGAACAATGACGGAAAAGTATCCTCAGCAGGCGCCAAGAGCGCGTCAAAATCTGCTGACCGCCGGCGCTGTTTCTCTGCAACTGCAGTGGCGCTGCGTAGCCGCGCAGGAAAAGCGCGACGGCGGCATCGCCTCTGGACTGACGGTGCTCACAGGCGCCGGAACAGCGCACTGGCATTCACTCCGCCAAACCCGAACCCGTTGGTCAGGGCGTATGCGATGTCCGCTTGTCGGGGCACACCGCCTACGATCGAGAGCCCTTCTGCCAGCGGATCCGGTTGGACCAGGTTGAGCGTCGCGGGGGCGACCTGATCACGCAGGGCAAGCACGGTAAAGATGGCCTCGATGCCGCCTGCCGCCCCGAGCAGATGGCCGGTACTCGACTTGGTGGCGGAAATCAGAAGGTCGCCACGGGTGCCGAACAAGGAACGCATGGCGGCAAGCTCCGCCCGATCCCCGACCTGGGTCGAGGTTGCGTGGGCGTTGATGTGGTCGACCTGCCCAGCGCAAATGCCCGCCTGCGCCAACGCGATCTCCATCGCGCGGCGTGCCCCGCTGCCGTCGTCAGGGCCGGCGGTCAGGTGGTACGCATCCGCGGTCGTACCGTAGCCGACCAGTTCGGCCAGCGGCCTGGCGCCCCGCGACAGGGCGTGATCCAGGCGCTCGATCACCAGCAACCCGGCGCCTTCGGACATGACGAACCCGTCCCGCTGCGTGTCAAACGGGCGGGAGGCGGCTGTGGGTGTGTCGTTGAATGCGGTGCTGAGCGCCTTGGCAGCGGCGAAGCCGCCCAGGCTGACGCGGTGCATCGCCGCTTCCGCACCGCCGCACAATGCGATATCCGCTTCGCCGGACCGGATCAGGCGCGCCGCATCACCGATGGCCTGCACGCCCGCCGCGCAGGCGGTAACCGGCGCGCCCTGTGGGCCCTTGAACCCGTACCGGATCGACGCCTGCCCCGCCGCCATGTTGGCCAGGAAGGTGGGTGCAGTGAAGGGCGACAACCGGCCAGGCCCACGGCTTTCGGTGGTGTGGACCGCATTGACGATGGAACCAAACCCACCGATCCCCGTCGCGATCACGGTCGCCGTTCGCAGCAGGCCACGCTTATCGGCCGCGTTCCACTCTGCCTGCGCGAGCGCTTCGTGGGCGGCCACCAACGCGAACTCGACAAACCGGTCCATCTTCTTCAGATCTTTCGGCGCGATGATGCCGCCGGAATCGAAGCCCGCCTCAGGATCCTGTTCCCGGTCGGGCACGCGGCCGCCTACGTTGCAGTCCGTTCCGGCCGACAGCGCCTCGCCCAGCGGGCCAATCCCGGAGCGTCCCGCCAGCAGGCGCGACCACACTGTTTCCACTCCGCACCCGAGGGGGCTCACCACGCCCATCCCGGTCACCACGATGCGATCTTTCTCGGCAATGCGCATAACTCACTTCCCATATAAAAGAGGTCCCTGCCGCACTCAGGCAACACGAGGCGTTTCCGCTCGGACCTTGAACCAGATGGCATACATCGCCGGCAGGAACACCAGCGTCATCACGGTGCCGGCGATGGTGCCGCCAATCAACGTGTAGGCAAGCGTTCCCCAGAACACCGAATGGGTCAGGGGAATGAACGCAAGCACCGCCGCCAGGGAAGTCAGAATCACCGGGCGTGCGCGCTGGACGGTCGCCTCGATGATCGCGTGGAAGGTCGCCATCCCTGCCATTTCGTTCTCGTGGATCTGGCCGATCAGAATGAGGGTGTTGCGCATCAGGATGCCCGACAGCGCAATGAGTCCCACCAATGCGTTGATGCCAAACGGCTGCTGGAACAGCAGCAGGGTCGGCACCACGCCGATCAGGCCCAAGGGGCTGGTCATGAAGACCATGATCATGGCGGAGATGGAGCGCACCTGCAGGATGATGATCAGCAAGGTGACCGCCAGCATGATCGGGAACAGCGGCAGCATGGCGCTCATCGCCTTGCCGGATTCTTCAATGGAACCGGCCTGGGCAATGGCGTAGCCGTCAGGCAGCGACGCGATGAGCGGCGCAAGCTGCTTGCTGATGGCCGCTGATACGTCCGGTGGCTGCAACGCATCGTCGATATCACCCCGTACGGTGATGGTCGGCACACGGTCGCGCCGACGCAGCACCGGCTCTTCCATGCGAACCTCAACGGCACCGATCTGCGACAGCGGCACGCGCTGGCCAGCGGCGCCAACCAAGGTGAAATCCGCAATACGCGCGGGGTCCAGGCGTGTGTCCCCGCCCGATCGAGCGACCACCTCCACGGTCCGGATGTCCTCACGAACGGCGGTGACCGGCACCCCGCTCAGGAAGAACTGCAACTGCTGCGATACCGACGCCGAGGTCATGCCCATCGCCTGCAGGCGGTCCTGGTCCAGCGTGAAGTGCAGCGTGGGCGTGCGCACACCCCAGTCGGTGTTCACGGTCCGCATCATCGGGCTGGCATGCATGATCTGCTCCACCTTGGCCGCAATGCCACGGATGACATCCGGATCCGGACCGCTGACCCGATACGCCACCGGATACGGCGAGTAAGGCCCGAACACCAGCTGCGTCACGCGCACGCGGGCTTCGGGCGCCAGGCCCTCTGCCACGGCCTGGCGAAGCCTCGCCTTCAGCGCATCGCGCTGTTCCTGGCTGTCGGTGCGAACCACGATCTTGGCAAACGCAGGGTCCGGCAGCTCCGGCGAAATGGCGAGGTAGAAGCGCGGCGCACCCTGGCCGATGTAGGCCGTGACGATCTTCGATTCCGCCTGCGCCGACAGCCACGTTTCGACCTTCCTGGCCGCCAGGCTGGTCTGTTCGATGGCGGTGCCATAGGGCATCTGCACCTCGACCAGTACCTCCGGGCGATCGGAAATGGGGAAGAACTGCTTCTTCACCGCCCCCATGCCAGCCACCGAAAGCACGAACAGGCCGATCACCGACCCTGCGGCGAGCCACTTGCGCGCAATCACACGCGCCAGGATCGAACGGAAGCGGTTGTAGCGCGGCGTGTCGTAGAGACTGCTGTGACCGCCCTCCACTGCCTTCAGGTCAGGCAGAAGCTTCACGCCCAGGTACGGCGTGAAGAACACCGCGACTACCCACGACACGATCAGCGCAATGCCGACGATCCAGAACATGTTGCTGGTGTATTCACCGGCGGTGGACCGGGCAAAGCCATTGGGCATGAA
This sequence comes from Stenotrophomonas sp. RIT-551, assembly GCF_026241915.1. Lineage (NCBI taxonomy): Bacteria > Pseudomonadati > Pseudomonadota > Gammaproteobacteria > Lysobacterales > Lysobacteraceae > Stenotrophomonas > Stenotrophomonas sp. RIT-551. The sequence continues at coordinate 3,933 of NZ_JAPJIU010000027.1, read as the reverse complement.
GCCCACGGCCGTCACCAGGGTGCCGGCCAGCATGGGCGCTGCCGTATGACTCCACGCGTAGGCCGATGCCTTGACCCGGCTGTAGCCCTCCTCCATCTTCACCACCATCATTTCGATGGCAATGATCGCGTCGTCGACCAGCAACCCCAGGGCCAGGATCAGCGAGCCCAGCGTGATGCGGTCAAAATTCTTTCCGGTGGCCGCCATCACCAGGAACACAGTGGCCAGCGTCAGCGGTACGGCAGCTGCCACCACGATGCCTACCCGCCAGCCCATGCTGACGAAGCACACCACCATCACCACCAGCAGCGCGACGAAGAACTTCATCATGAACTCGTCCACCGACGCGCTGATGTTCACCGCCTGGTCGGTGACCTTCTCCAAGGCCATCCCCACCGGGAGGCCGTCGTTGATCTTCTTGACCTCGGTGTCGAGCGAGGCGCCCAGATCCAGGCCGTTCCAGCCGTCACGCATGACGATCCCCAGCAGCATGGCCGGCTCGCCCCCGTTGCGGATCATGAAGGTCGACGGATCATCATAGCCACGCTTCACGGTGGCGATGTCCTGCAACTTCAGTGTTCTGCCCTGCGCAACGATGGGGGTATCGCGGATCTTCTGCAGCTGATCCAGCGCGCCGTCGAGGCGGATGAAGATCTGCGGGCCCTTGGCCTCCACGGAGCCGGCGGGCGTCAACGCGTTCTGGCCGTTCAGCGCCGCGAACACTGCCTGCGGCGTGATCCCCAGGTTTGCCAGGCGTTCGTGGGAAAGTTCCACATAGATCCGCTCGGACTGCTCGCCAATGATGTTGACCTTCTTGACGCCGGGAACATGCAGCAGGCGCTGACGAAGGGTTTCGGCGTCGCGTGCAAGCACGCGGAATGGTTCGCCCTTGGCCTTCAATGCGAACAGCGCAAACGTGACATCGGCATATTCGTCATTGACCATCGGGCCGATCACGCCTGCGGGCAGGTTCGCGGCTTCGTCGGCCATCTTCTTGCGCGCCTGGTAGAACTCCTCCTGCACCGCGGACGGGGGCGTGCCGTCCTGCAGGGTCAGCGTGGTGAACGACAAGCCGGGACGCGTATACGTTTCACTGCGGTCATACCAGCGCAGCTCCTGCAGGCGCTTTTCCAGCTTCTCGGCCACCTGGTCCTGCATCTCCGTGGGCGTGGCCCCCGGCCAGGCCGTCACCACGGTCATCACCTTCACGGTGAATGCCGGGTCTTCTGCGCGGCCCAACTGGAAGAACGACACGATGCCGGCAACCGAGACCAGGAAGATCAGAAAAACCGTGATGGCGCGCTCGCGCACCGCAAGCGCCGACAGGTTGAACCCACTCACGGGTGGGCTCCCTTGCCCGCTGTGGCGGTGGCCGTGGCGGTATCGGCCAGACGAACCACCTGCCCTTCGTGGAGCAGGTGCGCGCCCAGCGCGGCCACGCGGTCGGATGCTTTCAACGCGCCCTCAACCAGGGCCAGGTCGTCCCCCAGCCGCTTGACCACTACCGGCGTCCAACGGGCGCTGGGTGGCTCGCCCCCGATGACCCAGACGCCGGTTCCGGTGCCAGGATCAAACACCGCGCCCAACGGGACCTCAACGCCCCCCGCCTCACCTGCGGTGCCTTCAACCGCTACCGTCACGGTAGACCCCAGCGGCAATGCGGTGTTGCCGTCCTCCAGGGTGTAGCGGGCTTCAAAGGTGCGGGTTGCAGGGTCTGCCGATTCGGAGAGCACGCGCAACCGTGCCGGCATCGAAACGCGCGCACCAAACAACGACGCCGATGCGGCCGAGCCGATCTGCGGGCGAAGCGTCTCGGGCAGTTGGACCACGGCTTCCCGACTGCCCGCACGGGCAAGCCGGGCGACGATCTGCCCCGCCGCCACTACCTGGCCGGGCTCGGCCAGAACGGCCATGACCACCCCATCGGCATCGGCAACAAGCGAGGTGTACTGACTGGCGTTGCGTGCCACCCGGGCCTGGGCGTCGGCCGCCCTGAGCTGCGCAGCCGCCGCGTCTGCCGCCGCCTTCATCTGATCGTAGGCCGAGCGCGACACCACGCCCTTGGCTGCCAGGTCGCGATAGCGCGCCTCGTCGGCCGTGGCCTGCACGCTCTGCGCACGGGCCGCGATGACGGCCTGCTGCTGGGAAGCGGCAGCCAGGTTCAGGTCGAGCGGATCCATCCGATAGAGCACGTCGCCGCGCTTGACCGTCTGCCCCGTCTCAACGCGGCGCTCAGTGACCTTGCCTCCCACCCGGAAGGCCAGATCGCTCTGCACCCGTGCGGCGATGGTGCCGGTAAAGGTGCGCGCGTTTCCCGCGCCCGGCTGCACCTGCGCCACCCGGACGATCGGCGGCGCGGTCCGGGGGTCGCTTTCACCCGGCTTGCTGCAGGCCACAAGGAACAACGGAACAACACAGGAAATGGCTGTGAGTACAGAACGGCGCCGCATACGGTCTTCCGGAGTGGGGTATCCGGGCGCATTCTGTTCCTAGTGACCAATCCAGTCAATAGTCACTAAGATGGAATCGCAAGGCTCCGCAGGACCAGTTGGTGCAACGCCTCAGGCGCTTCCGCATGCAGGGCCGATACGTGGGGCAGCGTCACCGGGTTCAGGTAAGGCACCAGAACCTGGTAGACGGCGCGGCTGGTGTCGCCCAACGGTGTCGTGCTCTCGAACACCCCGGCAGCGCGACCTTCCTGGACAATGTCCTCCACCCGCTGGCGGATGCGGTGCTTGTACGCCTGGACGGAGGGCCAATCGTCCGTCGCGGCCGCGACCGCGATCTCATACAGTCGCCGGTCCTGGAGGAACAGGCGAAGACTGGACGCCACAATCACGGTGAACAGCGCGCGGAGCCTCTCCGGCGGCGCCTGGATCCCTTCCAACGCGTCATCTACATCGCGTTCGATCTGGCTGAGGCAGTTGGCGCAGATCACCTCACCGATCGCCTGCTTGGAGGTAAAGAACTTGTAGATGTACGCCTTGGAAAAGCCGATGGCTTTGGCCAGGTCGGACACCGTGGTCTTGTCGTAGCCGTAATGGCTGAAGTGCGCGGTGGCCGCCTCGATGATCTGGGTGCGCACATCGTGCTCGGCGGGGCCACGCCCGGCATCGGGCACTGCGGAGGTTGAAATAGACATACCGCAAGGGTAGCGCTGCCAGATAGAGCGGGCAAATAGTGACCAATCGGGTATGGGTTCACCATCGCATGGTGCTCGCCCGACACGCGTCAGGGCGCAGACGCCCCTGACATCCGCGCCAGCACATCCGCCCGGCAGACATCCAGAAGTTCGTCCGCCAGCGCCGAATCGTCCGGGCAGGACCGGGACAGCACCATCGCCCCGACAGCCTGGGCCATCAAGGCGATCCGCCGCGCGCGCGCCTGTTCGGCGGTGGCGGCGTCGGACTGCTCTTCCGGCGTGGAAGCAACCGCCAGCTGCGCCTCGATGCCTGCCGCAAAGGCCGCCTTGACCCCCGCCGGCTGACGCGCCGCGTCGGTGCACAGCGCTGCCATGGTGCAGCCCTGGCCTGGCGCGTCCCGGTGCTCGCGGGAAAGGTAGTAGCGCACGAAGCTCTCCCGGTCCGTGCAGGTCGCGGCCTCGGCCGATTTGGCCAGGCCGCAGCTCGCCGCCTCGGCCATCAGGTCGGCCTTCGACCCGAAGTGCTTGTAGAAGCCGCCGTGGGTGAAGCCGGCGGCCGCCATCAGATCGGCCACGCCCACGCCGTCGTAGCCCCGCTCCCGGAACAGCGTGGAGGCGGTGTCGACGATGTGCGCCCGGTTGGCCTGCGCCTGTGCCTTGGTGACCTTCATGACCCGGTCTCTCTTCGCGCTCTGCCTTGGTGAAGCGCACTTTACCACGATAGATGACCACCATCATCAAACCGTTGACATCTAAGATGACGGTCATCATCATTGCCGCGCACCGTCAGC